>NZ_AXVU01000059.1:0-28018 GCF_000482585.1 Streptomyces sp. CNQ329 | reverse complement strand
GATGTGACTTTGCTCGAAAGGGTGCTCAGTGGACTTCGCAAGCTCTAGTGGTGTGGCCGGTTCTGCTCCGGCTCGTGCGACCACGTCGGCGAAGATCGTGGTGGCGGGTGGTTTCGGGGTGGGGAAGACCACGTTCGTGGGTTCGGTGTCGGAGATCAATCCTCTGCGTACCGAGGCTGTGATGACGTCGGCGTCTGCGGGGATCGATGATCTGTCGCAGGTGTCGGGGAAGACCACGACGACGGTGGCGATGGATTTCGGGCGTATCACGTTGGATCAGGATTTGATCCTGTATCTGTTTGGGACGCCTGGTCAGGATCGTTTCTGGTTCATGTGGGACGATCTGGTGCGTGGTGCCATCGGTGCGGTGGTGCTGGTGGATACGCGTCGGCTGGCGGATTGTTTCCCGGCGGTGGATTACTTCGAGAACTCGGGGTTGCCGTTCGTGATCGCGTTGAACGGGTTCGACGGTCATCAGCCGTACTCGCCGGACGAGGTGCGTGAGGCGCTGCAGATCGGTCCGGAGACGCCGATCCTGACCACGGACGCGCGTCAGCGCTCGGAGTCCAAGTCGACGCTGATCACGCTCGTCGAGCACGCCCTCATGGCCAGGCTGCGCTAACCCGTTTTGGAGTGCGGTCCGCGATCGGGTAATGTTCTGTCCGTCGCCGGGAACGGCGGTCACCGGAACAGAGCCCCCGTGACGGGGGTTGTGTTTTGGTGGGGTATGGTGTAATTGGCAGCACGACGGATTCTGGTTCCGTTAGTCTAGGTTCGAGTCCTGGTACCCCAGCGCAACGCAGTTGCTGATGTGCTCGCCCCCGTTGTGTAGCGGCCTAGCACGCTGCCCTCTCAAGGCAGTAGCGCCGGTTCGAATCCGGTCGGGGGTACAGGTCCTCTCCATCGCGAGGAGAGGATCGTCCAAGGCCCCCGTTGTGTAGCGGCCTAGCACGCCGCCCTCTCAAGGCGGTAGCGCCGGTTCGAATCCGGTCGGGGGTACACGCGAAGACTTCGAAGGGCCTCCCGCGCCGCGGGAGGCCCTTCCTCGTGGTTCCGTGCCTTCCGTACGGGCCGCGCGCACTCATCCCGTCCTGCGCAGCGCGTCCGTGAGCCGCGCGGCGGCGTCCACGACGGCCTGGGCGTGCATCCGGCCCGGGTGCCGGGTCAGCCGCTCGATCGGCCCGGAGACCGAGACGGCGGCCACCACGCGGTGCGACGGGCCGCGTACGGGGGCGGAGACGGACGCGACGCCCGGCTCCCGCTCCCCGACGGACTGGGCCCACCCCCGGCGCCGTACGCCCGACAGGGCCGTGGCCGTGAACCGGGCCCCCTGCAGTCCCCTGTGCAGCCGCTCGGGCTCCTCCCAGGCGAGCAGCACCTGCGCCGCCGAGCCGGCCTTCATCGGCAGCGTGGAGCCCACCGGGACGGTGTCGCGCAGCCCCGAGAGCCGCTCGGCCGCCGCGACGCAGATGCGCATGTCGCCCTGGCGCCGATAGAGCTGGGCGCTCTCGCCGGTGATGTCGCGCAGGTGCGTGAGCACCGGGCCGGCCGCGGCGAGCAGCCGGTCCTCGCCGGCCGCCGCCGCCAGTTCCCCGAGCCGGGGGCCGAGGATGAACCTGCCCTGCATGTCCCGCGCCACCATGCGGTGGTGTTCCAGCGCCACCGCGAGGCGGTGGGCCGTGGGGCGGGCGAGACCGGTCGCGGAGACCAGCCCGGCGAGGGTGGCCGGACCGGACTCCAGCGCGCTCAGCACCACAGCCGCCTTGTCGAGTACGCCGACGCCGCTAGAGTTGTCCATGAAACGATACTCGCGTCTCACACTATGAAACGCAAGTTCATATTTCCGGGGAACGCGTCACCCTGGGGGGACCGGCCCCCCTCCGGCGTGAGGGAAGCGGACGGTGCCGTCGTGCACCGGCACGGGCATGCGCACACGCAGTTCGCAATCAACGACGATGGGAATGCGATGGGAAGGACACTCGCGGAGAAGGTCTGGGACGACCACGTCGTCCGGCGCGCTGAGGGCGAGCCCGACCTTCTCTTCATCGATCTGCACCTGCTGCACGAGGTGACCAGCCCGCAGGCCTTCGACGGCCTGCGCAAGGCGGGCCGGACGGTGCGCAGGACCGACCTCACCATCGCCACCGAGGACCACAACACCCCCACCCTCGACATCGACAAACCCATCGCCGACCCGGTCTCGCGCACGCAACTGGAGACCCTGCGCAAGAACTGCGCCGACTTCGGCGTCCGGCTGCACCCGCTCGGCGACGTCGAGCAGGGCGTCGTGCACGTCGTCGGCCCTCAGCTCGGGCTCACTCAGCCCGGCACCACCGTGGTCTGCGGCGACAGCCACACCTCCACGCACGGCGCGTTCGGCGCGCTGGCGTTCGGCATCGGCACCAGCCAGGTCGAGCACGTGCTCGCCACGCAGACCCTGCCGATGGCCCCGTTCAGGACCATGGCCGTGACCGTCAACGGCGAGCTGCCCGACGGCGTCACCGCAAAGGACCTGATCCTCGCGATCATCGCCCGCATCGGCACCGGCGGCGGTCAGGGCTATGTGATCGAGTACCGCGGCGAGGCCATCGAGAAGCTCTCGATGGAGGCGCGGATGACGATCTGCAACATGTCCATCGAGGCCGGCGCGCGCGCCGGGATGGTCGCGCCGGACGAGACGACGTTCGCGTATCTGAAGGGCCGCGCACACGCCCCCGAGGGCGACGGCTGGGACGCGGCCGTCGAGTACTGGCGCACGCTGCGCACCGACGACGACGCGGTCTTCGACCGCGAGGTGGTCATCGAAGCCGCCGCACTGGCCCCGTTCGTCACCTGGGGGACCAACCCGGGGCAGGGCGCCCCGCTGTCGGCGCGGGTGCCCGACCCGGCGTCGTTCGGCGACGCCAGCGAGCGGCTGGCGGCGGAGAAGGCGCTGGAGTACATGGGCCTGACCGCCGGGCAGCCGCTGCGCGAGATCGCCGTGGACACCGTGTTCGTCGGCTCCTGCACCAACGGCCGGATCGAGGATCTGCGCTCCGCCGCCGAGGTGGTCAGCGGGCGGCGCGTCGCCGACGGGGTACGGATGCTGGTCGTACCCGGCTCCGTACGGGTCGCGCTGCAGGCCGTCGAGGAAGGACTCGACAAGGTGTTCACGGCCGCCGGCGCCGAATGGCGGCACGCCGGCTGCTCGATGTGCCTGGGCATGAACCCCGACCAGCTCGCCCCCGGCGAGCGCTCGGCGTCCACCTCCAACCGCAACTTCGAGGGCAGGCAGGGCAAGGGCGGCCGTACGCACCTGGTCTCCCCGCAGGTCGCCGCGGCCACCGCCGTGACCGGCCGGCTGTCCTCCCCGGCCGACCTGATCACCGCGGAGGTCTGATCCATGGAAGCCTTCACCACCCACACCGGGCGCGCCGTGCCGCTGCGCCGCAGCAACGTCGACACCGACCAGATCATCCCGGCCCACTGGCTGAAGAAGGTCACCAGGGACGGCTTCGAGGACGGGCTCTTCGAGGCGTGGCGCAAGGACCCGGAGTTCGTGCTGAACGACGCGGCGTACCGGGGCGCGAGCGTCCTGCTGGCCGGCCCGGACTTCGGTACCGGCTCGTCCCGCGAGCACGCCGTGTGGGCGCTGCAGAACTACGGCTTCAAGGCGGTCGTCTCGTCCCGCTTCGCCGACATCTTCCGCGGCAACTCGCTCAAGAACGGCCTGCTGACCGTCGTGCTGGCGCAGGCGGACGTCGAGCGGCTGTGGGAACTGGTCGAGACGGAGCCGCGGACCGAGGTGACCGTCGACCTCCAGGCGCTGGAGGTACGCGCCGGCGGGGAGCCCGGTGCGCCCGCGTTCACCGCGTCGTTCGAGCTGGACGAGAACGCCCGCTGGCGGCTGCTGAACGGTCTCGACGACATCAGCATCACCCTTGGGTACGAAGCCGACATCGCCGCTTTCGAGGCGGCCCGGCCGGCGTTCAAGCCGCAGACCGTCAAGGGCTGACCGGCGGTTTCCGCCCCAGCCAAGGCCCCGCGCCCGCCGCCGGAAGGTGGCGGGCGCGGGGTTTCGTGCGCCGGCGGGTTGGCATGCCGCCGGGCGACAACTCACCGCAGATGGCACAATCAGCGCATGGATCCCGACGGTCAACTCGCGCTCTACGAGACCGTCGCCGCCGGGCTGAAGGAGGCCCACCGCAAGGTGCGCGAGGTGGCCGCGACGGACGCCGAACGGGCAGAGCTGACAAGGCGCCTGCTCGCCATCACGGGTGCCGCGAAGCACGATCTCGCCGGAGCCGCAAGGCGGCTGGAGCGGCTGCGGCGGGAGCTGGACGCGCGCTCGTAGCGGGAGTCCGTTGCGACACAAGGGTGATGAGAGACGTTTTGCCTTTGATTTACGGTATATATCTGCCTAACGTGCGAAAAAGCTTGAACATTTCGTTCCGGCAAACAATGCCTCCGAAGGGGAAGACGTGAACAAGGCCCAGCTCGTTGAAGCTATTACCGACAAGATGGGTGGCCGCCAGCAGGCCGCCGACGCCGTGGACGCCGTCCTCGACGCGATCATTCGTGCGGTCGTCTCCGGCGAGCGCGTATCGGTCACGGGCTTCGGCTCCTTCGAGAAGGTGGAGCGCCCCGCGCGCTACGCCCGCAACCCCCAGACAGGCGAGCGCGTCCGGGTCAAGAAGACCTCGGTGCCGCGGTTCCGCGCGGGCCAGGGCTTCAAGGACCTCGTCTCCGGCTCCAAGCGGCTGCCGAAGCACGACACGGCGGTGAAGAAGGCCCCGAAGGGCAGTCTGTCCGGCGGCACCAGGACCACCGCCAAGGCCGCCGCCAAGAAGGCCACCAAGAAGACCGCCGCGAAGAAGACCACGGCGAAGAAGACGGCCGCCAAGAAGACCACCGCCAAGAAGGCTCCGGCGAAGAGGACGACGGCGGCGAAGAAGACCACAGGCAAGAAGACCACCGCCAAGAAGACCACCGCCAAGAAGACGGCCGCCAAGAAGTCGGCGAAGAAGGCCCCGGCGAAGAAGGCGACGGCCAAGAAGGCGCCGGCCCGCAAGGCCGCCGGGCGGCGGACCACGGCCAAGAAGACCACTGCCAGGAAGCGATGACGGACCCGGCGCAGGGTCCGCAAGCGGGGCCGGCTCCCCTCGGGGAGACCGGCCCGCGGCATGTCCGGGCCCGGCCGCGCGCCGCCGTACGGGACGGCGCCCGTGCCCCGGTCCGCGGCCTTGGGAAGGTGTGCAGCTAGAAGGTGTGCAGCGTCACCAGGACGATCCGGCGCTCCTCGCCGGCGCCCTCCGTCTCGATCCGCACCCGCTGCCCCGGCCTGAGCAGCCGCAGGCCCCCCGCCGCGAACGCGGCACCGTCGAAGGGCAGCGGCGTGCCGTCGTCGAGGAGCACGCTGCCGCTGCGGGTCTGCGGGTCGTACGTGAACGCTGTGGCCTGCATGCGCGGCAGGCTACCGGCCCGCGCTCAGCCGCACACGCGGTCGGATGCCGCCCGCGGCCCCGGGGGCTGCTGCGGGCTCCTGCCGGCTTCACCGTCCCGGCCGGGGACTTCCCTGCCGTACGCCGCGAGACGGACCAGTGCCGCCGCCGTGTGCGCCCCCACCCCCAGCACCAGCGCCGCGCGCAGATCCGCGCCCGTGTCGACGTCCTGGCGGACCGAGTCCACGCCGCGCAGCCCGATCTCCCGGGCCCCCGACGCCAGGTGCCGCGCCCGCGACGCGGCGCCGAACCCCGGCGCAAGCGCCACCCCCGCCCCCGCCGCGAGCAGCGTCGTGCCCGATCCCGGGGCGTCGGACAGGAACGCCCGCCCGCCGTCCACCGCGGCGAGCACCCGGGCCAGCTCCGCGGGCCGCAGCGACGGCAGATCCGCGTTCAGCGCCACCACGGGCGCGCCGGGCGCCGCCGCCCGTACCCGCTCCTCCCCGTGCGCCAGCGCGGCGTTCAGACCCGCCCGCGGGGCGTCCGGAACCACGCGCGCCCCCGTCGCCGCCAGTTGCGCCGCCGCCTCGGAGTCGTCCGTGACGACGGTGACGGAACGCACCGCCGGGCAGGCGAGGGCCGCTCCCACCGTGTCGAGCGCGAACGCCAGCGCCAGCCGGCCCCGTCCCGGGTCGCCCGCCGCCGGGCGCAGCCGGGACTTCGCCAGCGCCAGCGGCTTCAGCGGCACGATGACATGCCAGACCCGCCGGCCCGGTCGGCCGGGGAGTTCCGTCTGCGCAGGTGCCGTGCGTTTCGTCATCGTCGTTACGCCCCATTGTCACCTGCCCGCGCTCCGCGCGGCGGGGCGGGCCGGTCACATGGGCGTACGGTGTTCTCGACAGACGTGTGACCCGGGGCGAGACTGTTTCGGCCACGAAACGCGCACCGAGGGAAAATCCGGGAAGGTGAAAAGGACCGTGTCACGGCGGAGGATCGGCTTCTGGTACCGGCTGGTCGCAGCCATCTGCAAGCCGCCGCTGCGGCTGCTCGCCAAGCGGGACTGGCGTGGTGCGGAGCACATACCGGCCGACGGCGGATTCATCACCGTCGTCAACCACAACTCGTATCTCGACCCGTTCTTCTATGCCCACTTCCAGTACAACACCGGCCGAGTGCCGCGGTTCCTGGCGAAGGACGGACTGTTCAAGAAGGGCATCGTCGGAACGGTGATGCGCGGCACCGGGCAGATTCCCGTCTACCGCGAGTCGAGCGACGCCTCCAAAGCATTCCGGGCCGCCGTCGCGGCCGTCGAGGACGGCGAGTGCGTCGCGTTCTACCCCGAGGGGACGCTCACCCGCGACCCCGGGCTGTGGCCCATGAAGGGCAAGACCGGCGCCGCCAGGGTCGCCCTCGTCACCCGGGCGCCCGTCATCCCCGTCGCCCACTGGGGCGCCAACGAGGTGCTGCCGCCGTACGGCAAGCCCCGGCTCTTCCCGCGCAAGACCTTCCGTCTGCTCGCCGGGCCGCCGGTGGACCTGTCGGAGTTCTACGGCAAGGAGCCCACCCCGCAGGTGCTCGCGGAGGCCACCGAGGTCATCATGGACGCCGTCACCCGCCTGCTGGAGGAGCTGCGCGGCGAGCAGGCGCCCGCCGAGCGCTTCGATCCGAAGACGGTGCGCGCCCAGCAGCGCCGCCGCTCCGCGGACCGTAAGGAGAACTCGTGACGCGCTGCGCCGTCTTCGGTACCGGCTCATGGGGCACGGCCTTCTCGCTGGTGCTGGCCGACGCCGGCTGCCGGGTGACCATGTGGGGCCGCAGAGCCGCGCTCGTCGACACCCTCAACGCCACCCGCGAGAACCCCGACTACCTCCCGGGCGTACGCCTTCCCGACGCGGTCACCGCGACCGCCGACCCCGCGGAGGCCGCCCGGGACGCCGAGTTCACCGTGCTCGCCGTGCCGTCGCAGACGCTCCGCGGCAACCTGGAGCAGTGGGCGCCGCTGCTCGGCCCCGGCACCGTCCTCGTCAGCCTGATGAAGGGCGTCGAGCTGGGTACCGCCAAGCGCATGAGCGAGGTCATCGAGGAGGTCGTCGCCAAGGAGGGCGCGGGCGTGGGCTCCGCGGGCGGCGCCGGCGGCGTCCGGGGCCGGGTCGCCGTGCTCACCGGCCCCAACCTCGCCCGCGAGATCGCCGCCCGGCAGCCCGCCGCCGCCGTGGTCGCCTGCGCCGACGAGGCGGTGGCCCGCCGGCTGCAGACCGCCTGCCACACCCCGTACTTCCGCCCGTACACCAACACCGACGTCGTCGGCTGCGAACTCGGCGGCGCCGTCAAGAACGTCATCGGGCTGGCCGTCGGCATCGCCGACGGCATGGGGCTCGGCGACAACGCCAAGGCGTCGCTCATCACCCGCGGCCTGGCCGAGACCGCCCGCCTCGGCAGCGTGCTGGGCGCCGACCCGCGCACCTTCGCGGGCCTGGCCGGCATGGGCGACCTCGTCGCCACCTGCTCCTCGCCGCTCTCCCGCAACCACACCTTCGGCACCAACCTCGGCCGCGGCATGACCCTCGCCGAGACCATCGCCGCCACCAAGCAGACCGCCGAGGGCGTCAAGTCCTGCGAGTCGGTGCTCGATCTGGCCCGCAGACACGCGGTCGACATGCCGATCACCGAGACCGTGGTGAGCATCGTGCACGACGGGAAGCCCCCGCTCGTGGCGCTGAAGGAGCTGATGTCGCGCAGCGCCAAGGCGGAGGGACACTGACGTTCCCCGACGCAGCGGGTAATGTGCGAGCGATGAGCAGCGAGCACTCCTTCGAAAGCCAGGGCCGCAAGCCGCGCGTCGCCGTCGTTTTCGGCGGGCGCAGCTCCGAGCACGGCATCTCCGTGGTCACGGCGGGGGCCGTGATGGGCGCGATCGACCGGAACAAGTACGAGGTGCTGCCCATCGGTATCACCGCCGACGGCCGCTGGGCGCTCACCGCGGACGATCCCGCGCGGATGGCGATCGCCGACCGCCAGGTGCCGAGGGTGGAGGAACTGGTCGACTCGGAGGCGGCGGAGGGCGCCGTCGTGCTCTCCGCCGACCCGGGCAGCCGCGAGGTCGTCTACACCGAGCCGGGGCAGGTACCCAAGGCGCTCGGCGAGGTCGACGTCGTCTTCCCCATGCTGCACGGCCCGTACGGCGAGGACGGCACGCTGCAGGGCATGCTCGACCTCTCCGGCGTGCCCTACGTGGGCTCCGGGGTGCTGGCGTCCGCGGTCGGCATGGACAAGGAGTACATGAAGCGGGTCTTCGTCTCGTACGGGCTGCCCGTCGGCCCGTACATCGTGATCCGGCCGCGCGAGTGGACCGAGGGCGCCCCCGGGCAGGAGGGCGCGGCGGCCCGCAAGAAGATCGTGGACTTCGCCGCCGACCACGGCTGGCCGGTGTTCGTGAAGCCCGCGCGGGCGGGCTCGTCCATCGGCATCACGAAGGTCGGCGGCAGTGGAGGGTTCAGCGCGCTGGAGGACGCGATCGCCGAGGCGCGCCGCCACGACCCGAAGATCATCGTGGAGGCGGCGGTCAGCGGGCGCGAGATCGAGTGCGGCGTGCTGGAGTTCGAGGACGGGCCGCGCGCCAGCGTGCCCGCCGAGATCCCGCCGACCACCAGTCACGACTTCTACGACTTCGAGGCCAAGTACATCGACTCCGCCGACGGCATCGTGCCGGCGCCGCTGACCGGGGAGGAGACCGCCGAGGTGCAGCGGCTCGCGGTCGCCGCCTTCGAGGCCTGCTCCTGCGAGGGGCTGGTGCGGGCGGACTTCTTCCGCACCGACGACGGCGGGTTCGTGATCAACGAGATCAACACCATGCCCGGCTTCACGCCCATCTCGATGTACCCGCGGATGTGGCAGGAGAGCGGCGTGAGCTACCCCGAGCTGGTCGACCTGCTCATCCAGGCGGCGCTGCGGCGCTCGACGGGGCTGCGCTAGCGCCCCCGCGGCCCGCGGTGCCCTGCAGGCAGCGCGTCAGAGCGTGCCCGGAACGGACCTGCCGACCGCGTCCGCCAGGTCCGTCAGGGCGTTCACCTCGGGCGCGTACGCACCGGGCACGGTGACTTCCACGAACGCGGCGCGCTGCGTGGTGATGAAGCGGGCCCCGTCGTCCAGGTCCTCGTACAGCCAGTCGACGCCGTTCACGCTCACCGTGTCGGCGGTGGGGTTGTAGTGTTCACTTCCGGGCGTGAGCACCTCCGGCCTGGGCACGCCGCAGCGCAGCTCGACGGCCGGGTCACCCCACCCGGCGGTCAGCGCCGAGACCGGATCGGTCTCGCGGCGCTTCTGGCCGTCGACGGTGCCGGGCAGCCGGTCGGCGAGCTCGCGGCAGTGGTCCACGGCCTTCCCCTGCGGGGTCGGCACGGCCACCTGCGGCGCGCCGCCGCCCCCGGAACAGGCGAGCGGGGCGGCGAGCAGCAGGAGCGCGGCGGGCAGGCGGAGAGCGGAGCGGTATGGCCGGGTGGGGCGGAAGTGCAGGGCGGGGCGGTCGCTCCGGGTACCGCGGTGCGCGGCGCCGCGGCGCCGGGTGGCGGAGCCGGTCGTGGGCGGGGTGCTCGGCGTCATCACCGGCCGAGCATACGGGGGGTCTAGAGATGGACGACCGGACAGGTCAGGGTCCGGGTGATACCCGACACCTGCTGGACTCTGGCGACCACGAGCCGGCCGAGCTCGTCGACGGTGTCCGCCTGGGCGCGCACGATCACGTCGTACGGGCCGGTGACGTCCTCGGCCTGGATCACTCCGGGGATCTTGGCGATCACTTCGGCGACGGCCGACGCCTTGCCGACCTCGGTCTGGATCAGGATGTACGCCTGTACCACGGGACCTCCAGGGGCGGCTTCGAGGATCATGGGGGGAGAAACGCCACCGTATCGCGTAGTCCGGCCGGCGCGGGAGGGTCGGGACCGGCCATGACGGGCGAGGTCGCGGGCGCCGGGTTGACGGAGGGAACGATCCGATGAGGGGCCACGGGCAGGGGCAGGGCACCGTCGGGGAGCTGGGCGAGTTCGGGCTCATCCGGGAGCTGACGTCCCGGCTGACCACCACGCCGGCGGTGCGGGTCGGCCCCGGGGACGACGCGGCGGTGATCACCGCCCCCGACCGCCGGGTCGTGGCCAGCACCGACGTGCTGATCGAGGGCCGACACTTCCGCCGCGACTGGTCGACGGCGTACGACGTGGGCCGCAAGTCCGCCGCCCAGAACCTCGCCGATATCGCCGCCATGGGCGCCGTCCCCACGGCCCTGCTCCTCGGCCTCGTCGTCCCGGCCGACCTGCTCGTCACCTGGCCGGCGGAGCTGATGGACGGGCTGCGCGACGAGTGCCAGGTCGCCGGCGCCGCCGTGGTCGGCGGCGACGTCGTCCGGGGCGACGCCATCACCCTGGCGATCACCGCGCTCGGTGACATGCAGGGCCACGAGCCGGTCACCCGCGCCGGCGCCCGCCCCGGCGACGTGGTGGCGGTGACGGGCTGGCTCGGCTGGTCCGCGGCCGGCCACGCCGTGCTGGCCCGCGGCTTCCGCTCGCCCCGCGCCTTCGTCGAGGCCCACCGCCGCCCCGAACCGCCGTACCAGGCGGGCCCGGCGGCGGCCGGGCTCGGCGCCACGTCGATGACGGACGTCAGCGACGGGCTGCTGGCCGACCTCGGGCACGTCGCGGCGGCGGGGAAGGTCCGTATCGACATCCGCACCGCGGCCCTCGACGTGCCCGGACAGATGGCGGACATCGGCAAGGCGGTGGGCGTGGACCCACTGCAGTGGGTGCTGACCGGCGGCGAGGACCACGCGATCGTGGCCACGTTCCCGCCGCAGGTGAAGCTGCCGGCGCGGTGGCGGGTCGTGGGCGAGGTGCAGGCGCCGTCGGCGGCGGCCCAGGTGACCGTGGACGGCGAGCCGTGGCGGGGCACGGCGGGCTGGGACCACTTCGGTGGGTGAGCCGGCGGGCGGGGGCGGGAGCACGCCGCCGCGGGTGCTGACCGTCGCCGGGTCCGACTCCGGCGGTGGCGCGGGCATCCAGGCCGACCTGAAGACGATGCTCGCGCTCGGCGTGCACGGAATGAGCGTCGTCACCGCCGTGACCGCGCAGAACTCCCTGGGGGTGCAGGGCAGTTGGCCGCTGCCCGTGGCGGCGGTGCGGGCCCAGTTCCGCAGCGTCGCCGACGACGCCGGCGTCCAGGCCGTGAAGACCGGAATGCTCGCCGGCGCCGAGACGGTGGCGGCGGTCGCGGACCTGCTGGACGGGACGCCCGCGCCGGTCGTGGTCGATCCCGTCGGCGTCTCCACCCACGGCGACCGGCTGCTGGCGGCCGAGGCACTGGACGTGGTGCGCACCCGGCTGCTGCCGGCGGCGACCGTCGTCACCCCGAACCTGGCCGAGGTGGCGTGGCTGACGGGGATACGGGTGGCCGGCGAGGCGGACATGCCGCGGGCGGCGGCGGCGCTGCTCACGTACGGGCCGCGGTGGGCACTGGTCAAGGGCGGCCATCTGGCGGCGGACGGCGGCGGGGACGCGGCGGATGCCGCGCCCGGCGCGGATGCCGTGGATCTGCTGACGGACGGCACCGAGGAGCACTGGCTGCGCGCGCCCCGGCTGCCCGTGCGGCACACCCACGGCACGGGCTGCACGCTGGCGAGCGCGATCGCCGCATATCTGGCGCGGGGCCGGCGGGTGCCGGAGGCGGTGGCGGCGGCCAAGGAGTACGTCACAGGGGCCATCGCCGGCGGGTTTCCGCTGGGGGAGGGGACGGGGCCGGTGGACCACGGGTGGCGGTGGCGCACGGACGGCGGCGCCGGGGTGCGTACGGCCTGACGGCGTCACGCGGACGCGGCGGACGCGAGAGAGCCGGCCCACCCCGCGGTGGACCGGCTCGCCGTGCGTGGGCGGCTGCGCTACGTCAGCGCGAGACCTTGCCCGCCTTGATGCACGAGGTGCAGGCGTTGAGGCGCTTCGGCGTCCCCCCGACCACGGCGCGCACCCGCTGGATGTTGGGGTTCCAGCGGCGGCGGGTGCGGCGGTGCGAGTGGGAGATGGCGTTGCCGAAGCCCGGCCCCTTGCCACAGACGTCGCAGTTGGCAGCCACGGGTCACTCCAAGCTTCTGATGCACGTACGGTCGGATCCCGGCGGCACGCCCTCCTCCGGAAGGAGCAGGCCGGCCGTGCCGGGGAAGGAAGGCCCGGTACGGGACCGGGCAACCTGCGCAGCATACTACGGGGCTTCCCGGCGGAGGAAATCGCCGGTCCAGCCGCTACGCTGCGGCTACACCGTACCCGGCCTTGCCGTCGTCCGTTCCGAGGGGGTTGTGCAGGTGCTCGACGCCGCTTCCGTGCGGGCCTGGTGCGTCCTGGCCCTGGAGGCGCTGGGCCGCGGCCGGGAGGAGATCGACGCCGTCAACGTCTTCCCGGTCGCCGACGGCGACACCGGGACGAACCTGTATCTGACGGTGGAGTCGGCGGCGCAGGCGGTGGACGCGGTGTACGGGGCGTTCGTGGCGGAGAGCGCGGGCCCCGGCGGCGGCGTGGAGCCGGCGGTGGCGGACGTCCTGCGGGCGATGGCGCACGGCGCGCTGATCGGGGCGCGGGGCAACTCGGGGACGATCCTGGCGGAGCTGCTGCGCGGGCTGACCGGCGCGGTGGTGGCGGAGGCGGGTGCCGGCCCGGGTTCCGGGGCCGGGGACGGTGAGCTGCTGGCCGTCGCGCTGCGGCGGGGCGCGGACGCGGCGCGGGCGGCGGTGGAGCATCCGGTCGAGGGCACGATGCTGACGGTCGCCGACGCCGCCGCCGAGGCGGCCGGGCGCTCCACCGCGGGCGGCGCGGCGCGGGCCGCGCGCGGCGCGTACGACGGTGCCCGGGAGGCGCTGGCCGCGACGACCGGGCAACTGGAGGCGTTGCGCCGGGCGGGCGTCGTGGACGCCGGCGGGCTGGGGCTGGTGGCGGTGCTGGGCACGCTCGCCGACGCGCTGAGCGGCGCCGCCCGCCCCACGGAGCTGGGGCCCGAGGGCCCGGCCGGCCGCGGCCCGGGGAACCGCAGGACCGCCGCCCGCCACGACGACGGCGCCTGCGCGGCGCCGGACGGCGGCGGCCCCGCGTACGAGGTGATCTACCTGCTGGAGGCCGCCGGCGAGGCCGTCGCCCGGCTCCGGCCGCGGCTCGACGCACTCGGCGACTCCCTCGTCGTCGTCGGCGGCGACGGGCTGTGGCGGGTGCACGTGCACGTCGACGACGCCGGTGCCGCCGTCGAGGCGGGCGTCGAGGCGGGGCGCCCGTACCGCATCCAGATCACCCATCTCCCGGCCGGCGCCGCCTCCGGCGCGCCCGCGCGGGCCGTCGCCCGCGAGCCCGGGGGCAGGGCGGTCGTCGCCGTCGTGCCCGGCGACGGGCTGGCGGCCCTGTGCGCCCAGGCGGGCGCGGGGGTGGTGACCGTACGGGAGGGGGAGCCGCCCGCGAGCGGGGAACTGGCGGAGGCGATGCGGATCACGGGCGCTCCGGAGGTCGTACTGCTGCCCAACGACGCCGAGTTGAGGCACACCGCCGCCGTGGCGGTGGAGGAGGCGCGCGCCTCCGGCGTACGCGCGGCCCTCATCCCCACGCGCGCGGCGGTCCAGGGCCTGGCGGCGCTGGCGGTGCACGATCCGGGGCGGCGGTTCGACGAGGACGTCGTCTCCATGACGACCGCGGCCGGCGCCACTCGGCACGCGGAACTGGCGGTCGCGGAACAGGAGGCCTGGACGACGGCGGGGATCTGCCGCCCCGGGGACGTGCTCGGGGTGGTGGAGGGCGACGTGGCGGTCGTCGGCGGCGACCTCGCGGAGACCGCGGAGGCGGTGCTGGACCGGATGCTGGCGGGCGGCGGCGAGTTGGTCACGCTGGTGCTGGGCCCGGACCTGCCCGCGGGCTTCGCCGCCCGGCTGGAGGAGCACGTACGCGGCGCACATCTGGCGGTGGACACGGTGGTGTACGACGGCGGGAGCCAGTCGGCGCCGCTGCTGATCGGGGTGGAGTAGCGCGGGCACGGCGTGGCCGGACGGCGCGGGGCGGTGCGGCGATCCGGCCCGGCCGCCCTCAGCCCTCCGCGTACTCCAGCAGCGCCCGGGCCTCGTTGAGGCGGGACTGCGCGGTCTCGGTCGCGGCGCCGCCGTCCGGGTACGCCGCGAGCACCGCGCGGGCGCGTTCCGCCGCCGCCCCGGGGCGGCCGAGGTCGGCCTCCAGCCAGGCGGCGAGCAGTTGGGCCCCGGTGTACTCGTCGAGGCACTCCGGGCCCAGCTCGGCGAAGCCCGCCACGGCGCGTACGACGTGGGCCAGACCCTCTTCGTACGCGGCGCGGGCGGTGGCGGCGGCGGCCTCGTCGGAATCGTGCGGCGTGAGCCCGGGGGCGGCGGTGATCAGGTCCCCGGTCTGCCGGTGCGTGGCCGCGAGTTCGGCGAGCAGGACGTCGCGGCGCCCGCCCCGGACAGGGGACGGCCCGGCGGCCCCGGGGCCCGCCGGGCCGTGCCCACCGGCGGTGTCCCGTCGCGGATCCCCGTTTTCCGGCGGCCGGGGACCGGCCCTCTCCGGGTCGCCCGGCCCGGAGGCCGCGTCCGCTGCCCCCGCGGCCTCCGCCTGACTTCCCGGACCGGCACCACCCGTGGGGCCGGCACCGCCCGCCGGACCGGGCCGGCCGCCGGGCCCGGGCATCTCGCCCAGGGCCGTCGTCAGCTCCTGCTCCGCCTGCTCCATCAGCGCGCGGCCCGCCGCCGCCCCCGCCCTGCCCGGCCGGAGCGCCAGCCAGGCGCGGGCCCTCATCGTGCGGATCAGCGCCGGGACGTCGCCCAGCTCCCGCCACAGCGTGCCCGCACGCTCGTACGCGCGGTCGGCCTGGGCGTCCAGATCCGCCGCGTTGAGGGACTGCGCGGCCAGCGTCGCCAGCATCGCGTGGTCGCGGGCGCCGTCGCGGTCCCAGCCCGCGGCGATCTCCGCGGCCAGCACATACTGCTCGGCCGCCTGCTGGTGCTCCCCGAGCCGCCCCACGGCGTCCCCCAGCCACCGGCGGGCCTGGACCACGGACCCCTCGCCGTGCAGCTCCGCGCTCAGCTCGCCGAGCGCGTCCTCCAGCACCGCCGCCGCCTCCGCCGGACGGCCGAGGCGCAGCAGGGCGCCGCCGAGGTGGTGGCGGGCCCAGGCGCCCGTCCGGTCGGAGTCGCCGGCCTCGTCGGCCCACAGGGCGGCTTCGAGCAGGTGCTCGGCGCCTTCCTCGTCGCGGCCGGCGCTGCAGAGGATGTCGGCGAGCTGGAGGTGCAGTCCCGCCTGCCCGGCGGAGCGGCCGTACGCGGCGCTGTGCTCCAGCGCGGCCCGGGCGGCGCGCTCGGCGGTTTCGCGGTCGCCGAGCAGGGAGGCGAGGGCGGTGAGCGCGGACCGGGCCCGCACCGCGTACCAGGGCACGCCCGCCGTGTCGTACCCGTCGGCCGCCCGCGCGTACAGCGCGGCGGCCCGCTCCGTCTCGCCCCGGCGGGCGGCGAGTTCGGCCCGGAGTTCGTACGCCTCGGCGATCCGGCCGGCGACCGGCGGATCGTCCGCGTACGGCGCGGCGAAGTCCAGCACCGCGGCCACCGCCTCCTCGGCGGTGCGGGGAGCGCCCGCGCCCGCGGCGGGCCGCCCGCCGGGGGCGGCGTGCGCGGGCCCGCCGGTCCCGCCGGGGCCCGTGCTCCGGGAACCGGGCTCCGGCGGGCGCGCTCCGCCCGGCGCCGCGCCTTCGCCGTGCAGGATGTGGATACGGGCCCGGCAGATCAGCGCGGTCGCCGCCTGGGCGGCCGTGGCGCGGCCCTCGGCGTGCAGTGCCAGCGCACGGGCGCAGGGCTCGGCGACGGCCGCCAGGGCGTCGTCCGTGCGGCCGGCGTGCGCGAGGGCGGACGCCGCGCGGGCCCGCGTCGCCGCGGCCTGGCCCGGATCGTCCGCGGCCTCGAACAGCCCGGCCGCCGTCCGGAACAGGGCCGCGGCCTCGCCGTCCGGCCTCCCGGGGTCCATCGCGCGGTGGGCGGCGGCCTCCGCGCGGTCGCGCGCGGTCAGCCCGGTGCCGGCCTCCGCCGCCGCGCGCGCCGCGTCCGCCCAGGCCCGTACCGCGTCGGGGTGGCGGGCCTCCGTCCGCTCCCGGGCCCTCTCCAGCAGCTCCGCCACTCCCACAGCCGCGGCCTGCGCCCCGGCGGCGGCCGGGGGAGCGGCGGCGCGGCCGGCCGCGGGGGCCACGCCGGCCCGCCCCACCCGGCGCACACGTAACCCCAGCGGCAGCCGCTCCGCCAGCGGCGCCCGCGTCATCCGCTCGCGCACGGTCGCCGACACCGCCGCCGTGCCGTTGCGCGCGTCGAAGCGGCCGGCGAGCGCCAGCGCCTCCCGCTCCGCGTACGCCCGCAGCTCCGTGACCGTCCACTCCCGGCCCGCGCTCCCGGCACCCGGCGGGCCCACCACCCGCTCCCCGCCCAGGCCCAGCCCGGTCAGCCGCCGCGTCAGCAGCGCCGTGACCGCCAGGTACGCCATGAGGCTCGACGGCTCCCCCCGGTCCGCCAGATACGCCGGCCGCTCCGCCAGCAGCTCAAGCCCCCGCGCCTCGTTGCCCGTCAGCGCGCAGAACTCCACGTGCCGGGCGAACGCGAACCGCATGCTCTCCATCCGCCGCACCATCCGGTGCCCGCGCAGATGGTTGGCCCGGGCCTCGTCGGTGCGGCCCAGCCGCAGCAGCGGCAGCAGGGACTCCGCGAGCGTGGCGTGCGGCTCGTGCACGCAGGCCTGCACGCCGTCGAGTACCGGCGCCCACAGCTCCAGCGCCGCGGCGTCGTTGCCGTGCCCCGCCTCCCGGCCGCCCTGGGCGCGTAGCTCGCAGGCGTGGCAGTCGCTCATGGCGTCGCGCTCCGCGGCGCACCAGGCCGCGTACGCGCGGGCGGCGCGTGCGTCGTCGCCGATGTGCTCGGCGATGTGGTACTCCGCCTGCCGTACGGCGCGTTCGCTGTGCCCCGCCAGGCGGTAGCGGCGCTCCATCTCGGCGAGCCACTTCTCCATCGCCGCCACCGGGATGTGCGGCTGGTCCGTCATCCCGGCGGAGACCCACTTGAACATCCAGAACAGGTGGTGGGTGTCCTCCTCGTCGAAGTCCCCGGGATGCTCGTCCCACATGCGCAGCAGGCGCGCGAAGGGGACGAACATCTTGTCCTGCTCGGAGCTGAAGTTGTACGTCTGCAGCAGGTGGATCAGGCCCTCGACGACGAACGCGGGCCGGCCCGTCCGCTCCGCCTCGGCGAGCAGCCGCTCCGCGCCCGCGTTGCGGCCGGGGCCCTCGGGCTCCTGCGCGTTGTCGTGCAGGGCCTGACGGAAGGCGGTGAGGTCGGCGGGCGGCCCGGCGGGCGCCGGCGAGGGGGCACCGGCGCTCATCTCGCCTCCTCCCCGTCGGCGCCGCGCTCGTCGCCGCCATGGTCCGCCGCCCCCGGCGGGTGCGTCGCCCACTCCAGCAGACCGGCGAACGCCCGGTTCAGCAGCGCCGAGTCGGCCGGCCGCAGCGGGCGCTGCGCCATCAGCAGCGCCTGCCCGTACAGCGCCTCGACCGCGCTGCCGACCAGCTCGGGGGCGCCGAGGGCGCCTATCCGGCGCACCAGCGGGCTGCGGTGGTTCAGGACGAGCCGGGCGCGCGGGGCGCCGCCGCGCAGGCTGCCGAGGATGTCCGCCCACAGCTCGTCGGCCTGCTCCTCCTCGTCCGCGCGGGCACGTTCGTGCCGCGCGGCGCGGTCGTCGAGGTGGAGTGCGGGCACCGTCAGCGGGTGGAAGGCGCGCAGCACGACGTCGCAGGCGAGCGGGTCGAGGCGGGCGCGGGCGACTCCGAGGAAGCCCGACAGGGCCAGCTCCTCGGCCGGATCGACACTGTCGAGGTGCGCGGTGACGGTGTCCGGGTCCAGCTCGGCGACCGCCGTTCCGGGACGCACCCGGGGCAGCAGCTCGACCAGCTCCGCGTCGTAGGTGTAGCCCCCGTTGACGACGCCGATGCCCTGTGCGGAGGCGATCGGCGCGACCTGCCGGAACTCCTCCACGCTGCGGGTGAAGTGCACCACCGGGTGGCGCTGCGCGAACTCCGCGAGCGACACCTGCCCGTCGGTGGTCTCGAACGGCAGCCACGGCAGCATCGTGCGCAGCATCTCCTCGTCGTGCCGGGCCAGCGACTTCACGCCCAGGTGGTGCACGGAGAGGAACTGCGTGAGCCGGTCCGGGTCGCCGGTGGCCAGCGACGTCAGCCAGTCGCGTACGGCGCCGCCGAGCGCCTCCCGTACGGCCAGCAGCGTCTCGTCCTCGTACAGGGCCTCCCGCGAGGCGGTCGGGCGCAGGCTGTCGGTGTCCACGACGCAGCGGACGAAGAACGCCCAGTCGGGCAGCAGCCCTTCGGCCCGGGTGGTGAGCAGCATTCCCTTCAGATGCACGCGGTGCCCGGCGCGCCGGGCGGGACTGACGGCGGACGGCAGCACGTACGCGACCCCGCGCACGCCCGCGAGCGGGACGTCCAGCTCGACGGCGTCGAGCGGGGTGAAGCCGAAGACCTCCCGGCAGTGGCCCGCGAGCGCCAACCGGCGGGCGGCCGGGCCCGGGTACCGGCGGTCCCAGACGGCGGGCAGCTCGGTGACCGGCGTCTCGCCGACGCGCACGTCGTACGGCAGGAGCGAGCCGAAGTCGCGGGCGAGGCCGGTGACGCGCGCGGGCTCGAACCACTCGGCGCAGCCGGGGCGCGGCGTCAGGTACACGGTGGTGCCGGGCTCGGGGCGGGCGGCCGGGGGGAGGGTCCGTACCGCGTACGAACCGTCGTCGGCCGCCGTCCACTCCACCGGCGGCGCCCCGGGAACCCGGGCCGACCTGCTGACCACCCGGATCCGCTCGGCCACCAGGAAGCAGGCGAGCAGGCCGATGCCGAACCTGCCCAGGAACCCCGCCCGCACCGACTCCACGCCGTCGGCGCGCTTGGAGCTGCGGCCGATGGTGGCGAGCAGCTCGTGCACCTCCGCCTCGGTGAGCCCCACTCCGCTGTCCTCGACGCGCAGCCCGGCGGCCGGGCCGCCGCTGCCCACGGGCGCCTCGCCCGCGTCCGGCTCCGGGTACAGCCGGATCCGGTCCGGCGCCCCGGGGTCTGCCGCGCGGCGGGCGGTGACCGCGTCGACGGCGTTCTGCAGCAGCTCGCGCAGGTAGACCCGCGGACTCGAGTACAGATGGTGGGAGAGCAGGTCCACCAGACCGCGCAGGTCGACCTGGAAGGTATGGGACGCGGTGGGCGCAGCGTTCTCAGAAGTCATCGCGAGAGCGCCGGCGGGGGGTGGACGTGGCGGCGCGGGTCGGGCGATCCCGATCGGCGTCGGTGATCGCGAAGGGGAGTTCGGGGCGGACCATCGTAGGACCGGGCGGGCCCGGCTTACCAGGGTTTCCACGCTCTGTCGGCCCGATGGTGTGCAATGGACGCGTGTCCGTGCTGGAAGAGCCCCTGAAGAAGTCCGTCGGCGACCGTACCGCCAAGGCCATGGCGGAGCACCTGGATCTGCACACGGTCGGAGACCTGCTGCACCACTACCCCCGGCGCTACGCCGAGCGCGGCGAGCTGACGCGCCTGGCCGACCTGGAGACCGACGAGCACGTCACGGTCGTCGCACAGGTGGAGAAGGCCGCCATGCTCGGTACGGGCCGCGGGCGCCGGCTCGAAGTGGTCATCACCGACGGCAGCGGCCGGCTCACCCTCGTGTTCTTCGGGCGCGGCGCGTACCACCCGCAAAAGGAGCTGCTGCCCGGCCGGCGCGCCCTCTTCGCCGGCAAGGTCACCGTCTTCAACCGCAAGCGCCAGCTCGCCCACCCCGACTACAAACCGCTCTCCGGCCGGGACGGCGCGGGGGCCGACGCCGAGGCCGACGAGTGGGCCGGCAAGCTCCTCCCGCTGTACCCGGCGTGCCGCCAGCTCGCCTCCTGGCAGCTTCAGCAGGCCGTCGACACCGTGCTGGACGGGCTGGAGGCGACCGGCTGGGAGGGCGTCGCCGACCCGCTGCCCGCGGCGCTGCGGGCCGAGCGCGGGCTCGTACCGCTGCGTGAGGCGCTGGTCAAGGTGCACCGGCCGAAGACCAGGGCCGACCTGTGGGCGGCGCGGGAGCGGCTGAAGTGGGACGAGGCGTTCGTCCTCCAGGTCGCCCTGGCCCGCCGGCGGCACGCCGACGGGCAGTTGCCCGCGGTGCCGCGGGTGGCGCCCGCCGAGGGGCTGCTCGCGGACTTCGACGCCCGGCTGCCGTTCACCCTCACCGAGGGGCAGCGGCGGGTCTCCGCCGACATCTTCGCCGACCTGGCCGGCGACCACCCCATGCACCGGCTGCTCCAGGGCGAGGTGGGCTCCGGCAAGACGCTCGTGGCGCTGCGCGCGATGCTCGCCGTCGTGGACGCGGGCGGACAGGCCGCGATGCTCGCGCCGACCGAGGTGCTGGCGCAGCAGCACCACCGGTCGATCACCGGGATGATGGGCGAGCTGGCCGAGGCCGGCCTCCTCGGCGGCGCCGAGCACGCCACGAAGGTCGAGCTGCTCACCGGCTCCACCGGCGCGGCGGCGCGCCGCAGGGCGCTGCTCGACCTGGCCACCGGCCAGGCCGGGATCGTCGTCGGGACGCACGCGCTGATCGAGGACAAGGTGCGCTTCCACGACCTGGGCCTCGTCGTCGTCGACGAGCAGCACCGCTTCGGCGTCGAGCAGCGGGACGCGCTGCGCGCGAAAGGCAACCGCGGGGACGACAGGCGCACGCCGCACCTGCTGGTCATGACCGCCACGCCCATTCCGCGCACGGTCGCCATGACGGTCTTCGGCGACCTGGAGACCTCCGTGCTCGACCAGCTCCCGGCGGGGCGTTCGCCGATCGCCAGCCACGTCGTGCCGGCGGCCGACAAGCCGCACTTCCTCTCCCGCGCCTGGGAGCGGGTGCGTGAGGAGGTCGAGGGCGGCCACCAGGCGTACGTCGTCTGCCCGCGCATCGGCGACTCCGCGGAGGAGACGGAGACCGGGGGCGGCACGGGCGCGAAGGGCGGATCCGGCGCGAAGGGCGCGCGGGGAGCGAAGGACGCGCCGTCGCCGGAGGACGAGGCGGAGAAGCGCCCGCCGCTGGCGGTCCTCGACGTCGCCGCACAGCTCTCCGCCGCCCCCGGGGCGCCGCTGGCGGGGCTGACGGTCGAGGTGCTGCACGGGCGGATGCAGCCGGACGCCAAGGACGACGTGATGCGCCGCTTCGCCGCCGGCGAGGTGGACGTGCTGGTCGCCACGACCGTCGTCGAGGTCGGCGTCGACGTCCCCAACGCCACCGTCATGGTCATCATGGACGCCGACCGCTTCGGCGTCTCCCAACTGCACCAGTTGCGCGGCCGGGTCGGCCGCGGGTCGGCCGCCGGCCTCTGCCTGCTGGTCACCGAGATGCCCGAGGGCACGCCGGCCAGGACCCGGCTGGACGCGGTCGCCGCCACGCAGGACGGCTTCCGGCTCTCCCGTATCGACCTGGAGCAGCGCCGCGAGGGGGACGTGCTGGGGCAGGCGCAGTCCGGGGCCCGCTCCAGTCTGAAGATGCTCGCCGTCATCGACGACGAGGACGTCATCGCCGAGGCCCGGGACGCCGCCGCGGCGATCGTGGCGCAGGACCCGGAGCTGGCCGCGTACCCGGAGCTGCGCGGCGCGCTGGCGAGCCTGCTGGACGACGAGCGGGAGCAGTTCCTCGACAAGGGCTGAGCCAGGGCCCGGGACCGGGGCGGCACGGGGCGCCGTGCCGGCCCCGCCGCCCGGCCCCCACGGGCGGCGCCGCGGCCGTCGCCCCGGAGGCATATCGTGGGATGGACCGCGCCCGTGAGGACAAGGACACCCAGCAGCCATGACCCGCGTGATCGCCGGCACAGCCGGCGGGCGGCGCCTGGCCGTGCCGCCCGGCACCGGCACCCGGCCCACCTCCGACCGCGCCCGCGAGGGTCTCTTCTCCACCTGGCAGGCCCTGCTCGGCCCGCTCGACGGCCTGCGCGTCCTCGATCTGTACGGCGGGTCCGGCGCCGTCGGCCTGGAGGCGCTGTCCCGCGGCGCCGGGCACGCGCTGCTCGTCGAGGCCGACGCCCGCGCCGCACGCGTCATCCGGCAGAACGTCCGCGCCCTCGGCCTGCCCGGCGCCGAGGTGCGCGCCGCCCGCGCCGAGCAGGTCGTCGCCGGGCCGCCGCCCCCGGACCCGTACGACGTGGTCTTCCTCGACCCGCCGTACGAGGTGGACGACGCCGCGGTGGGCGAGATACTCGTCACACTCCGTGCCCACGACTGGCTGTCCCGGGCCGCGCTCGTCACCGTGGAGCGCAGCACCCGAGGAGGCGAATTCCCCTGGCCCGACGGGTTCGAGGGGCTGCGGGCCCGACGCTACGGCGAAGGCACGCTCTGGTACGGTCGCGCCGCCTCACCGGCCCCATGACCGCCCGCCCCGTCCCCGTCACCGACGCGGGACCCGCACCGAAACCCCCACGACCCTCATGACCGGAACCGAGAGCGAGGAACCTCCGTTGCGCCGCGCCGTCTGTCCGGGGTCCTTCGACCCCATCACCAACGGGCATCTCGACATCATCGCCCGGGCCTCGAAGCTCTACGACGTCGTGCACGTCGCCGTGATGATCAACAAGTCGAAGAAGGGGATGTTCACCGTCGAGGAGCGGATGGACCTCATCCGCCAGTGCACGACGGAGTACGGGAACGTGGAGGTCGAGAGCTTCCACGGCCTCCTGGTGGACTACTGCAAGGAGCGCGACATCCCCGCCATCGTCAAGGGCCTGCGCGCCGTCAGCGACTTCGACTACGAGCTGCAGATGGCCCAGATGAACAACGGCCTGTCGGGCGTGGAGACCCTCTTCGTCCCCACCAACCCGACCTACAGCTTCCTCTCCTCCAGCCTGGTCAAGGAGGTCGCCACCTGGGGCGGTGACGTATCCCACCTCGTACCCCCGGTTGTCAACCGGGCACTTGACGAACGCCTCACCAACTCCTAGCCGGGCGCCGTAGAGTTTTTCCCCATGGACGTGCAGAGGAAGCTCGACGAGATCGCGGAGGCCCTGCAGGGCGCGCGGTCCATGCCCATGTCGGCGTCGTGCGTGGTCAACCGCGCCGAGCTGCTCGGCATGCTGAACGAGGTGCGCGAGGCCCTGCCCGGGTCGCTCGCCCAGGCGCAGCAGTTGCTGGGCGGGCGCGAGCAACTGGTCGAGGAGGCCCGCCGGGAGGCCGAGCAGATCCTCGAAGAGGCGCAGAACCGGCGCAGCGCGCTGATCTCCGACACCGAGGTCGCCCGGCACGCCCAGGCCGAGGCCGACCGGATCCTCGGCGAGGCCCGCCAGGAGGCCGAGCAGATCAGCGCCGAGGCCGACGACTACGTCGACAGCAAGCTCGCCAACTTCGAGGTCGTCCTCACCAAGACCATCGGTTCGGTCGACCGCGGCCGGGACAAGCTGCTGGGCCGCGCCCCCGGCTACGACGACCCGCAGGCTTTCGGCGACGGCCAGGACCCGGCCGGCGAGGCGCCGGAGCGCAGCGCCGACCCGCAGGAGCAGCGCAGGCGCGCGGACACCTACGTCGAGGCGCAGTTCCAGGCGTTCCAGTCGGTGCTGACCAAGACCCTGGAGGCGGTCGGCCGCGGCCGGCAGAAGCTCCAGGGCGCCCGGCCCACGGACCAGCTCGGCGAGACCTTCGGGCAGCCGGGTGCGGGGCACGCGGGCACGACGGACGAGAACTACCTCGCCGAGCTGGCCGAGCTGGCCGACGGCCCGGCGCACGGCCCCGGCGGCGCCTCAGGGCCCGCGGTCCCGCCGCCGCCCGCCCAGCAGCCCCCGCACGCCGTCCCCCAGCCCGCCGCCGCGTACTACGACGCCACCGGCGCCCAGGGCTACGCCCAGACCGGCTACGCGCAGCCGGAGCAGCCGGACTACCCGCAGGACTACGGCCACGGCTACCAGCCGGGCTACGAGCAGCCCGACCCCGGCTACGGCTGGCCGCAGCAGGCCGGGCAGCCGGACCAGACGGGGGGCGGTGCGTACGCCGACGCCGCGCAGCAGATGCCGTACGGGCAGGGCGACCCGCACCTGCCGCAGCAGGGCGGCTACACCCCGGCGCCCGCCGCGCTGGACGAGACGAGCCTCTTCGACACCAGCATGATCGACATGTCGCAGCTCCGGGAGTACGACGACCGGGGCCGCTGAGCCGCGGGGGGCCTCCGCCGGGCCCCGGCGGCGGACCAGCGCCCGGATTGGGTCCTGGGCGGGGTCTCCAGTATTCTGGACCCTCGCCGTATCGCGCCCGTCCCTGCCCGCCACGTGCAGGGTGCACGAAAGCAGGAAAGCCCTGAAAGCCCATCCGGACCACCGCGCCCCTCTCGTGTTCGACACACGGGACCTGGGCCGCCGTCCCGGTACGCTCAAGCGGCTGACCCGCGAAGTGCCGGCGCCCAAGGACCTCGGCAACGAGGTCGTGGGCGTGCCGGAGGGCGACCCCGTCGAGCTGGAGCTGCGGCTCGAGTCCGTGATGGAGGGCGTGCTCGTCACGGGTACCGCCCGGGCACGGGCGACGGGGGAGTGCGTAAGGTGTCTGGAGCCGCTCGGGCAGGAGCTTCGAGTGGACTTCCAGGAGTTGTACTCCTACCCGGAGACCGACGCCAGGGGCCGTGTGGCCCGCGGCGGCGGCTCCGCCGCGGACGCCGAGGAGGCGGACGCGGAGGAGGAGACGCTGTACCTCGAGGACGACATGTTCGACCTCGAACCGGAACTGCGCGACGCGGTGGTGCTCGCACTGCCGCTGCAGCCGGTGTGCCGGGAGGACTGCCCGGGCCTGTGCCCCGACTGCGGGGCGCGGCTCGCGGACGACCCGGACCACCGGCACGACGTCGTCGACGCCCGGTGGGCGGCGTTGCAGGGACTCGCCGAGACCGTCTCGGACGGCGAGAAGGACGATGCGAGCGGCGCTGACGATGGCGCCGGCGAGAAGCAGGAGAAGTAGCCGTGGCCGTTCCGAAGCGGAAGATGTCGCGCAGCAACACGCGCCACCGCCGGTCGCAGTGGAAGGCTGCGGTCCCGCACCTGGTGGCATGCGAGCGCTGCCACGAGCCGAAGCAGCAGCACATCGCATGCCCGAACTGCGGCACGTACAACCGCCGCCAGGTCCTCGAGGTCTGAGCGACGGGGAGAAGGCTCATGTCAGATGCCACTTCGCCGCGGAAGGCGCCGGCCGACACAGCCTCGTCCCCCAAGATCCTGGAAGAGCGGCTCGGGTACGAACTCGAGCCCGCCCTTCTGGTACGCGCCCTCACCCACCGCTCGTTCGCGTACGAGAACGGCGGTCTGCCCACCAACGAGCGGCTTGAGTTCCTCGGGGACTCGGTGCTCGGTCTGGTGGTCACCGACACGCTGTTCCGGGGCCACCCCGACCTGCCCGAGGGCCAGTTGGCCAAGCTGCGGGCCGCGGTGGTCAACTCGCGCGCGCTCGCCGAGGTCAGCCGCGGGCTCGACCTGGGCGCGTTCATCCGGCTCGGCCGGGGCGAGGAGGGCACGGGCGGCAGGGACAAGGCGTCGATCCTCGCGGACACGCTGGAGGCCGTCATCGGCGCGGTCTACCTGGACAAGGGACTGCAGGCGGCGTCGGAGCTGGTGCACCGGCTGTTCGACCCGCTGATCGAGAAGTCCTCGAATCTCGGGGCGGGCCTGGACTGGAAGACCTCGCTGCAGGAGCTGACGGCCGCCAGAGGACTGGGCGTGCCGGAGTACCTGGTCAGCGAGACCGGGCCGGATCACGAGAAGACCTTCACGGCTGCCGCCCGCGTCGGTGGTGTCACGTACGGCACCGGCACCGGCCGCAGCAAGAAGGAAGCGGAGCAGCAGGCGGCGGACACCGCCTGGCGCGCGATCAGCGCGACCGGGACGGATCGCGGGGCGGGCAGGGGCGCGGCCGGGAGCAACGGCTCCGCGGTCGCGACACCGGAGTCCCCACCGGCGGCTGCGCCGGCCGGTCCGTCCGCGTCGGCGGGTGCGCCCGCCTCCGCGGATGCGCCGGCGGAGGCGAAGGACTCCGCGGACGGCGACGCCGCGGCGGGTTCCGCCGGGGCGGCGCAGGCCGCCGACCGGTAGCGCGGCGATGCCGGAGCTGCCGGAGGTCGAGGTGGTGCGCCGCGGCCTGGCGAAGTGGGTCGCGGGCCGGAGCGTCGGGTCCGTCGAGGTACTGCACCCCCGCTCCGTACGCAGGCACCCCGCGGGCGCCGCCGACTTCGCCGCCAGGCTGACGGGGCACGCGCTGGGGGAACCCCGGCGCCGGGGCAAGTACCTCTGGCTCCCGCTGGCCGACGGCGCGGAGTCGGTGCTCGCGCACCTGGGTATGAGCGGCCAGTTGCTGATCCGGCCCGAGGGGGCACCGGACGAGAAGCACCTGCGGATCCGGGTCCGCTTCGCGGACGAGACGGACACGGAGCTGCGCTTCGTCGACCAGCGCACCTTCGGCGGCCTGTCGCTGCACCCGAACACCGCCGGGGGAGTGCCGGACGTCATCGCGCACATCGCCCGCGACCCGCTGGACCCGGCGTTCGACGATGCGGCCTTCCACGCGGCGCTGCGCAGCAGCCGGACCACGATCAAGCGGGCGCTGCTGAACCAGTCGCTGATCAGCGGCGTCGGCAACATATACGCGGACGAGGCCCTGTGGCGCTCCCGCATCCACTACGAGCGCCCCACCGCCGGCTTCACCCGCCCCCGTACGGCGGAGCTGCTCAGCCACGTGCGCGCCGTACTGAACGCCGCACTCGACGTCGGCGGCACGAGCTTCGACAGCCTCTACGTCGACGTCAACGGCGAGTCCGGCTACTTCGCCCTCTCGCTGGACGCCTACGGCCGCGAGGACGAACCCTGCCACCGCTGCGGCACCCCGATCCGCCGCCGCCCGTGGATGAACCGCTCCAGCTACTTCTGCCCCCGCTGCCAGCGCCCGCCACGCACCTGACGCGGCCGGCCGCCGCCGAGTGGCCCCGTCGGCCGGTTCGCCGGGGGCGGAGGGCGGGGCGGTGGTGTGTGGGGCTGGCCGGCGGCCGTGGCGGCGGCCCTTGCCGGGCTGGCGACGGTGGGGGGACCGGTATCGGGCGGGCGACGGTGCCGGGGGCCGGAACGGTGTCGGGGGCGGAATGGTGGCGGGGCTGGAACGGTGCCGGGGCCGGACGGTGCCGGGGGCAGAGCGGTGTCGAGGGCCGGAACGGTGCCGGGGGTGGAATGGTGGCGGGGGCAGAGCGGTGTCGAGGGCCGGAACGGTGTTGCGGGAGGTTGGTGTCGTGGGCGCCGTTGTTTGCCCGGAACCGCACGTCCCCTCACGCCCGCCCAAGGGTATGCGCCTGGTCTGACAGTGAACCAGGGTGACCGGCGCCGGCGACCGGCCCGTCGTGTGCGCGGGGCGGGTGCGGGGGTACGTGTCGGGGTGGGGGTTGGTGCGTGGGGTGGGCCGGTGTGCGGGGTGCCCGCGTCGGGGTCGTCCGTGGTGGGCGCGGGTCCGGGGGTGTCGGTGTCGGGGTGGGGCGGTGTCGT
>NZ_AXVU01000058.1:0-28488 GCF_000482585.1 Streptomyces sp. CNQ329 | reverse complement strand
GCCTTCACCGCCTTCCCGCGGGAGCTCTGGCGGCAGATCTGGTCCAACAACCCGCAAGAACGCCTCAACAAGGAGATCCGCCGCCGCACCGACGTCGTCGGCATCTTCCCCGACCGCACCGCCGTGATCCGCCTGGTCGGCGCCGTCCTGGCCGAGCAGAACGACGAGTGGACCGAAGCCCGCCGCTACATGAGCCGCGAGCTCCTCGCCAAGGCCCTCCACACGAACGAGTCAGAAACCGACGAGACCGTCCTGCCCACCGAACTCACCGCATAGCCTCAAAAAAGATCACGCCAGTGGCCGTCAATACACCACTTCAGCGGACGTGACCATCGCGGCATCGGTGATGTCGAACCGATAGCCCTCTGTCTGCCCGCCAGACGCTTGCGGCCTGTCGGCTTCCGGTGATCCCACATGTCAATGGTGCATCCGTTTGACCGAAGGCACCACGTAGGCGGTGGCGGAGCCGGCCGCCGGGCCGTCGCGGCCCGTGTCGGGCCGGATACCTCCGGTGCAGGGAGGGTGAGAGGGCCGGGGCCGGGGCCGGGGCCACGCCCGGCCGTCCGCCGGCCGAGCCCGCCCCCGTCGCCCCGATGGAGTAGTCGAGCAGGCCGTCCGGGCGTGTACGACGGCGGGCGGATGCGGGGTGTACGAGACTCTGCCTCACACCCCGGATGCGGACATTCGGGGCGCCCTCGGGGTTGCTCCGCCCCGGCCCTGCACAGAGGAGAGCCCTCCATGACGTTCAACCCCCTCGAACAGCGGGGCATCCCCCTGGACCGTCAGCTCCGCAACTGGCGCGAGCTGAACGTCGAGCCGATCGATCCGGATCATTGCGACCCCTACACCCGCTGCCGCGTCATCACGATGAACGGCATCGAGGTGGAGGCGATCCTGTTCAGCCACCAGATGGCACGCCACACCGCCGATCAGGAGGTGAAGCAGCAGCTCGCGCGCGTGCGCTACCTGGAGGCGCAGCAGCAGAAGGCCGTGAACTGGCTGCTCCCGGGTGTGTCGTCGGTACTGGAGACGACGATCGCGTACGAGCAGGTCGCCGTGGATCTCACCGCCTGGGTCGCGCGGATGGAGCCGGACCCGTATCTGAAGCAGGCGTACCAGTTCGGGGTGCTGGAGGACTTCGACCACCTGTACCGGTACGCCAACCTGTACGAGATGATCGAGCACCGCAAGGCGGAGTCGATCGTCGACGGCCTGACCGAGGTGATGCCCGGCCGGCCGACGAGGCTGCACCACCGCGACCCGGTCGACAACCTGCGGGAGCCGTACGAGAAGGACCGCACCGATCCGCTCTCGAAGCTGCACGCGCTGACCATCATGTCGGCGGAGCAGCAGACGATGAACTTCTACATGAACACCGGCCCCACCTACATGGAGCCGATCGCCCGCCAGCTCTACCAGGAGATCGGGCTGATCGAGGAGGAGCACGTCACCCATTACGAGTCTCTCGTGGACCCGGGGGAGACCTGGTGGGAGCAGCTCGTCAACCACGAGTACAACGAGTGCTACCTGTACCACTCGTTCATGGAGCAGGAGAGCGACCCGAAGATCAAGGCGATCTGGGAGCTCCACCTCAACATGGAGCTGGAGCACCTGCACGCCGCCTGCGACCTGATGCGCCGGCACGACGGCCGCGACCCCGCTTCGGTGGTGGCTCCGGAGCTGCCCAACGTGCTCACGTTCGAGCCGAACAAGCAGTACCTGCGGGAGCTCCTGGACACCCAGATGGACCTGACCACCCTCGGGACGGGCTACGTGCGCGAGGCGCACGAGCGGTTCGAGCGGATGCAGGAGCAGATCCACGGCGGTGAGGCGCCCCCCAGCGACCGGGTCATGACCGAACACCAGGAGATGCTCGGCCGGGAGTACCGCGTCGAGTCCGAGGGCGAGCACCCCGACCCCGCCATGCGCGAGAAGTAAGGGGAGCGCAGATGACCCAGACCCGGACCCCTCAGGCCGGAGCAGACCTGGCCGAGGAGAACGACGTGGTGGCGCTGCTCATGCGCCAGCACGGTGACATCCGCAACCTCTTCGACGAGGTCGAGGCCGCCGTCGGCGAGGAGCGCCGCGACGCCTTCCGCCGCCTCGTACGGCTGCTGGCGGTGCACGAGACCGCCGAGGAGGAGATCGTCCACCCCTTCGCCCGGCGCAGTTTCTCCGGCGGTGATCAGGTGGTCGAGGACCGGCTCGCCGAGGAGCGGGCGGCAAAGGAGACCCTGGCCGCCCTGGACGCTCTCGACACCGATGATCCGGAGTTCATGCCGCGGTTGCTCAAGCTGCGCGACGAGGTCCAGGAGCACGCCCGGGCGGAGGAGCGCTACGAGTTCACCCACCTCCGCCGCAGCACCGACACGGCGAAGCTCGCCTCCATGGCCGAGGCCGTCAGGGCCGCGGAGGCCATGGCCCCCACCCGCCCGCACCCCGGTGTCGAATCGGCGGCGAAGAACGTGGCGCTGGGACCGCTCGCCGCACTGATGGACCGCACCAAGGACGCCGTGCGCAGAGCCATGGGCAACCGCTGACAGGCACGCTCACGCTCGGCACGACGGGCCGGGGCCGCATCCACATTGCTCGACGAGGAACCCGATGGCGATCCGCACCGAACCCGACTCCCCTGCTCCCGCGGCCGAACGCCACGGCCTCGGACAGGTGGTGGTCTCCTGGCTGACCACGACGGACCACAAGAAGATCGGCCATCTCTACCTGATCACGTCCTTCGCGTTCTTCCTCATCGCCGGGGCGCTGGCGATGGCGATCAGGGCGGAGCTGGCCAGGCCGGGGCTTCAGGTCCTGTCCAACGAGCAGTACAACCAGGCGTTCACGATGCACGGCACGATCATGCTGCTGCTCTTCGCGACGCCGACGTTCGCCGGATTCGCCAACGCGATCATGCCGCTGCAGATCGGGTCGCCCGACGTGGCCTTCCCGCGGCTGAACATGTTCTCCTACTGGCTCTTCCTCTTCGGCGGCCTGCTCGTCCTGTCCAGCTTCCTCACCCCGCAGGGCGCCGCCGACTTCGGCTGGACGGCCTACACCCCGCTCAGCGACGCCACGCGCAGCCCCTCCGTCGGCGGGGACCTGTGGATCATGGGGCTGGCGCTGTCCGGATTCGGCACGATCCTCGGGGCGGTCAACTTCGTCACGACGATCATCTGCATGCGCGCTCCCGGTATGACCATGTTCCGGATGCCGATCTTCACCTGGAACGTGCTGCTCACCTCGGTGCTCGTCCTGCTCGCCTTCCCCGTGCTGGCGGCCGCGCTGCTCGCGCTGGAGACGGACCGGAAGTTCGGCGCGCACATCTACGACCCGGCCAACGGCGGCCCGCTGCTGTGGCAGCACCTGTTCTGGTTCTTCGGGCATCCGGAGGTGTACATCCTCGCGCTGCCCTTCTTCGGCGTGATCACCGAGATCCTTCCGGTGTTCTCCCGCAAGCCGGTCTTCGGCTACATCGGGCTGGTCGGCGCGACCATCTCCATCACCGGGCTGTCCGTCACCGTGTGGGCGCACCACATGTTCGCCACCGGCGCGGTGCTGCTGCCGTTCTTCTCCCTGCTGAGCTTCCTGATCGCCGTCCCCACCGGCGTGAAGTTCTTCAACTGGATCGGCACGATGTGGCATGGTTCGCTCTCGTTCGAGCCGCCGATGCTGTGGGCGATCGGGTTCCTCGTCACGTTCCTCTTCGGCGGCCTGACCGGCGTGCTGCTCGCCTCGCCACCGCTGGACTTCCACGTGCACGACAGCTATTTCGTCGTCGCACACTTCCACTACGTGCTCTTCGGCACCATCGTCTTCGCCATGTTCGGCGGGTTCAGCTTCTGGTGGCCGAAGATGACCGGCACCATGCTCGACGCCCGGCTGGAGAGAATCCACTTCTGGACCCTGTTCGTCGGCTTCCACACCACGTTCCTGCTCCAGCACTGGCTCGGTGCCGAGGGCATGCCCCGCCGCTACGCCGACTATCTGGCCGCCGACGGCTTCACCGCCCTCAACACCACCTCCTCCATCGGCGCCTTCCTCCTCGGTCTGTCCACCCTCCCCTTCCTCTTCAACGTGTGGAAGACCGCCAAATACGGTGAACCCGTCGAGGTCGACGACCCGTGGGGGTACGGGCGCTCCCTGGAGTGGGCGACCTCCTGTCCCCCGCCGCGCCACAACTTCACCAGCCTGCCTCGCGTCCGGACCGAGTCCCCCGCCTTCGACCTGCACCATCCCACGGTGACGAGAATCGAACACCGGCAGAACGTGGGCAAGCGCGACGCGCTGGACGCCGAAGGCCACAAGGAGGAACCGCGGTGACGCGGGACGCGCGCCGGGCGCCCCACGACGGTCACGGCGGAGAGCTGGCCCACGCCGTCGAGGGCTACCTCCTCGTACAGGCCCACCACGAACAGGCCCTGCGCGAAGCCGGGCAGCTCTGCGCCCGGCTGCCCTGGCTGACCACGGCCCAGGCCGACGACCTCACCCGCCATTACGTGCGCCAGCGCGCGGACCTCACCCGCCAGATGCTGCAGACCACCGCCGAGCGGGCCGCCGAGCTCCGCGGGGAGTACGAGGAGCGCTTCGCCCTCCTGCGGCAGCGCCTGCTCAGACGGCACGTCGCCGGGGCCTGCACCGTCCTCGCCTGCGTCAGTGCCGCAGGTACGGCGGCGTACCTTCTCGGGCTCTGAACAGCCCCGGCAGCGGCCACCGGGCGGGGAGACGCCGGGGCCGTCACCGGCGGCCCTCCCGGGCGTGCGGGCCGCCGCGGTGCGTTCGAGCGGCGGGTGACTTTGAGTAGCCGTACTCATGCCGGGGCGCCGTGCGCCGTCACATACTCGGCGCACGCCCACCCGACCCGGTTCTCGGAGGCCCGTCGTGGAGTCCACTCCGTCCTGGCACACCCCCGACCCGCTCCCGCCGGAGCGGCCGGCCGCGCGGCGCGAGCCGTCCACCGCGGAGACCGTGCTGCTGGTGGTCACCGTGTTGTTCCTGGACGCGGTGCTCGTCGCCTGGATGCTGTTCGCCCTCACCCTGTCCGCGGGCTGGCTGCCCGGGTCCACCGACATGTCGGAGTCGGCGCGGGTCGAAGTCGCCCAGGTCGGCGCTGCCGCCCTCGCCTTCTGGATGCTGGTCCTCGGCATCGGCCGGCAATGGGCCCTGCTCGCCTTCCAGGTGGTGGCGCTGGGGTCGGTGACGCTGTTGCTGTGGCGCACCGGTCTCCCCTGACCGGCGCAGCGCCGGGCAGGCCGCGCCGGGACGCCGGTCACCTCTGCAACCGGGGCTGTGCGGGGGCCGGGCCCGCTGCCCACGACGATCGGCTCGTGGACGGAACCCGCGCCCCCGCTGCGCCCGGACGTGACGGCGGGTTCAGCAGGTGTTCTGCTGGGAGTTGACCAGTTGGATGTTCCGCACGACCGTGTTCTGTCCGCACGGGTTCTCGTTGATGGCGGAGTTGGTCACCGTGAGGTTCTGCAGGGTGATGTCGCGGTTGTTGGCGAACTCGGTACGGGCCGCGAGGCGGATGTCGCCGGGGCCCGACACGGTGCCGCTCTGGGCGGCGATGGTGACGTTGTAGCAGTTCTCGATGAGGACGGCGTTGTTGCCGGTGTCGGCGATGTCGACGCGGTCGATGACCGCGCCGCCGCTCTCGGAGACGCAGAAGACGCCGCGGCCCCCGCCGCGGGCGATGACCTGGCCGACATGCACGTTCGTTGCGTAGCTGTCGCCGATGCGTCCGTTGCGGTTGGCCATGCGGAAGGCGGCGTAGCCGGTGCCGGTGCCCGCATCGACGGCGTCGACGGTGCCGATCTCGGCGTTGGTGGTCTGGTTGAGCAGCAGGCCGGACTCGCCGACGTCGCGGGCGGTGACGGTGCCGATGGTCAGGCCGTCGACGCCGTAGGTCTCCACCGCGTGGGAGCCGGCGCCGGAGACGTAGACGTCGTCGATGCGCACGTTCCGGGTGAGCTCGGTGGTGTTGTACCGGTCGACCCGCACGCCGATACCGCCGCCGGACAGGCGCATGTCGATCTGGCCGAGGTAGACGTCGGTGGCGTTGCGGATGAAGACGCCGTACAGCGGGGTGCCGGTGACGGTCAGGTGCTGGACCTCCACGCCGGTGACCCCGCGGGCGTAGACCGGTGCCATGTCGGAGGCGGATGCACCGCTGACGTCGATGGTGCCGCAGACGTCGAGGACGGTGTAGCTGGGCAGGCTCAGCCGGGTGTCGGCGCGCATCGTGCCGTCACCGCGGACGACCACGCGTTCTTTGCCGGTGCGGTTCGGGGTGAGGCTGTCCACGGCGGCGCGCATCGCGGAGAGCATGTCGTCGCCGGTGTAGACAACGCTGTCACCGTGACGCGCGGTCCAGGTCGAGCCGTTCTTGACGGCCTCGGCCTGGTACGTGCCGGCGCCGCAGTCCTGCGCCGCGCTGCCCGCCGCCCGCGGGGCCGGCCGCTCGGGCTCGCCCCAGGCGTTGTTCTGCATCGTCAGGGTCGCCGCCAGGACCGTCGCCGCGACGCCCGCGACGACGCCGGAGCGCCTGCCGCGGTGCGGGTCGCCAGATCGTCGAGCCATGATCGTCAGCTCCTTCGTGTGGGGGAAGACGAAAGGTGAAGAAAAGGCCCCTGGCTGTGCATGCGTTGTTCGCAATACCGAACGACATTCAGTATGCCGCGAACAAATTAACGGGCGTGACAGGGGTCGTCAACGCCCGCGGAAGCCCTCCCGGCCCGAGCCGTACCCGCCCGTCACCCCGGCGGGGCGGAAGGCAGAAGAGGCGTGCGCCCGGCGGAAACGGTTCCCCGGGCGCACGCCTCGTCCACCTACTTGCCGGCGGCAAAGCGCATGAGCGCGCGCTCGTCGCCCTGCTTGATCTTCCCGGTCTCGTTGATCACCTGAAGCGTCCAATGGGCGCCGTTGCGGGTCGCCTTCGCCACGGCGCAGCCGTTGTCCGCGGAGAGCAGGCTCGGCCAGATGTCGGCGACCTGCTGCGTGCTGCCCCCCGACGCGTCATACACCTTGAAGCTGATGTTCCGCGCCTTCTGGAAGCTGCTGCCCCTCTTGTACGCGGCGGCGACGAACACGATGGAGGTGATCTGGGCCGGGATCCGGGAGAACTCGACGGTCACGACCTCGTCGTCCCCGTCGCCCTTCCCCGTCTGGTTGTCGCCGCTGTGCACCAGCGCCCCGTTGCCGAGCGGGTCCAGCGAGTCGAGCCCGGCCAGCCGGACCGGGTCCGCTCCCGCCATCGCGATGGCGATCAGGTCGAGGTCGGTGCCCTTCGTCTGCCGCAGCTTGCCGATGAGCCCGCCGCTGCTCCCGACCGTGGGGTCCCACGAGACCCCTATCGACAGGTGGGTGACACCGGCCAGGTCCGCCGGCTCGTCATCTTTTGAGAGCGTGATCATTCTCGATCCCCTGGTGGTAAGAGAGTGGCCTTGCGAAGTGACTCTGGTACGTGCCCGTTGATCCCCGGCGACAGACACTTCGTACCTGGAACATACCGTCCTCCGCCGAACGCCCGGAAAGGCCGAGGGGAGAAGCATCCGGCGCCGGAGCGCGCGTCACGCCGTGCAGCCCGCGCTCTCCCGCGCCGCGCAGGTGCCCAGGGAGCACCAGCGGCGGCGGCCGGGGGCGTCGAGGAACAGCCAGCCGCAGTCCGGCGACGGGCACGCCGTCACGGTGAAGCGCTGCGGGTCGGCGAGCAGGTCGGCGGCGCTGCGGGCGACGGCCAGCACCGGCAGCCGCAGGCCCGCCGAGGCGGGCAGCCGCCAGCGGCCGAGCCCGTCCTCGTCGCACAGGAACTCCGCGGAGCGGGCGGCGGCTTCCGCGGTGCGCGCCACCCGCTGGAAAGCGCGCCGGTCGGCCGGGTCGACGAAGCAGTCGTGCATCGCGGTGCGCAGCTCGCGGGCCTCCGCCAGCGCCTCCCGGGCGGCGGCGGGCTGCTGTTCGGCCTGCTTGAGGAGCCGGGTGACGAGCCAGTCCTCCAGCAGCCCGAGGTGCCCGGCCCACACCGCCAGCGCCCGGTAGCCGGTCAGCCACTCCGCACCCGTCTCGCGGGCCCCGTCCCAGCCGGCCCAGGTGTTGCAGAACTCCAGGGCGGGCTGGCCGCTGGTGTGCAGCGGCAGCCGTACGTCCCGGACCTGCACGGCGTACGCGGGCAGCGGCGGTTCGTCGAGCGACGGATCGGCGCTGAGCACCTTCGCGTGGACGTCCCGGAGGGCGGGGCCGGGTGCGACGCCCAGTTCGGCGTCGAGGGCGAGGCGGGTGGTGCGGTAGACGTCGAGGGCTTCGGCCTGGCGGCCGGCCCGGTACAGGGCGGTCATCAGCGCGGCGACCAGCCGTTCGCGCAGGGGGTGGCGTGCGACCAGGGGCCGGAGTTCGGCGGCGAGCGAGCCGCCGTCGCCGCCGCCCGGCCCGTCGCGGCCGGTGTGCAGCAGATCCGCGGCGCGCTGCTCCAGGGCGCCGAGCCGCAGTTCGGCGAGCCTGCCGCCGAGCCGGGCGCGGAGTTCGCCGTCCGCGAGCCCGTCGAGGAGTTCCCCGCGCCACAGGGCCAGCGCCTCCTCGGTACGGCGCAGCCGCTCGGCCGGGTCGCGCACCGCGGCGGCGGCGCGGGCCCGTTCCTCGAACTCGGCGGCGTCCGTCCGCCACCCTCCCGGCTCGGCGGCGTAGCCGTCGCCGCCGGTCACGATCCGCACCCCGTACGGCCGCAGCGCCACGCGGAGCCGGCTGACGTAGGTGTGCAGGGTGCCGCGGCCCGCGCCCGCGTCCCCGTCCCACAGCAGCTCCGCGAGCCGCGCGGCGGCGACCGTGCGCCCGGGGGCGAGCAGCAGCACCGCGAGCAGCAGCCGCTCCTGGCGCCGCCGGCTCAGGGAGACGGGGGCGCCGTCGCGTACCGCCTCGAAGGGGCCGAGCAGGCGGAACTCCAGCACGAAGGCAGCGTACGCCGGGTCGTGGTGAGCGCATGGTGAGGCGACGGGACCAGGCTCGGGACGCAGGCACACCACGCGAACTGAAGGAGCCCACAGCGATGCGCCGTTACGCAGCAGCCACAGCAGCAGCGCTCTGCCTGACCGCCGCCCTCGCCGCCCCCGCGGCGTCGGCCTCCGGCGGCGAGGGGGACGACGCGGGCTGGCGCCCGGTCACGTACCCGCCGGTGGACTACCCCGCCGGCGAACGCTGCGACTTCGCCTTCCGCACCGAACCCCTCCTGGACGAGGTCATGGTCAAGACCGTCGCCACCTACCCCGACGGCTCCCCGGAGACGGAGCTGTACAAGGGCGCCCTGATCGTCCGCATCACCAACCTCGACACCGGCGCAACCTACGACGCGGACGCGGGCGGGCGCTCGATCGTCCGGTACGGCCCGGACGGCGGCCACGTCTACTACGCCACGGGCCCGTTCCTCCTGGGCTTCGAGGAGGGACAGGGGAACCTGCCGCGCGGCGAGTACGTGGTCGACGGCGTGTACACCGTGGAGATCACGGCGGCCGACCAGCGGACGGTGACGTGGAAGGAGGGGACGAAGAAGCTGACGGACGTCTGCGACAAGATCGCCTGACCGGGCCCGCACTCCGGCCACGACACCGTCGGTGCCCTACAAAGCGCGGTACGCATCCCGGCGGTCACCGACCGCGACGACCCAGACGACGAGTTCGCCGTTGTCGATCGTGTACACGACCCGGTAGTCGCCCGCGCGCAGCCGGGCCATGCCCTCATGGCCGGTCAGGGGCTTGATAGCGAAGGCCGAGGTGTCGCCTTTGTCCATGGCGCGCTGAAACTCCCCGAGGCGCATGAGGATCCTGCGCGTCTCACGGAGCGGTACGGTCCGCATCTGGCGCTGAGCGGCGGGAGTGAACTTCGTGCGGACCGGACCTGCTGCCGGCGGGTGAGGTCAGGGCGCCGCCGTCGCCTCCTCTCCCGCGAAGTGACACGCCGCCGGGTGGTCGCCGCCCTTCCGTATGCGCAGCTCCGGGACCTCCGACGCGCACACGTCCGCGGCCAGGGGGCAGCGGGTGCGGAAGCGGCAGCCCGTGGGGGGTGAGGAGGGGGAGGGGACCTCGCCGGTGAGGGGGAGGTCCTGCGCGGTGCCGGGACGGTCGTGGACGGACGGGGCGGCGCCGAGGAGGGCCTGGGTGTACGGGTGCCGGGGGGCCTCGAAGACCTGGGCCGCGGTGCCGCGTTCGACGATCGTGCCCAGGTACATCACCGCCACCTCGTCCGCGATGTGCCTCACCACGTCGAGGTCGTGGGAGATGAAGAGGTACGCGATCCCCAGCTCGCGCTGGAGGTCCGCGAGCAGGTTGAGGATCTGCGCGCGGACGGAGACGTCCAGGGCCGAGACGGCCTCGTCGCAGATGATGAGCTTCGGCCGCAGCGCGAGCGCCCGCGCGATGCTCACCCGCTGGCACTGGCCGCCCGACAGCTCGTGCAGCCGGCGGGTGGCGTACGAGGCGTCGAGGCCCACCTGCGTCAGGAGCCGTTCGACCTCCGCCGCGTGGTCTGCCGGTGCCACCACGTCCCGGTGGATGTGCCAGCCCTCCGCGACGATCTCCGCCACCCGCATCCGCGGGTTCAGCGACGTGTACGGGTCCTGGAAGACCATCTGCAGGTCGTGTGCCACCCGCCGCCGCTCCCGGCGGCCCGCCGTCGCCAGGTCCAGGCCCGCGAAGGAGACCGAGCCGGCGAACGGCTCCAGCAGTCCCACCACCGAGCGGGCCAGTGTCGACTTGCCGCAGCCGGACTCGCCGACGATGCAGACGGTCTGGCCGGGCCGCACCGTCAGGTCGACGCCCGCGACCGCGTCGACGCGGCGGCGGCCGAGGCCGGAGCGGCCGGGGACCGTGTAGCCGGCGTGCAGGTCCTGGATGTGCAGCAGTGCGTCCGGGGTCGTCCGGCTCGTGGTCATGACGCGGCCTCCACGTTCGTCGCCCGGGCCCGGACCTTGTCGCTGTGGTGGCAGGCGGCCTCGTGGCCCTGTCCGACGGCGGAGAGTTCCGGGTCGTCCGTGCGGCACACCTGCGTCGCGTACGGGCAGCGCGGTGCGAAGGCACAGCCGCCGCCGAGGGTTCCCGGTGCCGGCGGCTGGCCCTCGATCGGGATCAGCCGGCCGGGCCGCGCCGGGTCGGGGACCGCGTCGAGCAGGCCGCGCGTGTACGGGTGCGCCGGGGCGGTGTACACGTCGTCCAGGGCGCCCGTCTCCACGATCCGGCCCGCGTACATCACCGCCACGTCCTGCGCGACGCGCGCGACGACCCCCAGGTCGTGCGAGACGAGCAGCATCGCCATCCCCGCCTCCGTCTGCCGCCCGGCGAGCAGCCGCAGGATCTGCGCCTGCACGGTGACGTCGAGCGCGGTGGTGGGCTCGTCGGCCAGCAGCACCGCCGGGTCCAGGGTGAGGGCCATCGCGATGACCGCCCGCTGCCGCATGCCGCCCGAGAACTCGTGCGGGTACGCGCCGTACTTGGCCTCCGCGTCGGGGATGCCGACCGTCCGCATCAGCTCCACGGCCCGCTCCCGGGCCGCGCGGCGGCCGGTGCCGCGGCGGCGCAGCGTCTCGGCGATCTGCCAGCCGACGGTGAACGACGGGTTCAGCGCCGCCATCGGGTCCTGGAAGACCATCGCGACCTTCGCGCCGCGCAGCCGCCGCCACTGCGCGTCGGTGAATCCGGCGGTGTCCCGGCCCTCGATCTCGACCGTCCCCGCGCTCACCACCGCGCCCGGGGGCAGCAGGCCCATCAGCGCCAGCGACGTCAGCGACTTGCCGCTGCCCGACTCCCCCACCAGGGCGGTGACCCGGCCCGGTACGAGGTCGAGGTCCACCCCGCGGACGACCTGTCGTGAGCCGTCGCGGCCGAAGCCGATGTGGACGTCCCGCAGCCGGGCGGCCGGTGACGGGTCCACGGCCGTTGAAGGCATCGTGTGCTCCCCTTCTCTCATATCTGCGACCGCGGATCCGACACGTCGCGGAAGCCGTCGCCGATCACGCCGACCGCCGTGACGACCAGTGCGAGCGCCGCCGCCGGCATCGTGGAGATCCACCACGCCGAGCCCAGGTAGTCGCGTCCCACGGAGACCGTGGCGCCCCACGAGGCGGTGTCGACCGGGACGCCGAGGCCGAGGAAGCTCAGCGACGCCTCCGCGACCATCACCAGGCCCACCTGCACCGTCGCGGCGACCAGCAGCGGCTGCCAGAGGGACGGCAGCACGTGGCGGACCATGATGCGCACGTGGCCCGCCCCCAGCACCCGCGCCGAGTCGACGAAGCCGAGCCGGCGCGTCGCCATCGCGGAGGCGCGGGCGACGCGGGCGAAGATGACCCACCTCGTGATCGCCAGCGTGATGACGATGTTGGTGACGCTCGGGCCGAGCACCCCGGCCAGCAGGATCGCCAGGAGGATGGAGGGGAAGGCGAGCTGGATGTCGCCGATGCGGGAGGCGATGGTGTCCGTCCAGCCGCCGAAGTAGCCGGAGACCAGCCCGACGAGGAGGCCGGCGGCGCCGCCGACCAGGACGGTCGCGCAGGCCACCAGCAGCGAGATGCGGGAGCCGGCCAGCAGGTTGGCGAGCAGGTCGCGCCCCATCTGGTCGGTGCCCAGCCAGGCGATGTCGCCGGCGTCGGTGCGCTCCCCCGGCGCCAGCAGCCGGTTCGGCAGGTCGGTGGCCACGGCGTCGTACGGGCGCAGCAGCGGCCCGACGACGGCGGCGAGGACGAAGAGCGCCAGCACCCCGGCGCCTATCCACACGCGCACCGGCACGCGCCGCGCGGCGTCGCCGGGGGCCTTGTCCGTACGCGGGGGGTCGACGGCCGGCGCGGGCGCGGCCGTGGTCGTGCCGCTCATGCGTCCTCCGGGGTGAGGCGGGGGTCGATGACGAAGTAGACGACGTCCACGAGCAGGTTCAGGACGATGTACGCCAGCGTGATCGTGAGGATCGCGGCCTCGACGACCGCGTAGTCGCGGTTGGTGATGGCGTCGACCATCAGCGAGCCGATGCCGGGCCAGGAGAAGACGACCTCGATGATGACCGCGTTGGCGATGAAGTTGCCCATCAGCAGGCCGAGCACGGTCACCACCGGGATCGCGATGTTGCGGCCGACGTGCACGTACTGGACGGTCCCCTCGCCCACGCCCTTGGCGCGGGCGGTGCGGGCGTAGTCCTTGCCGCCCTCCTCCAGCGCGCTGCTGCGCACCAGCCGCGCGAGCCAGCCGATGAACGGCAGGGAGAGCGTGAAGGCCGGCAGCAGCACCGCGGCCGGTGAGCCGTCGGCGGTCGCGGGCAGCCAGTCCAACCGGCGGGCGAAGATCAGGATCAGGACGATGCCGAGCCAGAACGAGGGGATGGCCTGCCCGGCGAGCGAGCCGGTGGAGACCGCCAGGTCGAGCAGTTTCCCGGGGCGGCGGGCGCACAGCATGCCCAGCGGGATCCCGAGCGCGACGGTCAGCAGGAGCGCCGCGAGCGACAGGCTCAGGGTCGCCGGGAAGCGGTCCAGGGGGTTGCTCAGCGCCGAGCCGCCGAGGCGCCAGGAGTCGCCGAGGTCGCCGCGGACGACGCCGGCGAGGTGGTCGGCGTACTGCCGCCACAGCGGGTCGTCGAGGCCGAAGTCGGCGCGTACGCTCTCCAGTTGTGCGGCGGAGGCGTCGGGTCCGACGATCAGCTTGGCGGGGTCGCCCGGCACGACGCGCACGATGACGAAGACCAGCGTCAGCGCGCCGAAGGCGACGACGACGGCCTGCGCGAGGCGTTTGGCGAGGAAGGCGCCCATCACTGTTCACCTCTTCTTCGCAGGGGTCCGGCGGAGGCGCGTACGACGAGTTCGGGGGCCAGGAGCGTACGGATCGGATCCGCGTCCTCCGAGCCGTCCTGCACCCGCTCCAGCAGCCGGTCGACGCCGGCGCGGCCCACGTCGGGCGCGGGCAGCCGGACGGTGGTCAGGGCCGGGTCGAGGTAGGCGGAGAACGGGTGGTCGCCGTGGCCGACGACGCCGATGTCCGTGCCGACCCGCAGCCCCCGCTCGCTGAACGCCCGGTACAGGCCCAGCGCGTGGTAGTCGTTGCCCGCCAGCACCACCGCGCCGGGCCCCGCGCGGCGGGCCAGGCCGGCGCCGACGGTGTACGCCACCCCGGGGTCGAACGGCCCCGAGACCGGCACCCCCTCCGGCGCGGCCCCCGGATCCACGCGCACCACGGCATCGTCCGGAGCCGCGATCCCGCGGGCCGCCAGCGTCTCGCGGAAGCCGCGGATACGTTCCGAGACCGGCGAGATCTCCAGGTCCTCCTCGACCAGGTACAGCTCGGTCGCCCCGCTGTCCAGCACGTGTTCGGTCGCGAGCCGCGCGCCGGCGTAGTAGTCGACGCCGACGACGTCGGCGTCCATCTCCGGCAGGTGCCGGTTGAGCAGCACCACGGGCGTACCGGACTTGCGCAGCCGGCTCCAGTGCTCCGCGCCGTGCTGCACGGGTATGGCGAGCACCCCGTCGACGCCCCAGCGCATCAGCTCCTCGGCGGCGCGGCGTTCGTTCTCCGCGGAGTCCTCGGTGACCATCAGCATCAGCGAGTAGCCGCGTTCGCGCCCGCGCTCCTCGATCGCGGAGATCAGCCGGGCGTAGAAGGGGTTGGACGGGTTGGTGATGACGAGCCCGAGGGTCATGGCGTTTCGCAGCACGAGGGAGCGGGCCATGCTGTTGGGCACGTAGCCGAGGCGTTCGGCCTCCTCCTTGACCCGCTCGCGCGTCTCGCGGCTGACCGCGTCCTTGTCGGCGAGCGCCCGGGAGACGGTGTTGACCGACAGGTCGAGCGACAGGGCGATGTCGCGCAGCGTGGGTCGGCGGCGTGGGCTCATGGGATCCTCCGGCGCGGTGTCATCGGCGCCCCACCACGGCGAGGTCGGGCTGGTTGTTCGCGGCTGGTGTGAAGCCGGTCAGCGCCTTCGCACGCCCGTACCCGGTGACGAGGGTGACGGGGAAGAGGCCGACGGCGTCCGACCATATGGTCCCGCAGGCGTCGCCGTAGAGGGCGTCGCGTTCCGGTCCCTCGGGCGCGCCGGCGGCCCGGGCGAGGACGGCGTCGAGCTCCTTGTTCGCGTAGCCGAGGCGGTTCGCCTCCGAGGTGTAGAGGCGGCCGATGGTGAAGGCGGCGTCGCCGGTGGTCACGGTGTTCGTCTGGAGGTTCATGTCCCAGTCGAGGGTGTTCAGCCGCTCCAGCCACATCGCCTTCTCGATGCTCTGCGGCTCCACGGTGACGCCGATGTCGGCCCAGGCCGAGATCAGCGCCTGCGCCAGTTCCCGCGCCAGCGGGCCGGTGGCGTCGAACCACATCATCGACGTGCTGAAGCCCCGGCCGAGCCCGGCCCGCGCCAGCAGCCGGCGCGCGCCGTCCGGGTCGTACGGCCAGGGCGGCTGGGCCGCGAAGCCGGCGACCGTCTCGGGTATCGGCGCGCGCATCTGCTTGCCGCCGCGGCCGAAGAGGGAGTCGACGATCTGCGGCACGTTCACGGCCTGGCACAGCGCACGGCGGACGTCGGGGTCGTCGAACGGCTTGCGCGAGCAGTTGAACCAGTTGAAGTAGTAGGTCCAGGAGGGCACGGACTCGACGGCGACGCCGGACACCCCGGTGACCTCGGGCAGTTGGTCCGGCGGCACCGGCCAGAGCAGGTCGACGTCGCCGCCCAGGAGGGCGGTGATCGCCGTGGAGGTCTCCGCGATGTACGGCATGGAGACCGCCGGCAGCTCCGCCCGGCCGCCCCAGTAGTCGTCGAACCGCGCCAGCTCGACGGAGGTCGAGGGGGTGAAGTCGGTGACCCGGAACGGGCCGGAGCCGACCGGGCGCCGCTTCTGCTCCGGGTCGGCGACCAGCCGCGCCGGGACGATGAACAGGAGCGTGAGGTTGACCGGGAGCGAGCCGAGGGGGCCGTCGGTGGTGAAGACGACCGTGTGGTCGTCGGGCGCCTCCGCTTCGGTGACCGTCGCCCACAGCGGGGTCTGCGCGGAGGGGACCTGCTGCGTGTGCTTCAGGCACGCGACGACGTCGCGGGCGGTGACCTCGGTGCCGTCGTGGTAGGCGACGCCGCGGCGGAGCGTGAAGACCCACCTGGTGTCGCCCTCACGCCGCCAGTCGGTCGCCAGCCCCGGCGCCAGCTCCTCGCCCTCGCGCCGTACGAGGGTGTCGAAGACGAGGCGCTTGACGATCAGCGACGCCTCGTCGACGGCGGTCGCGGCGTTGTACGGGTCCAGGTCGGTGACCGGCTGCCCGAACGCCGCGCGCAGCGCGCCGCGGGGCGCGGCGCTGCCGACGCCGCAGCCCGACAGCAGCACCGCCGTGGCGCCGAGGCCGGCCATCGCGAGGAAGTCCCGCCGCGCCGGGCGGCCGCTGCCGCCCGCACTGCCCGTCCCGGTCATCTCACCACCTCCGGGTCATGATTTGAGTGCCAGATAGATCAGAACCTTGACGGACGCCGCGTCCGCGGCGCCGTCTTCCGGTTCGCCGACGACGGTGCCGCGCAGCCGCAGCCAGCCGCCGAACCCCTCGGCGGGCCAACTGTGCAGCGGCCCCCCGGCGGGGTCGACGGACTGCTCCGTACCGGTGTCGAGGTCGCACCAGTGCAGGCCGTCCGGCGATATCTGGGTGCGTACGAGCATCCGCGGATTGCGCCCCGCGGAGTCGAGGACGCGCACGAACCAGCGGGCCTCGCGGGCCCAGGCGGCCTCGTACGGCTCGGTGGTGAACTCGCCCGTCAGCGTCGCGTTGCGCTCGATGACGGCGGTGAAGGACTGTCGCATGGTCATGGCACTCACCAGTCCACCGAGATCAGCACGGAGTCGAGGAAGAGGAAGTTCCGCACGTCGGTGTGGGTGCGGACGGAGACGTAGAAGTTGAGCAGGTTCTGCAGCGACCCGTACTCCTCGTCGTACGGCGGGACGGGCACGTCGGACATGTCGTGGACGACGTCGTTGACCTGGAGTTCGACGTTGCTGCGGGTACGGGTGTCGATGACCCAGCGCAGGTAGTGCCAGTTGACCTTGGTGGGGACCTCGTTGAAGCAGAGGTCCTGCCGCTCGCCGAACTGCCGCCAGTCGGCGGGGTCGGGGGCGGTGAAGTCCGCGGTCCGGGGGAGCTTGATTTTGCCCTCGAAGTGCTCGCGGGGGGTCGGCTCGGGGACCGTGGGGTACATCCAGCGGTGCTGCACGGTGTGGTCCAGATCGGTGTTCTGGTACCGCACCACGTTGTGGTAGCGCACGCCGTCGCAGATGTCGGTCGCGACGGTGAGGGCCCCGAACTGCTGCTCCGACGGGTGGTTGTTGGCGTCCCACTTCCCGCCGCCGGCGGCGGTGGCGGCGCCGTTCTCCGCCGAGGCGGCCTCCGCCTTGTAGGCGAAGTACGTCTCGAACTGCACCCGGCCGCGGCCGGACATCGTCAGCCGCCGGATCGCCACGCCGGTGTGGCCGGTGACCGGCCGGGTGGCGACCTTCAGCGCGTAGGTGCCGGACATGGCCCCGTGCGTGCCGACGTCGAAGAAGTTGCACGAGCTGAGCTGCGGTGGCCGGAAGTCCGACATGTGCGCGTCGACCGTGTCGAGGTCACCGTGCTGGTCGTGGTTGCCGATCAGCTCGATCCACCCGTGCGTGCCGGTGTTGAAGTCGTCGTGGACGAGGATGCGGCGCAGCGGGTTGAACTTCGCCAGCTTCGGGTCGAGCAGGCGCGGATCGGGGTGTGGTGCGGTCGTCACCGGTTTCCTTTCATGAGGCGGACGGTGGCGTAGGAGAGGTTGTGGTCGGAGCGCAGCAGTTCGGCCTGCGGTCCTTCGGTCGCGGTCGTCTGCGGGATCTGCACCCACTCGCGGACCGTCGTCCCCTTCCGTACGAAGAGGTGGTCGATCTTCTCGCCGAGGGGCAGCGGGATCTTGCCGCCGTTGTACGAGGCGTACTCGTCGCCGGTGACGCGCTCGGCGACCCCGAGGGCGTCGGCGAAGCCGACGTCGCCGAAGGCGTCGATGGCGCTGGCGCCCTCGGCGTCGCTGCCGGAGTTCATGTCGCCGGCGAAGACGATGGGCAGGTTGCGGGTGTGCCTGTTGCGGAGGGTCAGCTCCTCGGCGGTGCGCCGTGCGTCGGCGTAGCGGACCTCGTCCCAGTTCTTGGTCCAGCCGTTGGGGTCGGTGGCGCCGTTCTTGCGGTACTCCAGGTGCATGTCGACGACGACGAAGCGGGCGCCGGACTTCTTCTCGCGCAGAACGTTCCAGGTCATGGTCTTGCCGTAGATCTCGGTCGAGTCCGGCAGCCAGAGCAGGTCGTGGGGCAGTTCACGGCCGCGCTTGTCGAGGTGGGAGTAGCGCTCGGCGTCGTAGTACGTGAAGCGGCCGGCCCCGGACTTGAGGGGGTAGCCCTGCTCCGGGTGCCGGGCGCCGGCGTAGTCGGCGGGCGCCTCGGCGTACCCGTGCTCCTTGAGCGCGGCGGTCAGCGGGGCGCGGAAGGACTCGACGTCGACGGCGGGCTGGGTGGGCGTCGCGTTGTTGCCGATCTCCTGCGTGGCGACGACGCCGAGGCCGGCCTCGTCGATGTCGTGGGCGACGTCCGCGGCCCGCCCCTCGGCCCACGGCCGCAGCTTGGTGCCGCAGTCGCGGCCGATGACCCGCTCGCACTCCTCCTTGGTCGGCAGGCATCCGTGCCCGCACACGTTGTACGTGCCGACCCGGACCTCCACGGCCCGTGCGGGGGCGCTCTGCCGGGCCTCGTCGCCCTGCCCGGACGCCGCGGCGGCGGTTCCGCCGAGCAGCGCGAGGGCCATCGCGACACCGGGGACCAGCACGGGGGATATTGCACGCATTCTGGGACGCATCTCGGCTCCAGCCTCGACATGAACGTTAACGTGAGCGTTGCGACAGGCACGTTACGCATACCGTGGCCGGAAGTAAACGGTCCGGACGCGACTACTTCGTGGAGGACCGGCGCCAAGAACGACGCCCCCGGCCTCGCGTCGGGGAGGCACGGGGGCGCGGCGGCGGGACCGGACCGGATCGGCCCGGCGGGCAACTAGGCCAGTTCTCCGAGGAGTTCGGGGGAGAAGTTGCTGCCGGTCACGATGGTGGCCAGGGTGCCGGCGTCGAACCGGTGGTGAAGTGCGGCGGCGACGCCGAGGACGGCGGACGGTTCGAGGATCAGGCCGACGGTGTCCCGTACCGCGCGCAGCGCCTGGCGGATCCGGTCGTCGTCGACGAGCACGACGTCGTCGACCAGCCCGCGCATCCTGTGGACGGCCGCGGGCACGGGCTCCCGGACGGCGACCCCGTCGGCGAAGGTGCGGGCCTCGGGGGTGGCGACGGGCGCGTTTCGACGCCAGCTTTCGGCCATCGAGGGGGCGCCGGCGGCGCAGACCCCCACGACGCGGGTGCGGGGTGAGCGGGCCTTGGTCCAGCACGCCACGCCGCCGATCAGGGCGCCGTTGCCGAGCGGCACGAGGAGGGTGCCGGGCAGCGGGTCGAGTTCCACGGCGATGGTGCCGGCGCCCTCGGAGATGCGCGGCGCGTCGCCGTCCTCGACGAACAGCCGGCCCGCGGCGCCGTCCGCGTAGGCCCGCGCGGCGTCCTTCGCGGCGTCGAAGTCGTCGCCGTCCAGGAGTACTTCGGCGCCGAGTGCGCGCATCCGGGCGACCTTGACCCGGTTCGCGTTCCGGGCGCAGAACACGGTGACGGCGATGTCGCGCGCGCGGCCCGTGTAGGCGATGGCCTGGCCGAAGTTGCCGGCGGAGGCGCAGACCACCTGCCGCCCGGCGGTCACCTCGTGCATGAAGTAGTCGGCGCCGCGGCCCTTGAAGGAGCGGATCGGGTTGAACGTCTCCAGCTTGAGCCCCAGATCCCGGCCCACCCGGCGGGCCAGGGCGGCGTCCTCGACGTACGGGCTGTTCCGGAAGACGGGATCGATGAGTCCGGCCGCTTCCTCGATGTTCCGCACCTGCAAGGGCTTCGTCATCTGCGCATCGTATACGATGCGCAGATGGCCGTACGACCGACACTCCAACTCGGCGACCCCGCACTGCGCGTGCCCGCCGCCGCCGTCCCGGAGCCGGGATCACCGCAGACCGCCGCAACCGCCGCCGACCTCGCGGACACCCTGGCCGACTGGGTGGCCCGCACCGGATACGGCCGCGGCATCGCCGCGCCGCAGATCGGCGTGCCGAGCCGGATGATCCACCTCCACCTGGACCGCCCGTGGACGCTGGTCAACCCCCGGATCACGGGCCGCTCCGCGACCAGGTGGGAGCCGTGGGACGCCTGCCTCAGCTTCTCCCTGCAGTTCTTCTGCCGGGTCAGCAGGTCGGCGTGGGTGGACGTGGCCTACCAGTCCCCGGACGGCACGGAACACGCCCTGCGCGCGGACGGCGACCTCGGCGAGCTGCTCCAGCACGAGATCGACCACCTCGACGGCATCCTGGCCGTCGACCGGATGACCTCGACGACCACCCTGTGCATGCGCTCGGAGTTCGAGCGCCGCCACCGCGACGAAAGCCCGTACCACCCATGACCTCGAACCCCGCCGGCGCGCACGAGCCCATCGCCCGCGCCGAACCGCTCCGCGAAGCCGTCTACCTCCGCGTCGTCGACCTCATCTCCTCGGGTGAGTACGCCCCCGGCGCCCCCCTCACCGAGGCCGGCCTCAGCCGCACCCTCCAGGTCTCCCGCACTCCGGTGCGCGAAGCGCTCCTGCGCCTCCAGGCGGAAGGCGTCCTGCAGTCCGCCCTGGCCCGCGGCTTCACCGTGCGTCCCCTCGTCCGCCGCGACGCCGCCGAGCTGTACCCGGTCCTGGCGGCCCTGGAGGGCCTCGCCGCCCGCTCCCTCACCTCGATCGGCGCCGCCACGATGCGGCGGCTGGACACCACCCTCGACGAACTCGCGCAGTGCGCCGACCCGGTACGCCGCTGGCGGCTCGACACCGAGTGGCACACGACGATCGCCGCGGCGGCGGGCAACCGGCACCTGCTGGGGATGCTCACCCAACTGCGCACGAACCTCTCCCGCTACGAACTCACCTACATGCGCGAGGTCAAGCACCGCGCGGAGGTCGACGAGGAGCACCGGCGGGTCCTGGCGGCGCTCGCCGAAGGCGACTTCGCCCGCGCGGCCCACCTGCTGGAGGCCCACTGGCACGACGGCATGCGCACCATCCTCGACTGGCTCGACGGGCCGGATTGAACCGCCGGGACCTACGGCCCCGGGCTGCCGCCGCACACCTGGCACCGGGCCTGAAGGAGCCGCGAAGCCGCCTCAGAGCTCCGGCCGGCCGCCGGCCCACGGGTGCGCGCGCTCCAGCCGGCCGGCGAGCGACAGCAGCCGGTGCTCGGCGTACGGCGGCCCGACGAGCTGCACGCCGACCGGCAGGCCCTGCCCGTCGCGGGTCACCGGGACCGCGGCCGCCGGGTAGCCGAGCACGTTCCACGTCGGGTAGTACGCGATACCCGTGGTCAGCGCGGCCAGGGTGTGCGTCGCGCCCGTGCGGCGGTAGCGGCCGATCCGCGGCTGCCCGGTGGTCCAGCCCGGCTGGAGCACCACGTCGTAGGAGTGGAAGAACTCGCGCATCACCGCGTCCAGCCGGGACTCGGCGGCCCGCATCCTGGCCAGTACGCCGGCCGGGATGCGCCGCCCGAACGCGGCGATCCGGCGGGTGCGCGGTTCCAGCCACTCCGGGTGGGGCAGCGTGGCGACGTCGTCGGCGACCCCGCGCAGGTAGCGCGTCATGAACTGGGTGCTCGGCCGGATGCCGAGCGGCGGGTCGGCCTCGGTCACCTCGTGGCCGAAACCGCGCAGGCGTTCCGCCGTGTCCAGCACGGCCTGCCTGCGCGCCCGCTCGATCCTCGGCTGCGTGGCCAGCGGCGCCTTCCAGGCCAGCGCGATCCGCAGCCGGCCGGGGTCGGCGCCGACGGCGTCGCGGTAGCTCCCGGCGGGACGGCCCCCGCCGGGATCGCCCCCGTCGGAGCGGTCCCCGTCGACGACCACGTCGAGCATCGCCGCCGCGTCGGCCACCCGCCGCCCGAGCGGGCCGAGGACCGACAGGCCGTGCCACTGCTCGTCGCCGCCCGGGTCGGCGTCCAGGCTGATCAGGCCGCGGGTGGTCTTGAGCCCGAATATGCCGCAGAAGTGCGCCGGTATGCGTACCGAGCCGCCGCCGTCGGTGCCGGTGGCGAGTCCGACGATCCCGGCGGCGACCGCCGCCGCCGACCCGCCGGAGGAGCCGCCGGGGGTGTGGCCGGGGTTCCACGGGTTGCGGGTCGCACCGTGGGCGAGGCTCTCGGTGAACGGCCACAGGCACCGGTCCGGCGTGTGGGTGTGCCCCACGATCACGGCGCCGGCCCGGCGCATTCCGGCCACGGCCGGCGCGTCCCGCTCGGCCGGCGGGAGCTGCGCGCGCCCGCCCCGCGCGGCGACCTCCCCGGCCACGTCGGTGTCGTCCTTGACGGCGACGGGCACGCCGAGCAGCGGGGTGCGCTCCCCGGCGTCGAGCCGCCGCTGGGCCTCGGCCGCCTGGGCCCGCGCGCTGTCGGCGTAGACGGCGCGGAAGAGGTTCAGCCGCCCGTTGACCTCCTCCGCGCGGCGCAGCACCGCTTCGAGCAGTTCGGGCGCCGTAACGGCGCCCTCGCGCAACGCCTGGGCCTGCGCGTCGGCCCCCGCCCACAACAGCTCACCGATGTCGGCCGGCCCCTCCGGCGGCTGGTCTTCGCCCACGCTCGCTCCCTCCTGCCCGGCCGGCACTCCCGGCCCGCCGGGCAGACAAGACTTCCACCACGCGGCCGGAAGGCGGACAACGGGGTCCCGCTCGCCGTACGCCGCCGACGCCCGCGACGGGGATCCGGGGGGTCCCGCCAGGGGTTACCGCCGGGAACGGCGCGTACGCGTTCCTCGTGCGCTGGAACGTTTTGGCAGTCCGGACCCCGGCAGGTAACGTGTGCGCCTCCTCCCGCCCGGCCCCCGTGGTCAACTCGCCGGAGGCGCACAGCAGTCGAGTGATCGAAGGTCGACATGAAGCACGTCATACGCAGGCACCGTGCCGCCGTCGCGGCGGCCGGAACGGCGGCGCTCCTCGCGCTGACCGCCTGCGGCAGCGACGACGAAGGCGGGGGCGGGGCCAGCGGCGGCCCCGCGCAGACGGACGCCGTCAAGGCGATGCGCACCGCCGAGTCCGTGCACGCGGTCGGCGAGATGACCTTGATCGCCGACCCCGCCCAGATCGACGTGCGGGCGGACAAGAAGGGCAACTGCGTCGGAACGGCCAGCACCGAGGAAGGTGCCACCGAGTTCGTCATGCAGGGCGACACCCTGTGGCTGAAGCCGGACGCCGCCTACCTGGAGGCCGAGTACGGCTACGGCGAGACGGTGAACGCCGAGATCGAGGGCTCGTACCTGGAGATGCCCAAGTCCCGCGCCCCGCTGGCGATCGAGGACGTGTGCAAGCTGGACTCGTACGTCGAGCAGACCGACAGCGTCGTGTCGTTCAGCCCCGGCATGACGCAGAAGGAAAAGACGAAGCACAAGGGCGTGGCGGTCGTGCCCTACGTCAACGAGGACCCCGCCACCAGCGACGGCGCCAGCATGAAGATCGCCGCCGAAGGCAAGCCGTACCCGGTGACCATCACCGACCCGGAAGGGGCGGAGGTCGACCTGGCGTTCTCGGGCTTCGGTGAGCCGGTCGAGCCGAAGGCACCCGCCGGCGACGCGGTGCTGACGGAGGACCAGGTCTCGGACATCCGCTCCGAGGCGATGTAGCGGGCGGCTTCGCCGCCCGAGGGGGGAGACGGCGGTGGTACGGGTCGGGGGGCTCGTACCGCCGCCGTCGGTCTGTGGCCGGGACGTGTCCCCGACCCGGGCACGACGGCCGGCGAGGAGCCGGTGACGTCCACGTCACTGCCTACGATGGAGATATGGCTGGGTCGAGCGGTCTGCTGATCGCGGGCCGGTACCGGTTGGACCGACCGGTGGGGCAAGGCGGCATGGGCCGGGTCTGGGGCGCCCGCGACGAGCTGCTCGACAGACAGGTCGCGGTCAAGGAAATCCTCTTCGAAGCCGACGTCGAGGACAGGCAGCGCGAGAAGCAGCTACGGGCGCATGATCGGCGAGGCCCGCGCGGCGGCCCGGCTCAACCACCCCGGCATCACCACGGTCTACGACGTCGTCGAACACGACGGCGCCCCGGTGATCGTGATGGAGTTCGTCACCGGCCGCTCCCTGGCCGCCGTCCTGCGGGAGCGGACACGGCTGCCGGTGCCGCGGGTGGCGGAGATCGGGATCCAGGTCCTCGACGCACTCGCCGAGGCCCACGCCGCGGGCGTGGTGCACCGCGATCTGAAACCGGACAACATCATGGTGACCGACCGGCGCGCGGTCATCACCGACTTCGGCATCGCCGCCATCGCCGACGCGGCCATCGGCGCGGGGGGACCGACGGGCCTGACGACCACCGGCGGCAGGCTGGGCACGCCCGCGTACGCCTCCCCCGAGCAGTGGGACGGCGAGCCGGCGACCGCCGCCTCCGACCTGTGGTCCTTCGGCGCCACCCTGTACGCCGCCGTCGAAGGCCACCTGCCCTTCCACGGCGCCGACCTGTGGACCCTGCGCCAGGCCGTCTGCGAGTCCGACCCCGCGCCCTTCCGCCACGCCGGCGCCCTGGCCCCGATTCTCACCGCCCTCCTCGCCAAGCAACCCGACGCCCGCGCGACCCTCGCCGCCGCGGCGGCGGAACTCCGCGCCCACCGCACCCAGTCACCGTCACCGCGCCTCCCCGCCGGCCGCAAACCCCGGCGCCTGGGCTGGAAACTCCTCCCCGGCCGCCGCACCGCACCGGCCGCCACCACGTACGCCGTACAGGAACCGCCCACGCAGGTCATGCGGACCGACCCGGTGGAGGAACTGGAGCGCGCGGCGCGGCAACGGCTGCACAGCCAGGTCGAGATGCACCTGGGCCTCCTGAACACCATCGCCGCGGCCCCGCCCTCGGACGCGGACCTGCTGCGGGGCCTGAAGAACCTCCAGGACACGCACATCCACAGGGTGGGCCGCATCCTGGACGACGAATCGCACAAACTGCACCGGCTCCGGGACCGCGAAGACGCCAGGTCCTGGCAGGCGATGGAGCCGTACGCCGCCCACCACGGCGCCTGGCTCGCGGCCCACCGCAACGCGCTCACCGCACTCGACGCGACGCTCGGGCTGTCGGAGGCGCTGCTGACGGGCGCGAGCCCGCGGGCGCGGCTGCTGGTCGCGGTCGACGCGTTCAGAAGCCACATGCGCGACTTGCAGTCGGACTGACGCGGGCCCACGCCCCTCGGGGACGGCGGCCGTTCAGCTTCACGGCCCGGTGCACGGTGTCCGCTCCGCGCGGATCTGACGGATCACAGATAGAGCTGCCGATCGCAGTCCCGGCAGTACGTCTTGCCGTCGCGCAACCCGGTGCGCAGGTGCGCGCAGCCGCCGGGGGCGGGGCGCGGGGAGAGGGCTCCGCCCACGGCGGTCAGGGTCCGTCCTTCCGCGGGCAGGGCCCGCGGTGGCACGTGGGCGGAGAGGGTGAGTGTCGCGTACCGGGCGGCGCGGTGGCCGCGGCGCTCGCGGTCATGGGCCTGTTCGCGGACCATGTGGTCCAGCTCCGCGATACACGGCCCGCAGGCGTACATCTCCCCTCCCGCCCCCGGCGTGATCACCGACCCGACCCACAACACGGCCACCCCCTCCCGCCGGCAGAACAGCCAGCACACCCCCCGCACCCACGGGTTACCGTCCCCGCTCCGCGCGACCGGGGGCCAACCGTCCCGCCACGCCCGGTCGGCGGCGGACAGGAACCCGGTGCGCCCGGGCCGGTGCGGAGTCACCGGTCGGCCCGGGGCCGGAGGGCGGCGGCGAGCGCGCGTGCGGTGGCGATGTTGCAGCGCCCCAGGTCGATCAGCCCGAGCGGAGCGGCCCCGGTACACGACACGGGATCGAGCCCCAGGGACGGCAGCACCACCCCGGCCGCCCTGAGCGCCTCCCGCAGCTCGTCACACGCCTCCCCGGCCTGGGTGACCCTGTCGGGCGTACGGGCCCTGCCCCTCGTCGCCATGTCGTCGCTCCTTTCGGTACGGGTCATGATGTTTTCGGGTCCAGCATCACCTCCGCGACGTAATCTCAACAGGCCGATTCGATTTCCAAGGCACCTGGCAAGAAGGTGAATTGAACGAATGACCGAACAATTGCCGGAACTCAACGGCGAGCCCGGAAACGGCCTTGAGTGGTTCGGGCGCGAGGTGGCGGCGGCACTGGCGCACAAGGGCGCCAACCAGCGTCAACTGGCGGACGCGACGGGCTACAAGGAGCCGTACGTGTCCAAGGTGAAAAACGGCAGGGCGCGGGCGTCGATGCACTTCGCCAAGGGGTGTGACCGGTTCTTCGACACCTCGGGGTTCTTCACCCGACTACTGGTCCGGGTGAGCGAGCGCGGGCATCCCGGCTGGTTCGTGCCGTACATCAACCTGGAGAAGCAGGCCAGCCGGATTGAGAATTATTCCAATGCCCTGATCATGGGCATGTTGCAGACCGCGGACTACGCGGAGGCCACGTTCCGGGCCACGCACCCGCGCGAGACCGACGACCAGATCAGGGCCAGGGTCGACGCCAGGCTGGCCCGTCGCGAAGTCATGGAGCGCGACGCCCCGCCCCTGCTGTGGGTGATCTTGCAGGAATCGACCCTGCGCACAGTGGTCGGCGGCCGGTCTGTGATGGCCGACCAGCTCCGGCACCTTGCCTCCGACGCGGGCAACCCCCACATCACGCTTCAAGTTCTGCGCTTCACCGCGGGTGCCCCCGCGTCATCACTGCCGTTTATCCTGCTAACGCCAGACGACGGGGCAACGGTCCTGTACTCGGAGAGCAGGGGGCAGGGGCACGTGTCGGACTCCGCTGCGGCGGTGGAGAGCGCGCGCACGGCGTACGACCGTCTGCGGGCTTCGGCGCGCGACCCTGACGAGTCGCTGGCTCTGATTCGAGAGATCGCGGAGGAGTACGCCACATGAGCAGCACGCGGTGGGTCAAGAGCACGTACAGCGGCGGCGAAGGCGGCGAGTGCCTCGAATGGGCGCCCGACCACGCCCGCGCCACCGGGGAGTTCCTGGTCCGCGACAGCAAAGACCCCCACGGGCCCTGCCTCTCCCTCACCCGCGACGGGTTCGCCGCTCTCGTGGAGTTCGCCAAGCGGCACGGCTGACCCCGCCCGCTGAGACGTCAACTACACCTCGCGCGCGTCGAGTTGGGTTTGTTCGAGTCCCCCCTAGGCTGTGGGTCGGCCGAAGAGGATCACGTACGCGCGCGCGAAGGACACCATGAAGATAGGTTTCGCCCTCCCCCAGTTCCACCGTCAGGCTTTCGACGTCGCCCGGACCGCCGCCTTCGCCTCCGCGATCGAGGAGGCCGGGGGTGCCAGTCTCTGGGTGGGGGACCGCAATCTGGCCGCTGTCCGGCCCGTGGTGGGGTACGGCGGGCGGGGGAGCACCATTCCGGAGGAGCTGAATCCCGCCGCCGATCCGTTCGTTCTGCTCGGGGTCGCCGCGTCCGCGACCAGCCGGGTGCTGCTGGGCTCCCATGTGCTGATCGCCCCGCTGTATCCGCCCGTCCAACTGGCCCGCTCGCTGACGACGATCGACCTGATCAGCGGCGGGCGGCTGCTTCCCGGGTTCGGGATCGGCTGGTCTCCCGAGGAGTACCGGGCGGCCGGGCTGGACTTCACCCGGCGCGGCGCCCGCATGGACGAACTGCTCGACGCCCTCGAAGCCATCTGGACCACGGACCCGGCAGGGTACGAGGGCGACCTGCTCTCCGTGCCGGAGCACCACGCGCCACTGAAACCGGCGCGGCGGCCCCGGCCGCCCTTCTACCTGGGCGCGTTGTCCGAGCGCGCGCTGCGCCGGGTGGCCCGCCGGGGGGACGGCTGGCTGCCGGTGGTGATCGTTCCGCGCTTCGTCGACGTGGACGACCTCCTCGCGCAGCGCTCGCTGCTGGACGAGCTGACCCGGCAGAACGGCCGCGACCCCCGGGACATCGACACGGTGCTGCGGCTGAACATCGACGCGGGCACGAGCACGGAAAAGGTCGCCGACACCCTCAAGGAAGTCCACGAGCGGACCGGCTTCGACCACTTCATGATCGACTCGATGTACGACGTGGACACCGCCGACGGCTCGGTGGAGCACGCCCGGCAGATCCTCGACCTCGTCGCGAAGGGCTGAACCGGCGCCGATCCGGACGCCGGACGCCGACCCGGCGCCGGCGCCGCCGTCGTCACGCCTGGGCGCACTCCACGTGGCCCCAGCCGGTGCCGTTCTTCGCGATCGTCGTGCCCGCCGCGTAGGACGTGCCGCACCGGCAGCGGCCCGGGTACTTGGCCTTCAGCGTCCCGCCCGCCTTGGCGGAACGGCGCTTCGGGGCGGCGGCCTTCGCCGCCCGCGCCGGGGCGTCCTCCGCCGTGGGCAGCGGAGAGCCGTGGGCGGTGCC
>NZ_AXVU01000057.1:0-28614 GCF_000482585.1 Streptomyces sp. CNQ329 | reverse complement strand
GGTCAGGGCCGCGAGGGTCCGGGTCTCGTCGTCGCCCAGCAGACGGGCGAACTCCTCGTCCCGGCTCGCCTGGACCAGAGCCGCGGCGATCAGGCCCGGGGCCAGAGGGTCGTCGAAGTCCGCGGTGAGGCGGTCGAAGAGGAGGGCGAAGCCCTCGCGCGGGTCGTCCGCGGCCAGGGCGCGGTCGCGGATCTCCCCGGTGCGGGCGAGGTCGTCGGCGAAGAGGGCGTGGAAGATCGCCTTCTTGGCGGGGAAGTAGTGGAAGAGCGTTCCCGAGCCGATGCCCGCCCTGCGGCAGATGCGCGCCGTCGACGTGCCGTCCATCCCGTTCGCCGCGAACTCCTCCGCCGCGGCGGCCAGGATGCGGGCCCGCTTGCGGGCGTGCTGCTCGGGGTTGACGGTGCGCATCACCGCCGAATATACGGTGTGAGCCGCGGGGGTGACCGGCGTAGGGTCGCGCCCATGCCTGCTGCCCGGATGCACGCCGACGAGGCGGAGATCGACGCCGGCCTGGTGCGCCGCCTGATCGCCGCCCAGTTCCCGCGGTGGGCCGCGCTGCCCGTCGAGCGGGTTCCCTCCGGCGGCACCGTCAACGCCGTCTTCCGGCTGGGCGACGAGCTGGCGGTGCGGATGCCGCTGACCGCCGGCGGCGCGAAGGACGTGGAGCTGGAGTACACCCATCTGCCCCGGCTCGCCGCCGCCCTGCCGCTGCCCGTGCCCGAGCCCGTCGCCCAGGGCGAGCCCGGGGGCGGCTACCCCTGGCCCTGGACGGTCTGCCGCTGGCTGCCCGGTACGATCCTGCCGCCCGACGCCGGCGTCGCCGCCCCCGGGCCGCTCGCCGGGCAGCTCGCCGGCTTCGTCAACGCCATGCGGGCCACCGACCCGGCCGGGGGCCCGCCCTCGTACCGCAGCGAGACCCTGGCCGACCGTGACGCGGGCACCCGCGACGCGCTCGCCCGGCTCCGCCCCGGGGACGGTGTGGACGTGCCCGCCGTGACCGCCGCGTGGGAGGCCGCCCTGCGCGCGCCCGCGCACGCCGGGCCGCCGGTGTGGCTGCACGCCGACCTGTCCCCCGGGAACATCCTGCTCACCGACGACGGCGGCCTCGGCGGCGTCATCGACTTCGGCTGCATGGGCCTCGGCGAACCCGCCGTCGACCTGATCGCCGCCTGGAACCTCTTCACCGGCCCCGCGCGCGAGGCGTTCCGCGCCGCCGTGGCGGGCGGCGACGACGAAGCGGCGTGGGCGCGCGGGCGCGGCTGGGCACTGTCGATCTCGCTGATCCAGTTGCCGTACTACCGGCACACCAACCCCGCCATGGTCGCCAGTTCGACGTTCGTCATCGACCAGGTGCTGGCGGATGGGTAGGGTGGCGCGTATGACCCGACGACATTGATTCACCCGTAGCGGCCGTCCCGGGAGGCGGCTCGCGGCCTGTTTCTACGCGTACTCCTTCCTGGACGACTTCGTCCTGCTCTACCCCGTGTACGCGCTGCTCTTCGCCGACCACGGCCTGTCGCTGTGGCAGGTCTCCTCGCTCTTCGCCGTCTGGTCGCTCTCCTCCGTTCTGCTCGAAGTCCCCTCCGGGGCCTGGGCCGACGCGTTCTCCCGCCGCCTGCTGCTGTGCGCGGGTCCGCTGCTGACGGCCGCCGGGTTCGCGCTGTGGGTGCTGGCGCCCTCGTACGGGGTGTTCGCGGCGGGGTTCGTGCTGTGGGGGGCGAAGGGCGCGTTCGTCTCGGGGGCGCTGGAGGCGCTTCTGTACGAGGAGTCGGTCCGCGCGGGCGCGGCCGACCGGTACGCGCGCACGCTGGGACGGGGGCGTGCGGCGGGCACGGTGGGCGTGATGGCGTCGATGGCGGTGGCGGCCCCGGTGTTCGCGGCCGGCGGCTACGCGGCGGTGGGAGCGGCGAGCGTGGCGTCCTGCCTGCTGGGCGCGGCGGTGGCGACGCGGTTTCCCGAGCACCGGACGGCCGCTGCCGGCCCCTCCGGCGCTGCCGGCGAAGGTGACTCCGCCGGCGCCGGTGAGGGTGCCGACTCCGAGGACCCCGGACTCGGCTGGACCGGCACCCTGCGCGCCGGCTTCGCCGAACTCCGTGCCGACCGCTCGGTCCGCGGCGCCGTCCTCCTCGTCCCCGCCGTCGTCGCCGTCTGGGGTTCCCTCGACGAGTACACCCCCTACCTCGTCCGCGAGTCCGGTGTCGCCGGCCCCGCCGTCCCGCTGTACCTGCTGCTCGTCTGGGCCGGCGCCGCCGCGGGCGGGCTGCTGGCCGGGCGGGTCGAGGAGCGGGGCCGGGCGGGGCGGACGCCGGCGGGGGTGCTCGCCGCGGTGCTCGCCGGGGCGGCGGTGGCGCTGGCGGCGGGCGGGCTCGTGGGTACGGCGGCGGGGATCGCGCTGGTGGGCGTCGCGTTCGGCGGGTTCCAGGTGGCGACGGTGCTCGCCGAGGCCCGGTTGCAGGAGCGGATCACCGGGCCGACGCGGGCGACCCTGACCTCGCTGGCCGGCGTCGGTACGGACCTGGCGACGGTCGCGGTCTACGGCGCGTACGGCCTGCTCGGCTCGGCGGCCGGACTCGGTCACGGGACGGCCTTCGCGGTCTGTGCGCTGCCGTATCTGGCCGTCGCGCCCCTGCTGCTGCGCGGCCGGAAGCGCGGCGGGGAGTAGCCCTCCGGCGGACGGTGGCGGGGACCGGCGCCGGGCCCCCGCCACCGCGCCGGTCCCCGGCCCGGTTACGCGCCGTCCCCCGAAAGCGGGGTGTGGCCGGGCACCGAGGTGAGGCCGACGTGGAGCACGTCCGGGTCGGCCGGGCTGACGGCGAGTGCGCCGATGCCGTGCTGGGCCGAGTGCCGGATCGTCAGCTCGTCGCCGTCCGCGTCGTGGCGGTAGAGGTTGGTGCCGCTCCACGGGTCGCCGTACTCGAAGTAGACGACGTCCGCGTCGGCCGGATCGGGGCGCATCCAGCCGCCGTTGTAGATCACCACGTCCTCGCCGTCCTGGAACTGGTCGACCACGGGCCGGAAGGTGCGCCCGCCGTCGGTGGAGCGGTAGAGGTGCCGGCCGCTGCCGCCCGCTTCCAGCTCGGTGACGTTCAGCGCCTTCGCGTAGACCACGCGCGGGTCGGCGGGCGAGACGGCCATCGAGAAGCCGTTGACCCTGTCGCCCGCGGCGCCGAGCCTGGCGCGCCGCCAGGTGCGGCCGGCGTCGTCGCTGGTGAAGCCTCCGGCGCCGCTCACGCCGACGACGATGCGGTCGAAGTCCGCCGCGGAGATCTTCGCGTCGTAGAGCGTCGTGTGCGCCCCGGCCTCGTCCAGCGGGACGGGGGTGCCGACGGCGCGGAAGGTGCGCCCGCCGTTCCCGGACTCCAGTACCCGGCCCTCGTCGGTGACGGCCCGCAGGCGGCCGGCGCGGCGCGGGTCGGCGGTGAGCCCGTACAGGCCGCCGAGCTTCTCGCCGTCGAAGGCGGGCATCGCGACGACCGTGCGGCCGTCGACCCGGTGGACCCGGTCGCCGCGCAGCTCCCACACGTAGGCGCTGCCGTCGCGCGCGGGGGCGACGAACCAGTGGCCGCGGCCGAGTTCGGCGATGGTCTGCCAGCGGCAGCCGGAGTCGGCCGACCGGGTCACCCGGCCGTTGATGTCGGCGGCGAGCAGGTGGTTCGGGGTGGCGAGCGTCTCCAGGCCCGTCACCAACTGGTAGTACGGCGGGCGTTCCGCGGTGGTGGTCGGGGCGAAGGTGGCGCCGCCGTCGCGGGTGTGGGTGAGCGAGCCGTCGCTGACGACCCGTTCGCACGCCGGTGCGTCCCAGTGCTTGCCGTGCCCGGCGGCCTGTGCGGGAGCGGCGGCCGTGCACAGGCTCGCCACGAGCGCTGCGCCGGCCGTCACGGTGGTAATCGCGCGGTGAACGGGTCCCACCCGGATCTCCTCCTCGATGACGTCGTTCCCACCAGGAAGTACCGTGATCGTCCGGATGTCCACGTGCGCCGCCTGGCGAACGGACGCCATGACGCCCATGCGCCGCTCGCTCTGTCCTCTCAGGCGGGACAATTCCGATACGCGCCCGGGCGCACCGGGGCCGGGACCGTCCGGTCGCGGCGCGCTTGGAGCGGCTGCGGCGGTCGGTGCGGCGGGAGTCGCCGGCCCCGGACCCGCCGCCCTGCGCGGATGAGCCCGCCGGACGGTCCCACCGGGCGGAGCCGGAGCTGTCGGCGCGCGGGTACGCGGCCTGGATGCGCCCGGGCGCCGGGGCGTCCGGTCTCTTTGAGAGCGGGCAGCGGGCAGCGGGGTCGGGCGCGAGGCGCCCGCGGCCTCTGACGCGGCGCCAGGTCCCGGCCCCGCGGGGCGGTCCGGCTACGGTCCGGCCGGCTGCTCCGTGCCCGGCAGCACCTCGGCCAGCACCTCGCGGTGCGTGGGCCTGGCGTCCTCGTACAGCCGCCGGCCCTTCTCCGTCAGCAGCACGAAGATGCCGCGCCGGTCGACCTCGCACATCGCCCGCTCCACCAGCCCCGCGCGCTCCAGCCGGGCGGTCAGCCGCGACGTCGCGCTCTGGCTCAGGTGCACCGAGCCGGCCAGCTCGGCCGCGCGGCACTTGTCGTGGCCGCAGTTGGCCAGGCCCTCCAGGGCCTCGAACTCGCTGACGCCGATGCCGTGCCTGCGCTGCAACTCGCGCTCCAGCGCACCCCACACCGCCGCGTGGCAGGCCAGGAGGCCGTGCCAGCGGTCCACCAGGGCGCGCTCGGCGCCGCCATCGCTCACGTAGGCGACAGTAACATGCGCGTGAACCTAATGCTACTTCATTAAATGCGTTGGCATTAGATGTCTCTGCATGTAGTGTCGTCCCTCATGAGCTCTTCCGCACCACACCTGTCCACGACGTCGACCACGTGGGACGCCCGCCTGTGGGGCGTCCTGCTGACCGTCTCCCTCGTGGTCGGCCTCGACGCTCTCGACGTGTCGATGGTGGGAGTCGCCCTCCCCTCCATCCAGGCCGACCTCGGGCTGTCCACCAGCACCCTCCAATGGGTCGTCAGCGGGTACGTCCTCACCTACGGCGGACTGCTCCTCCTCGGCGGCCGGACCGCCGACCTCCTCGGCCGGCGGCGGGTGTTCCTCGTCGCCGTCGCGGTGTTCGCCGTCACCTCGCTGCTCGGCGGGCTGGTCGACGACGGCGGGCTGCTGATCGCGACCCGGCTGCTGAAGGGCGTCTCCGCGGCGTTCACCGCGCCCGCCGCGCTCTCGATCATCACCACGACCTTCGCCGAGGGCCCCGCCCGTAACAAGGCGCTCGGGATCTTCGCCGTCTTCGGCGCCAGCGGCTACAGCGCGGGCCTCGTCTTCTCCGGTCTGCTGACCGAGGTCGGCTGGCGCTGGGCGTTCTTCCTGCCCTTCCCCATCGCCCTGATCGCCCTCGTCGCGGCCTTCCGCGTGCTGCCGAAGGAGGGGCGGCCGGAGCGTACCGGCGGCTACGACTTCCCCGGCGCGGTGACCGGCGTCGGCGCGATGCTCCTGCTCGTCTACACCGTCGTCGAGGCGCCCGAGGTGGGCTGGGGCGCGTCCCGGACGCTCCTGCAGTTCGCCGCCGCCGCGGTGCTGCTGGGCGCGTTCCTCGCCATCGAGCGGCGCAGCAGCCACCCGCTGATCCGGCTGGGCATCCTGCGCTCCGGGCCGCTGGCCCGGGCGAACCTCGGCGCCGCGGTGTTCTTCGGCGGCTACCTGGGCTTCCAGTTCCTGGTGATGCAGTACCTGCAGTCCGTGCTGGGCTGGTCGGCGATGGAGACGGCGCTCGGCTTCCTGCCGGCGGCGCTGATCGTCGCGTTCGGCTCGCCGCGGATGGAGCCGCTGATCGAGCGGTTCGGCACCACGGCCACCATCGCGGGCGGCGTGGTGGCGCACCTGGTGGCGTACGTGCTCTTCCTCGCCCTCGACCGGGACGCGCCGTACCTGGTCGGCACGCTGCCGAGCATGGTGCTGCTGGGCGTCGGCTTCATGCTGGCGTTCGCGTCCTTCAACATCCAGGCCACCGCCGGCATCCCCGACCACGAGCAGGGGCTCGCGGGCGGCCTGCTGAACACCTCGCTGCAGGTGGGCGGGGCGATCGGGCTGGCGATCGTGACGGCCGTGCTGACCGCGAACGCCGAGGGCGCGACCGGCTCGCAGGCGCTGCTGAACGGCTTCGACCCGGCGCTGTACGTGGTCGCGGGCATGGCGCTGGTCGGCCTCGTCATCGCCCTGGCGGGCATCCGCGGCCTGCGCGGGCCCGCGGAGGAGCCGACGCCGGTGGAGGACCGCGAGTTCGTCTACGCGGCCGACTGACCGCCGCCGTACGGAACCACGGGGGAGCGGGGTGAGCGGACCCGGGCCGGCCAGGCCCGGGTCCGCTGCCGCGCGGGCTCACCCCGGCGGGGGGTCCTCCTCGCCGGGGTCCACCCCCAGGCTGTGGAGGAACGCCGCGGCTGCCGGGGACGGCCGGGTGCGCGGCCAGACGAGGCGTTCCTCGCGGGACGGGCCGTCCGCGATGCGGACCGTGGCCAGGCCCGGGAGGCGGGGGGCGAAGGTGCTGGGCAGGAGGGCCACGCCCAGCCCGGCGCGTACCAGGTCCGCCATGAAGTCCATCGACGAGACCTCGAAGCCCACCGTCCGCCGCAGCCCCGCCGCCGTGAACGCCTCCTCCGACTGCGCCCGCGCCGCCGTGCCCGCCGCGAAGTCGACGAACGTCTCCTGCGCCAGCCGCGCCAGGTCCGTCTCGCGCGCGTCCGCCAGCGGGTGGTCGGGCGGCACGACGGCCAGGTGCCGGTCCCGTACGAGGACGCGCTCGCGGACCTTCTCCGCCCGGAAGCCCGCCGGCACCCCGAGCAGCGCCAGGTCGTAGGTGCCTTCCGCGACCGCGCGCACCAGGTTCTCGCTCGCCCCCACCGCCAGGCTGATCCGCACCTGCGGGTAGGTGTCGTGGAACTCCCGCAGCGCCGCGGGCAGGTTCACCGCCGCCACCGTCGGGATCGCCCCGATCGCCAGCCGCCCGCGCACCTCCCCCGTCGCCGCCGCGACCTCCGCGCGGGCCCGTTCGGCCGCCGCGAGGGTCGCGCGGGCGGCGGGCAGGAACGCCTCGCCGGCGCGGGTGACGCGCACCTTCCGGCTCGTCCGGTCGAACAGCCGGGCGCCCAGCTCCCGTTCCAGCTTGCCGATCTGGTGGCTCAGCGCGGACTGCACGACGTGGCAGCGCTCGGCGGCCCGGGTGAACCCGCCGGTCTCCGCGACGGCGACGACATAGCGCAGTTGTTGCAGCTCCATGCGATCCATCGTTCTACGCGATGGATCAGATGACAACGATGTGTTGGACTCATCGATGCCTGTCGGCGGAGTCTGGGTTCATGACAACGGACTCGGTATCCCCTCGCGAGGAGCCGGCCGCCCTCGGCCGCGGCCTGCTGCTGCTCATGGCCACCGCCACCGGCCTGTCCGTGGCGGGCAACTACTTCGCCCAGCCCCTCCTCGACCTCATCGGCCGCGACCTGCACATCGGCAGCACGCTCGCCGCGCTCGTCGTCACCGCCGCGCAGACCGGCTACGCGCTGGGCCTCATCCTCCTCGTCCCCCTCGGCGACGTGACCGACCGGCGGCGGCTGTCCGTGGCGCTCTTCGTCGCCACCGCGGCCTTCCTCGCACTCACCGCCGCCGCCCCCAACGGGCCGGTGCTGCTCGCCGGTACGGTCCTCACCGCGCTGGCGTCCGTCGGCGCACAGGTCGTCGTCCCGTACGCGGCCGGGCTCGCGGCGCCGGAGGAGCGGGGTCGGGTCGTCGGCATCGTGATGTCCGGCATCCTCCTCGGCGGGCTGCTGGCCCGTACCGCCTCCGGGGCGCTGTCCGAACTCGGCGGCTGGCGCACGATCTACTGGGTCAACGCCCTCCTCATGGCCGGCATGGCCGTCCTGCTCCACCGCCGCCTGCCGCGCCTGCCGGCTTCCGGCGCCGGCATGTCGTATCCGGCGCTGCTGCGCTCCACCGTCGCGCTGCTGCGCGAGGAGCCGGTGCTGCGGCGGCGGTCGGCGATCGCGGCGCTGTCGCTGGCCTCGTACAGCGTGCAGTTGACGGCGCTGACGTTCCTGCTGGCCCGGCCGCCGTACGACTGGTCGGAGTCGGCGATCGGGCTCTTCGGGCTCGTCGGGGTGGTGGGGGTGGCGACCATGACGTGCGCGGGACGGCTCAACGACCGCGGCCACGTCCAGGCGGTCACGGGCGCGGGCGTGCTGCTGCTGACCGGCTCGTGGGTGCTGCTGGGGGTGGCGGGCGAGTCGCTGCCGTGGCTGGTCGCCGGGATCGTCGGCCTCAACGTCGCGCAGCAGGCGCTGCTCAACAGTAACCAGGCGGTCGTGTACGCCCTCCGCCCCGACGCCCGCAACCGCGTCAACTCCGCGTTCATGACCAGCTTCTTCGCGGGCGGTGCGGTCGGCTCCGCGCTGACGTCGGTGGTCTGGGCCCGGGGCGGGTGGCCGGCGGTCTCGGCGCTGGGCGCGGTGCTGGCGGGCGGAACGGTGCTGCTGTGGGTGGCGGAGCGGCTGGGCGCTGCCCGGGAGGCTGCGCGCAGCGCGCGGGGAGCCGCGCCGCCCCACCGGACGTCCGCCGGGCCGCGGGGCCGGGCACCGACCGGACGCACGCCGGCCCGCCGCACCTGATCCCGCTTACGCGCCCGGGTTCCGCAGGGGCGCGAGGGCCTCCTCGATGTGCGCCTCGGTCGCCGCGCGGTCGACCCCGAGCCGGGAGAGCACGCCGTCTCCGTTCTCCTGCTCCAGCAGCGCCAGCAGGATGTGCTCCGTACCGATGTAGTTGTGCCCCAGCCGCAGTGCCTCGCGGAAGGTCAGCTCCAGCGCCTTCCTCCCCTCGGCGTTGTACGGAATCAGCTCCGGCACCGTGCCCTGCGCGGCCGGCGGCAGCGCCGCGGCCGCCTCCTGCCGCACGCTGTCCAGGAGGATGCCCTGCGCTTTGATCGCCGCCCCGCCGACGGCGTCGGGCTCGGCGAGCAGCCCGAGGACGAGGTGGGCCGGGCCGATCTCGGTGTTGCCCGCGGCGCGGGCCTCGTTCTGGGAGGCCATCACCACGTTCTTGGCGCGGGGCGTGAACCGGGCGAAGCCCTCGCTCGGGTCGAGCGTGAAGCCTTCGTCCGAGCCCTTGGTCACGAACCGCTTCTGGGCGGCCTGCCGGGTGACGCCCATGCTCTTGCCGATGTCGGTCCAGGAGGCGCCGGAGCGGCGCGCCTGGTCGACGAAGTGGCCGATGAGGTGGTCGGCGACGTCACCGAGGTGGTCGGCGGCGACGACGGCTCCGGTGAGCTGGTCGAGGACGTCGGGGTGGACCTTCTTGATGGCCTCGATGAGGTCGTCGAGGCGTACGGGATGCGTGGAGCGCTGCGGTTCCGTCATACTGACAACCGTAGGTTGACACCTCGTGGTGCGTCAACCCCCGGTTGACACCGGGCGGAAGTGGGTGGTCAGCCGGTGGTTCTCGTCCAGGACGTGGAACGCGAGGCCCGGCGGCTGGTCGAGGTGGACCTGGTGGTCTGCGTGCGTGCGCCGCTCCCACGGCAGCCGGACGGTGTTGACCACCCCCGGGGCGACGAGCAGCGGCCGCCCGGCGAAGACGGTGGCGGCGGCGGTGTGCGCGTGCCCGGCGAGGAAGGCCGTGATCCGCGGATGCCGCCCGGTCAGCTCCGCAAGCCGCTCGGCGCCGAACTGCCGGATCTCGTCGACGTACGGGACGTGCAGCGCCACCGGCGGATGGTGGAACGCGACGAGCACGGCGTCCCCCTCCGGCGCCCTCCGCACCTCCTCCTCCAGCCACGCCACCGTCCCGTCCCCGAGCCACCCCTCCGGCTTCCCCGGCACCGACGAGTCGCACGCGAGCACGGTGAACCCCGCCCCGCGAAACACCTGATCCACCGGCGCCACGTCCGGCTCCAGCCCGAGCAGCCCTGCCCGGAACGCGGCCCGGTCGTCGTGGTTCCCGGGGCATACCAGCACCGGATGCCGCGAGTCGAGGAGCTCCCGGGCGACGGTGTACTCCCCGGGCGCGCCGTGGTCGGCGATGTCGCCGCTGACGAGGACGAGGTCCAGGTCGTACGGCAGATCCTCCAGGTACGCGACGACGGCACGGGTCCGCCGGGCACTGCGCTCGTCGTCGATATGGATGTCACTGAGATGCGCGATAACGGCCACGACGTACTCCTCTCCCCGGCACGCCGCCACCGGCGCCCGCACCGCCGACGCTACGGGCCTCCGGCCCGGCGGTGAACGGCCAGTCCCCGACCGGTGGCCCGGCCGGCGCCGTCGCGTAACGGCAGCGGGGAACAGACGACGCGGCGCGACCACTCGAAGGTGTGGTCGTCACGACATGTGCCCCGGTTTCGCCCCCGGGAGCGGACCGTCAGCCCTTCGTCAGGCGGGCCGGGGCGAGGGTGCGTTCCAGGACGCTGTCCCTGTCGTTGTCCGGGAAGTGAGCGCCCCGGACGGGTGATCGGGGCGGCCGGGTGGGTAGCCTGGGACGCGGCGACGGCCGCCGGTGCGCCGGCCGGGCCGTCACCGCGGCGGTGGGGCCCGCCGTACCCGAACCACGGCGCCGGACGCCGCCAACGGTCCCTGCTTGCGACGGAAGGCGCGCGCTGCGGTGCGCGCCGCGGCGAGTGGGTGAGGTGCGCAGATGACGGAGGTCCCGCGGTCCGGCGGACAGGCCCGCCGGGTGCGCCCGGCGGAACCGGTCGACCCCGATGTCGAGGTGGCGCGGCCCGTGCCGCCCGCCCACCGGTGGCGTGGCCAGGGCGCGCCGGTGGCGATGGTGGCGCTCGGCGGCGGCCTGGGCTCCGCGGCGCGGTACGGGGCCGGGGAACTGTGGCCCACGGGGCCCGCGGCCTTCCCGTGGACGACGCTTGCGGTGAACGTCGCCGGGTGCGCGGCGATCGGCGTGCTGATGGTCCTGATCACCGAGGCGCGGACCGCGCACCGGCTGGTGCGGCCGTTCCTGGGCGCGGGGGTCCTCGGCGGGTTCACGACCTTCTCGACGTACGCGGTGGACGTGCAGCGGCTCGTGGCGGAGGAGGGCCGGGCGGCGGCGGGGGCCGGGTATCTGGTGCTGACGCCGGTCACGGCGCTGGCGGCGGTCTGGGCGGCGCATGCGGTGACCCGCCGTGCGCTGCGGCGGTCGTCGCCGTGCGAGGGGGAGGGCGAGGCGTGAACTGGCTGCTCGTGATCGCCGGGGGGATGGCCGGGGCGCCGCTGCGGTACGTCACGGACCGGGCAGTGCAGTTGCGCCACGGCTCGCCGTTCCCGTGGGGCACGCTCGCCGTCAACGTCGCCGGCTGCCTGATCCTCGGCACCCTGGCGGGTGCGACGCTCGCCGGCGCCGGATCGGAGTCGCTGCGGCTGCTGCTGGGCACCGGGCTGTGCGGGGCGCTGACGACGTACTCGACGTTCTCGTACGAGACGCTGCGGCTGGCGGAGACGGGGCGGGGGCGGTACGCGGCGGTGTACGCGGGCGCGAGCCTGGCGGTGGGTCTGGGCGCGGCGTTCCTGGGCGCGGTGGTGGGGGAGGCGGCCTGGGGGTGAGGCCGCGCGGGCGTGCGCACGCCGTCGACGCCGGGGTGATCGGGGCGGCCGGAAGCCGCACCCCGCTCCGGGCGAACGGGGTGCCGGTCCTGGCGGCGGTGTGTCGCGGTGCCGTTCAGCGGGACCGCGATGACGGTTGCGGAGCGGCGGGTGACGTCTGGTCAGAGGCCGGGCAGGAAGGGGAGGTCGAGGCCGAGGCCGAGACCGCCGCCGCCGGAGTCGTCGTCGTCCGAGTCGCCGCCGGAACCACCGGAGCCGTCCGACCCACCGCTGCCGCCCTCAGCGCTCGGCGTGGGTGTCGGAGTGGCGGTGGACGGGGCCGAGGACTCCGGCTCCGCGGTGTCCGGCGCCGAGACCCTGCCTTCCGCCGGGGTGGTGGCCGTCGGTGACGGGCTGCTCGTCGTGGGCGCCGTGCTCTCCGTGGGCCGGTCCGCGCCGCGGGACGCCTTCGAGGGCGAGGGCCGCGGGCCGGTGGGCTCCGCACCGTCCGGCTGCGCCGCGCCCGAGGGGCGGTCGCCGTCCGGGGTGGCGCTGCCGTCGTCGGCGTCGGGCTCCTCGGTCGGGAGCGGCTGCACCGGCGTGTCGGCGCGTGCCACGGCCTCGTCCGTACGGGCGCCTCCGCCGCCGCCCATGGCGTTCGCGGCGAGCAGGCCGCCGGACAGCACCGTCATCCCGGCCGCCGCCAGACCGGCCAGCCGCCGGCTGCGGGGCTTGTAGCGCCGGTGCCGCGACCGCGGCCGTACGGGGACGAGTTCGGCGCCCACACCGTCGCGCCGGCGGCCGGCGGCTTCGTCCGCGGCGGGTGCCGGCCCTTCGTGGTCCGCGAACAGCTCCAGATCCTCGGGCGCGGGCCCGCCGGACTCGGCCGCGGGCGGTTGCAGCGCCGACGACCCGAGGGTCCCGTAGACCCCGGGGATCGCGGGCACGTTCCGCGCCGGCGCGCACCACGGCGCGCCGGCCGGGTCGTGCCGGCTGTCGCAACGCGGGCAGTAGATCGTCGTCACTGTCCTGACGTCCCTTCCATCGCGTGGGGGGGAGGGGTCCTCGACGCCGGAACAATGTGTCAGCGCCGGAATCCCGCGGAGCACGAAGAATCCCCATAAGGAGTGCGGCGATGTGACCCATCTCACAGAGAAGCCGCCGGTGCAGAGCATGCCGCGTCCGGACATGGCGCCCATCTCCCCGTGGCCCCGGCGAGGCTTGTGGGGTCTGCGGTGACGGCCGTCCGGCTCGTGCCCGTGGCCGGCGACGGCCCCCGGGGAAGGGGACGGGCACGCCGGGAGGCCGGCGCCCAGCCCGGACCGTCCTGTTCGTCCCGGTTGCTTCTGGCCGGAAGAGGCACCTGACACTCCCCGATGTCCCACCCGCGCGCGATGCTCGGATCCGAACCTTTCTGCTGTCGATGCGTAAGGACCGAGATGAGCAACCTCGAACCGCTCCGCTCCGCCGTCCGCGGCCGGGTGCTCCTGCCCGGCGACGACGGTTTCGAGCAGGCCGTCCAGCCGTGGAACCGTGCCGTGTCCCAGCCCGCCGCCGCCGTGGTGGAGGCGGCCGACGCCGACGACGTCGCCGCGCTGGTCCGGCACGCCGGGCAGGCCGGTGTCGCCGTGGCCGCGCAGCCCAGCGGGCACGGCGCCTCGGGCGAGGTGGAGGGCGCCGTTCTGCTGCGCACCCGGCTTCTGGACGAGATACGGGTCGACCCCGGGGCGCGTCTCGCCAGGGTCGGCGCCGGGGTGCAGTGGGGGCGCCTCCAGGAAGAGGCGTCCCGGCACGGGCTGACGGGGCTGCCCGGAAGCGCGCCCGTCGTCTCCGTGACGGGCTACACGCTGGGCGGCGGCCTCAGCTGGTTCAGCCGCGCGCACGGCTGGGCGGCCGACTCCGTCACCGCCTTCGAGGTCGTCAACGCCGACGGCGCGCCCGCGCGGGTGACCGCGGAGTCCGACCCCGAGCTGTTCTGGGCGCTGCGGGGCGGCGGGGGCGACTACGCGCTCGTCACCGCGACGGAGTTCCGCCTCCACCCCGCGCCCGCCTTCTACGGCGGTCAGATGCTGTGGCCGGCGGCGCAGGCCCGGCAGGTACTGGAGGTCTACCGCGCGGTGACCGCCGCCGCGCCGGAGGAACTGTCCGTCTGGGCCGCGCTGCTGAACGTCCCCGGCAAGGATCCGGTGACCCTCGTCCACGCCACGTACCTCGGCGAGGGCGCCGGGGAGGTCGCACCCGCGCTGCTGCGCCCGTTCGACGCCGTCGAGGGCCGGCTCGACGACACCCGGAAGGTGCTGCCCGTTCACGAGTTGGGCGCCGTCACCAACGACCCCACCGAGCCCGGCCCCGGCACCGTCGGCGCCGGGATGGTCACGGACCTCGACGACGCCGTGATCGACGCGCTCCTCGCGGAGCCGATCGACCCGCTGCTCGGCGTCCAGCTCCGCCACGTCGGCGGCGCGCTGGCCCGCCCCTCGGACTCGCCGCACGGCGCGCTGGCGGAGCCGTACCTGCTGTACTCCTTCGGCGTCCCGTTCTCCCCCGAGGTGGCCGCCGCGCTCCCCGCGCGCCGCGCCGCGCTGCAGAAGGCCCTCGGCCCGTACCTCACCGGCCGCAAGCCGTACACGTTCCTCGCCGCGGGCGACAGCGCCGACGCCGCCTTCGCCCCCGAGAGCCTGGCGCGCCTGCGGGCCGTCAAGCGCGCCCGCGACCCGCAGGGGGTGTTCCGCAGCAACTTCCCGGTCGGCACGGACTGAGCGCCCTTACGTCACCACCGCGGTGAACTCCGCGGTGCGGACGGCGTCCTCGTGCTTGAAGCCGAGGAACAGGCGGTACGTCCCCGGGCCCGGCACCTGCGCGTGGAACGCCACGACAGGGCCGGACTCGGTCGTGCCGCCGCCGGGGGAGCCGTCCGGGAGGGCGGGAGGTACGCGAGGTCGTCGCGGCGCAGCGCCACCAGGTGGCCGTACGCGGGGAGGCAGGGCTGCAGGTCGGTGACCGGCCTGCCGTCGCGGGCGACCGTGGACTCCAGGCGCCGCGCCTCACCCGCGGCCGGCTCGCCGGTGAGCGTCACCTCCCGGCCGTCGACGGCGAAGACCGCGGCGGGCGCGGGCCGCGGCTCAGGAGTGCCAGGGTGCGCCGGTCATGACGTGATCGGCGTGGTTGAGAGCCTCGACGACGAGACCGCGCAGGTGGCCGTCGCGCAGGGAGTACACGACGCGGCGGCCTTCCTTCCTGGAGTGCACGAGGTTGGCGAGGCGCAGCTTGGCGAGGTGCTGGCTGACGGCCGGCCGGGCGGCGCCGCTGGCGGTGGCCAGCTCGGTGACGTCGGCCTCGCCCTCGGCGAGCAGCCACAGCAGATGCAGCCGTGTCGCGTCGGCGAGCAGCGCGAAGACCGTGCTCGCGGCTTCGAGCTGCTCCCGGTCGGGCGTCCACTCGTGACGGTGGACGGCGGCGGCGGGCGAGGGGGCGGTGTCGCGCTCCGGCATGCGCCCATCGTATGGGCGTACGGGGGCCGGGACGGGCGGCGAAGCGGCTCAGGCGGTGCGGTACATGCCGAGGGAACCGTGCCCGGCCACGTCGGCGAAGCCGAACTTCTCGTACAGGAACCGCGCGGGCCCGTCGGCGATCAGCGACACGTACGCGGTGGCGGGCGCCCGCCGGTCCAGCTCCGCCACCAGTGCCTCCATGATCCGCCTCCCGAGCCCCTGCCCCTGGTGTCCGGGCAGCACGCACATGTCCACCACCTGGAACGCGGTCCCGCCGTCCCCGACGATCCGCCCCATCCCCACGGGCACTCCGCGGTGGTGCACCACGACGCCGTGCCACGTGTTCGGCAGCGCGACGGCGGCGGCCTCGGCCGACTTGTCCGACAGCCCGGCCCCGGTCCGCAGCCGCCGGTAGACCTCGACGGAGGGCACCCCGGGGCGTATCTCGTAAGGGCCGCTGATGGTTTCCATGCGTTACACCTTAGGGGGGCACCGGATCATCTCCCGGCTCCGGGACCGTGCCGCCGGAGGGCCCGGCCGGTCTCACCGCTTCCCCCGGCTCCGCAGAAACCGGTCCGCCCCCTCCGCCAGCCCCACCACCGGCTCCGGATACCCCAGCTCCGCCCGTTCCCCCTCCGGCAGCGTCCACGGCCGGTGGACCGCCGCCCCCGCGACCCCCGCCAGCTCCGGCACCCACCGCCGCACGTACGCCCCCGCGGGGTCGTAACGCCGCGCCTGCGCCAGCGGGTTGAGCACCCGGTTCGGCCGCGTGTCGGTGCCCGTCCCGGCCACCCACTGCCAGTTGAGCTGGTTGTTCGCGATGTCGCCGTCGACGAGCAGGTCCAGGAAGTGCGCGGCGCCGACCCGCCAGTCCACGTACAGCGTCTTCGTCAGGAAGCTCGCCGTCAGCAGCCGCCCGCGGTTGTGCATCCAGCCCTCGTGCGCGAGCTGGCGCATCGCGGCGTCGACGACGGGGTAGCCGGTGCGCCCCGCGCGCCACGCCTCGATGCCGGCCGCGTCCGTACGCCAGCGGTCGCCGCGCGGGCGGTAGTCGGCGTGGGCCGCGTCGGGGCGCGCGGCGAGCACCTGGTGATGGAAGTCCCGCCAGGCGAGCTGCCGGACGAAGGCGTCGGCGCCCGGACCGCCCGCCGCGCGGGCCCGGTGGACCAGTTCGGCGGCGGACAGGGTGCCGAAGTGCAGGTGCGGGGAGAGCCGGGAGGTGGCGTCGCCGGCCAGGTCGTCGTGGCGGTCCGCGTACGCGGCCACCCCGGCGCGAAGCCAGGCGGCGAAGCGCCGCCGGCCCTCCTTCTCACCGCCGCGGGCGAGGCCGGGGGAGGTGCCGGAGACCGCCGCGCGGGCGGGCGGCCCCGCGGAACGGACGCCGGACGGCACCGGGACGCGGCGCGGCGCGCGCAGTGGCGTGCGCAGCGCGGCGGCGCGCCACTGCCGGAAGTACGGGGTGAACACGGCGAAGTGGTCCCGGGCCTGCGGTGTGACCGCGCCGGGCGCGAGCGCGGTGACGGCCGCGTCGTGGACGGTGAGCCGGCGCCCGTCCGCGGCGAGCGCCGCGCGCAGCCGGCTCTCGCGGCGCTGCGCGTACGCGCTGACGCCCGCGGCGACGTGCACCTCGTCCGCCCCCGCGGCCGACGCCACCCGGACCGTCTCGCGGACCGCGTCCCCGGACCGTACGACGAGCCGGCCGCCGCGCGCCCGCAGCCCCTCGTCGAGGCCGGTCAGGCAGTCCGCCAGGAACGCCCGTCTGTTGGGCGGCGCGAAGCCGATCCGGGCGAGGGTGTCGTCCGACACGAACAGCGGCACGACCTCGTCGGCGGCCCGCACGGCGGCGTGCAGCGCGGGGTTGTCGTGCAGCCGCAGGTCGGACGTGAAGAGGCAGACCGCGACGCTCATGGCGGCATTCTCGCGGCGCCGGGCCGCCGCACCGCCGCGCCATGCCGGTGGCGTACGGGCGGACCCGGACGGTGACCGACGCCACCGAAGGCCCGTACCGGAGCGGTGTTTATCGATTCGTTACCCGGCAAGACGCCGTCCATGTCGAACAGAAGCAGACCCAGTGCGGCGGGCGTACTCGTCGCGATAGCGGATCTGGCCGCGTTCGTGATCGGGCTCTGGATCCTCCTCTTCATCCTGGACGCGAACCGCGCCAACGACTTCGTGGACTTCGTGCACGACCTCGCCGGCTGGCTGGCCGGCTGGTCCCGCGACATGTTCACCGTCGATCCCGACTGGTGGCGCGTGATGCTCAACTACGGGATCGCGGCCGTCGTGTACCTCATGATCGGACACGTGGCGGCCAGGGCGGTCAAGCGGTGGTGAGCTGAGTCCGCGCACCGCCGCCCGAGCCAGGGAGGGCCGATGAAGGGACCCCGGCTGACGCTGTCCGCGCTCAGCTCCAGTCCGCAGTGCGCGGTGATCCGCGTCGGCGGCGAGCTGGACCACGGGGGCGAGCGGCTGTTCCTCGACACCCTCGGGTCCAGCGTGGACTCCGGGCACCGCTACCTCGTGCTCGACCTGACGACGCTCACCTTCTGCGACTCCCGCGGCCTCAACTGCCTCTTCGCGGTGCGCTGGCTGCTGCGCCGGCAGGGCGGCGAACTGCTGCTCGCCGCCGTCGGCCGGCGGGTGACGTACCTGCTGGAGCAGACGGGCAGCACCGACGTGATCGCCGCGTACGGCAGCGTGCGGGAAGCGCTGGAACACGTGCCGGAGCCGCTGCGGGCGGACTGGCCGCCCGTAGCGGTCCCGGGGGCCGCGCGCCCGTCGGCGCCGTAGCCCGTTCCGGCGTGCGGCAAGTGGCCCGTGGGCGGGCGGACATACGAGAGGGGAGGGGTGCTGCCGGGACGCGTTGATTGCAGGCGCAAAGTAACGGTCAGGTATAGCTGCCGTGATGACGGGTAGCCGCACACAACGCCTGTCGAGCAGAAGTCCACATCAGGGGGACACCATGACGACATTCGTGACGCGCGACCATGAGGCCGGGGCCGGCTCCGGCACGGACCCCGCCGCGGGCCCGGGGCCCGGTCCGGACGCCGATCCGCTCGCCGGTCTCGACCTGCCGCCGCTGCCGGAGCTGCGCGAGGCGAGTACGGCCGACGCGCGGGCCCTGTCCCGCGTCCTCTTCGCCCGGCTGGCGGAGCTGGAGGAGGGCACGCACGCGTACTCGTACGTCCGCAACACTCTCGTCGAGCTGAACCTCGCGCTCGTCCGCTACGCCGTCAGCCGCTTCCGGCTGCGCAGCGAGTCCCGCGAGGACGTCGTACAGGTCGGCACCGTCGGCCTCATCAAGGCGATCAACCGCTACGACCTCGGTGAGGGCACGGAGTTCCCCACCTTCGCGCTGCCGACGATCGTGGGCGAGATCAAGCGCCACTTCCGCGACACCTCCTGGGCGGTGCGGGTGCCGCGGCGGATGCAGGAGCGGCGGCTGACGCTGGCGAAGGCGGGATCGCGGCTGGAGCAGAGCCTCGGCCGCGCCCCGAGCGTCGCGGAACTCGCGGAGGAGACCGGGCTCGGCCCCGACGAGGTCGTCGAGGGGCTCCTCGCCGCCAACGCCTACAAGACGTCCTCCCTCGACTACCACGCGGGCGACGAGGAGGGCGAGTCGTTCCTCGCTCGGCGCACCGGCGCGCCGGATCCGGATCTGGAGAAGGTCGAGAACCTGGTGTCGCTCAAGCCGCTGATCGAGGCGCTGCCGGAGCGGGACCGGAAGGTGCTGGACCTGCGGTTCGGCGCGGAGATGACGCAGAGCGAGATCGGTGACGAGCTGGGCATCTCGCAGATGCACGTGTCCCGGCTCCTGGCCACGATCCTGCGCCGGCTGCGCGACGGCCTGACCGGGCCGGCGTGAGCGGGAGACGGGCCGGGGCCGCGGGTATACGGGCCGGGCGCACCGGCGGCGCCGGCCGCGCACGGAGCCGGAAGGCGGCCGGGGCCGGGCGGGCGGCACAGGCCGCCGCCCGGGCCGCGGCGGGGAGCGTCGCCGCGGCGGGCCGGGCGGGAGTCGCCGGAGTCACGGGCGCCCTCGCGGCCCGCGAAAGCCCCGCCGCGCCCGCCCTTCCCGCTGCCCCGGCCGTACGGCGGGCGGCGAAGATCCTCCGGGCCACCGGGCTCGCCGCGTACGAGGACGCCGCCGACCGGGGCCGCGGGGCCCGCGCGCTGGCGGGCCGGCTGCGGCGGGCGGACCGGGTGCTCTTCGCCCGGGTCGCCGCGACCCGCTGGCCCGGCGCCGAGCCGGTGCTGCCCCGGCTGAGCCGGGGCGCCGACCACGGCCTGCTGTGGTTCGGCACCGCCGCGGCGATGGCCACCTTCGCCGGGCCGCGCGGCCGGCGCGCCGCACTGCGGGGCATGGGCTCGCTGGCGCTGGCCTCCGCGACGGTCAACACCATCGGCAAAGGCGCCTTCCGCCGCGCCCGGCCCGTGCTCGACACCGTGCCCGTCATACGGCATCTCGCGCGCCAGCCCTTCACCTCGTCCTTCCCCTCCGGCCACTCCGCGTCCGCCGCCGCCTTCGTCTGCGGGGTCGCGATGGAGTCGCCGCGGTGGGGCGCGGCCCTGGTCCCGGTCGCCTGGTCGGTCGCCTTCTCCCGCGTCTACACCGGCGTGCACTACCCCAGCGACGTCGTCGCCGGCGCCGCCCTCGGCCTCGGCGCGGCGTTCGTCGTACGCCGCCTGGTGCCGCCGCGCAGCCGTCGGCCCCACCCGTCGCCGCCGCCCGCCGAGGCGCCGGCACTGCCCGACGGAACCGGGCTGTACGTCGTGGTCAACCCCTCCTCCGGGGCGCAGCCGCAACTCCTCGACCCGGTGCGGCAACTCGCGGACGTGCTGCCCGAAGCCCGCGTGGCGGTGGTCGGCGCCGAGGACGACGACACCACCGGGACCGGCTCACTGCCCGCACTGCTGGACACCGCCGCCAAGGAGGCGGCGCGGTGCGGCGGGGCACTGGGCGTGTGCGGCGGGGACGGCACGGTGGCCGCCGCGGCGACCGCGGCCATGGCACACGGCGTGCCGCTGGCGGTGCTGCCGGGCGGCACGTTCAACCACTTCGCCACCGACCTCGGGGTGGAGAGCGTGCCCGAGGTGTGCCGCGCCGTGGCGAGCGGCAGCGCCGTCGCCGTGGACGTGGGCCGGCTCCGGCCGCGGACGGCGTCGGGCGCGCCCCTCTACTTCCTGAACACCTTCAGCCTCGGCGTCTACCCCGAGCTGGTACGGCTGCGCGAACGCTGGTCGCCGAAGATCGGCGGGCCGCCGGCCTCGGTCGCGGCGGTGCTGCACGTCATCCGTACGGCGGAGCCGCTCAGGGCGAGGATCAACGGCCGGCGGCGGGAGCTGTGGCTGCTGTTCGCCGGGTCGGGCGCGTACCACAGCGTGGGCATCGCACCGGTGCGCCGCGACAACCTCGCCGACGGGGTGCTGGACGTGCGGGTCGCCCGCGCCGGGCGCCTCGGCCGCGCCCGGCTGCTGGCCACCGCGCTGGCGGGCGGCCTGGCCAGGACCCGGCTGTACGCCGCGGGGCGGCTGCGCAGGGTCGCCGTCTCGGGGCTGCCCGCGGGCACCCGGATGGCCTACGACGGCGAGGTCGTTCCCGCGCCGGCCGCGTTCGTGCTGGACAAGCTCGAAAACGCGCTGACCGTCTACCGGCCGGGCAAGGACTGACGCATCCCCCGGGAGGCCCGGTGTGCGAACCGGGCGCGGCGGGCGAACGCCGCCTCGCCCGGCGCTGACCCCGCCGGCCGCGCCGCGCCGCTGCCGCTGCGGCCCCTCACCGCGGTACGGCCGGCACCGCCGGGCGCCGCGGCGGGCGGGGGGTCCGCGAGGTGGCCGCCGTGCGCGCCAGCAGCGCGTTGAACTGCGCCCCCGCCAGCAGCGCCAGGTTCGAGAACCACAGCCAGATCAGGAAGACGACGACCCCCGCGAGCGACCCGTACAGCCTGCTGTACGTCCCCGCCGCGTACGAGGCGTACAGCGCGAAGCCCACCGACGCCAGCAGCCACAGTGCGCCCGCCACCAGCCCGCCCGGTACCGCGTGCGACACGGCGCGTGACTCGGGCGGTCCCGAGCGGAAGAGCAGCAGCACCAGCAGCCCCGCGACGAAGACCAGGAAGGGCCAGCGCAGGAAGTCCCACACCGCCGCCGTCTGCTCGCCCAGCCCCAGCGGCCGCCCCAGCGCCCGCGCCACCGGACCGGTGACCACCAGCGTCAGCGCGGCGGCCACCAGCAGCGTCAGCAGCAGCAGCGCCATCGCCAGGATCGCCGGCGCGCGGCGCAGCACGGGCCGGCTGTCGGGGGTGCCGTACATCGCGTGCAGGGCGCGGCGGAAGACGGACAGGAAGCTGCACGCGGACCACACGGCGCTGGCGGCGCCGACGGCGGTGAGGATCCACGTGGTGGAGTGGCCGCGGCTGACGTCGTGGAGGGCGTCGTTGAGCGCGGTGTCGGTGCCGGCGGGGGCGATGCCGGCGACGTAGGCGATGAGGGCCTCGGTGCCGGAGGGATCGGCGAGGCCGATGACGGTGAGGGTGACGAAGAGCGTGGGCAGGACGGTGAGTATGGCGTAGTACGTCAGGGCGGCGGCCCAGTCGCTGACGTCGTCGTTCCAGAGGGCCACGGGGGTACGCCGCAGGGCGGCCCGGTAGCGCGCCCAGTCCGACCGTCCGCCCCGCGCGTGCACCCCACGCTTCATCCGCCCATGCTCCGTTCTTCGCTCGCTCCGGGCCCGGCCGCCACGCCGGCCGTCGACTGCCCTGTCTACCGCGTCCGGGCGGCCCGCTCGTCAACCGGGCGGGCGCGGCCGGCCGGAGAACCGGTGCCACCAGTGCCGGCGGCGGGGGTGGACGGCGCGGCCGAGCCGGCGGCCGAGCAACAGGTAGCCGAGAAAGGCTCCGGTGGTGTTGAGGATGACGTCGTCGATGTCGAACGCCCGGCCCGTGATGAACGTGCCCTGGACCGTCTCGACCGCCAGCATCACCGCGGCCGTGCACAGCCCCACCCGCAGCAGCCCGCGGGCGGGCGGCACGAGCACCGGAAGGAGCAGCCCGAAGGGCACGCCGAGCAGGATGTTGCCGCCGAGCTGGCGGAGGACGTCGACGAACTCCGGCTGGGCGAGGTAGTCGCGGATCGAGTCACCGGGGCGGGTGTTGGTGCGGGTCAGGGGCTCGGAGCCGGCCGAGGACTCCAGCGTCAGCCGCGCCAGCACCACGGCGAACGCCACCATGAGGGTGAACGCCAGCAGCATCGCGCACGCCCGCACCCACCGCGCGGGCGGCGGCGTCCCGGCGGCGGTCCTGTCCGCCGCCCGCTCCCCGGCCGGTCCGCAGGGGCCTGAAGGACATGATCCTCCCTTCGCGCCCCGGGCGCGCTGCCCGGTGCGTCGCAGAGCGGGCGGTTACCCGGCCGCCCGTGCGGTATGCACGGGGGCGTGGCGCGCGGGGGCGGGCCGGCCCCGGGGGCCTGGGGGAGAGGTGGGCCGGTGCGCCCGCGCTCAGGCGGACGAGCGGAGGTCATGTGTGCGTGCGACGGTTCCCGGGCGGTGCCGCGGGGCTCCCCGCGGTGGGCGGCGGCGACGCGGCGGCATACGCCGCGGCGCGGGCCGGCCCCGTGTCCGGCCCGCGCCGCGGCTGTCCCGGTGCGGTGTGCGCGAGCGATGCGACCCCGCGGTGTAAGTGACGTACGGAAAGGATGAGGTGTCTGCTCATGCGCTTGCGTCGAGGACTTCCCGCAGCTTCGCGCCGAACTCCTCCGGCCGGCCCGCGTAGCCGGACTCCTCGTCGAGGAAGCCGCCGTGGTGGCTGGGGAAGACCGTCGCCTCCTGCCCGAGCAGCGCGGCCGTGCCCCGTGCCGTACGCGCCGTGAACGTCTCGCCCGACTCCTCGCCCACGGCGATGACCACGCGGGTCGGCGCGGCGGCGAGCGCGGCCGGGTCCGGGCGGTAGCTGCTGACCGCCCAGGAGTGGTCCGAGAGCAGCGGGTCGTCCCGGTTGCCGTCGTCGCCGGCCGGCATGCCGACGGCCGCGGGGTCGGGCGTGGGCTGGGCGAAGTAGGCGTCGGTGAACTCGCCCTGCCACGCGGCCAGCGTCATGAACGCCGCCATGCCCGTGCCCCAGCCCTTGGCGTGGTACGCGTCCGTGACCCCCTGCCGCGCCCGCTCCGCGGCCTGCGCGTCCGGGAGCGCCGCGATGATCGGCGGCTCGTGCGCGACGAGCGTGGTCACGTCCTCCGGGTGCGCGGCCACCAGGGCCAGCGCCGTCACCGCGCCGCCGCTGCTGCCGAAGAGCTCGACCGGGCCCGCGCCGAGCGCGGCGATGACGGCGTGCACGTCCTCGGCCTGCGTGGTGGGCGCGTTGTCGAGCCGGCCGTCCTTGCGGGTGCTGCGGCCCAGACCGCGCGGGTCGTAGGTGACGACGGTCCGGTCCGGGAACTGCGCCGCCAGCGCGCGGAAGCCGCCGGCGTCCATCGGCTGGCCGATGAGCAGCAGCGGGGGGCGGCCGTCGGCGGTGGGCAGGGGGCCGCGCACGTCGTAGACGAGGTCGGCGCCGGGGGTGTCCAGCGTGTGTGTGTCCATGTCCGTGCAGACGGTGCGGTCGGCGGAAACTCATCGGTGCCGGCACCGTCCCCGCAACTGCAACCCGAAGGTTGCGATAAGGCTGAGTGATGTGCAATGCTCCGGTTGCAGATAGCGGACGGAGAGAACACGTGAACGACATCGCGTACACCGAGGAAGAGCTGGCGGAGCTGGACCGGATCGCCCGGCAGATCGACATCGACGCCACCGCCGAACAGGTCTGGGAGCTGGTCGTCCGGCCCGGCTGGTACATCAACGACGGCGAGGTCGATCCCGAGCCGGACCTGCGCCACGAGGGCGACGTGACCGTCGTCCGCGAAGCCGGGAACGGCGAGTACCGCTTCCGCACCGTGGAGCTGGACAAGCCGCGCTACGCGTCGTTCCGCTGGCTGTCGACACCGCACCGGAGCGAGGCTGCGGGCTCGACGCTGGTGGAGTTCTGGATCGACGAGCGCCCCGGCGGCGTGACGCTGCGCGTGGTGGAGAGCGGCTTCTCGGGCCTCGCCGACGATCCTGCGGTGTGGCTCAAGGAGCGCGCGGGCAACGACAAGGGCTGGCAGAAGGAACTGGCGGCCGGCAAGGCGTACGTCGAGAAGACCGCCGCCGCGGCGGCGCCGCGGCCGTGACCGCGGCCCCCGGGCCCGCCACCGTGTGCGCCGCGCTCGGCGAGCCGACGCGCTGGGCGGTCCTCACCCGGCTCGGCGAGGGCCCCATGTCGGCGTCCGCCCTGGCCAGGGTCATGCCGGTCAGCCGGCAGGCCATCGGCAAGCACCTCGACGTGCTGCGCGAGGTCGGCCTCGTGGAGTCCGAGCAGCGCGGCCGGGAGGTCGTCTACGTGGCCGTGGGCGCCCGCCTGGGCGCGCTCGCGCGGGAGCTGGACCGCATCGGACGGAGCTGGGAGACCCGCCTGCTGCGGATCAAGGAACTGGCCGAGCACCCCGACTCCGGCCCGCCCGCGCGGAGCTGACACCGCGGTGTGCCCCCTCCCCGGCGGCCGGGGCAGGGGGCACGCCCGGCTACCGGGCAGCCCGGCTGCGTACCAGCAGGTACATGAAGTACGGCGTGCCGATGACCGCCGTCATCAGGCCCGCGCCGAGCTGCGCCGGGGCGATCACCGAGCGGCCGACGACGTCCGCCGTGCACACCAGCACCGCGCCCAGCAGCACCGCCACCGGCAGCACCCGCGTGTGCTGCCGGCCCACCAGCGCCCGCGCCGCGTGCGGCGCCACCAGACCGACGAACCCGATCATGCCCGCCGCCGACACCGCAGTGCCGGCCAGGACGACGCTGAGGATCAGCAGCCACAGCCGGCTGCGGCCGAGGTCCAGACCGAGCAGCCGCGGGGTGTCCTCGTCCAGCGACACCAGGTCCAGCTCCCGGCGCCGTACCGCCGTGAGCGCCAGGCCCACCGCCAGGACGATCGCCAGCGGCACGACGTCCGGCAGCGTCCGCCCGTACGTGGAGCCGGAGAGCCAGGTCAGCGCCATCGTCGCGTTGAACGGGTCGGTCAGCACGATCAGCAGGCTGATCAGCGCCGTCGAGGCGGTGGCGAAACCCATGCCGACGAGCACCAGCCGGTTCTGCTGGAACCCGCCGCGCGCGGCGAGCCCGAAGACCCCGACCGAGGTGAGCGCCGCGCCGCCCAGCGCCGCGGCGGACAGACCCCACGAGGTGGGTATCTCCACCGTCGTCACCAGCAGCACCGCGCCGAGCGCCGCGCCGTTGGAGACGCCGAGCACGCCCGGCTCGGCCAGCGGGTTGCGGGTCACGGCCTGCACGAGGGTGCCCGACAGCGCGAGCGCGGCGCCGGCCAGCAGCGCGGCGAGCACCCGCGGGACGCGGGTGTCGAGGACGATGTCGGTGGTCGGACCCGCCCGGCCCTGGGCCCAGTTGGCGACGTCGCCGAGGAGCAGTTTGGTGTCGCCGACCAGCAGGGCGGTGAGCGTCACGGCCACCAGCGCGGCCAGCAGTACCGCGGTGGTGACGACGAACGTGCGGTGGCTGCGGATGCGCAGCTTGTCGGTGTCCGCCGCGCCCGCGCCGTCCCGCAGCCGGGTGGCCATCACCACGAGGAACACCGCGCCGACGAGGCTGGTGACCACGCCCGTCGGTACGGAGACCGCCGTGTCCGCCGGCACCAGGGCCCGCAGCAGCACGTCCGCGCCGAGCACCAGCCCCATGCCCAGCAGGGCCGCCAGCGGAATGCCCGCCCGCGACTTGCCGTACGTACGGAACCTGCCGGCGAACGCCCGCACCAGCGCCGGCGCACACAGCCCGACGAAGCCGATCGGCCCGGCGAGCGTCACCGACGCCGCGGAGAGCAGCACCGCGAGCAGCACCGCCGTGACGCGCGTCGCACGCACCGGGACACCCAGCCCGCGCGCGGCGTCGTCGCCGAGTGCCAGGGCGTCGAGGCGCCGGGAGAGGAGCAGCAACCCGGCGAGCCCGGCGACGGCGAGCGGCAGCATCTGCAGCACACCGTCCCAGCCGCTCTGCGAGATGCTGCCCTGCTGCCAGTCGTAGAGGCCCTCCGTCTCCTCCGGGAAGAGCAGCAGCAGCCCTTCGGTGACCGCGAACAGCCCGAGCGTCAGCGCGGTGCCCGCGAGCACCAGCCGAACCGTGCCCGAGCCGAGGCCGGAGAGCCCCAGCACCACCGCCGCGGCGGCCAGCCCGCCGGCGAAGGCGACCCCGGAGGACGCCAGCAGCGGCAGCGACCCCCCGGTGGCGGCGGCCACCCCCAGCGCGGCGTACGCACCGGCGTTGACCGCGAGGGTGTCCGGCGAGGCCAGCACGTTGCGGCTGACCGCCTGCAGCGCGGTGCCGGCGATCGCCAGCGCCGCGCCGACCACCAGGCCCGCGACCATCCGGGGCAGCCGGGAGGCGATGACGACGGAGGAGTCGGTCGGGTCCGCCCCGCCGGTGAGCGCCTTCCACACCTCGGCGGCGCCCGCGTCCGACGTGCCCTGGGTCAGGTCGGCGACCGCGAGGACCGCCACCAGCAGCGCGAGTCCCGCGGCCACCGCCGCCGCGCCCGTCCGGGACCGTACGGTCGGCGGCGGGGCGGGCGCGCCGGTGGCGGAGGCCGGGGCGGTGACGGCCATCGACTACGTGGTCAGCGCGCCGACGAGGGCGTCGACGTACTGGTTCATGGACTCGACGCCGCCGAACATCCAGATGCCGTCGTCCAGCCGGTGGACGTCGCCCTTCTTGACGAACGGCAGCGACTTCCAGACGGAGTCGTCCTTCAGCTCGCCGGTGAACGGGGTGCTGGCCTCGTCGGAGTCGTTGCCGATGTAGACGAACCGCGTGTCCCCGGGGAGCTTCGTCAGCCCTTCGACGTCGGTGGAGCCGAGACCGTAGTCCTTGTCGCCCTTGACGTCCCAGGCGTTCGTCAGGCCCAGCCGCTCGTTGACGCCGCCGACCAGGGAGCCGCTGGTGAAGGGGCGGATGGAGACCTGGTTGGAGACGACGTAGCCGTCGGCGAAGGCGACATTCGAGCCGCCCAGGCCGGCGTCGTCGAGGGCCTTCCTGCCCTCGTCGAGCTTGGCGTCGAACTCCTTCTTCAGCTCCTCAGCCCGCTCGGTGGTGCCCGTGGCCTCGGCGATGAGGTCGAGGTTCTCTGTCATCTGGCCCACGGGGTCGGAGGCGTCCGCGGAGCGCAGGGTGAGCACCGGGGTGCGCTTGCCGAGCTGCTTGACGGCCGACGCGGGCAGGTCGGTGGTGGCGATGATGAGGTCGGGGTTCAGGGAGGCGATGGTGTCGATGCTGGGCTCGCCGCGGGTGCCGATGTCCTCGGGCTCGTTGGTGAGCGGGACCGCGGAGTCCCAGGAGTTGTAGCCCTTCACGTCGGCCACGCCGACGGGGTCGACGCCGAGGGACACGAGGTTCTCGACCACGTTCCACTCGGTGCCGACGACCTTCGTGGCGGGCCCCTTCTCCAGCGTCACCTTCTTGCCGGTGGAGTCGGTCAGGGTGATCGGCTGCGCGGCGCCCTTGCCGGCGCCGCCCTCGTCGTTCTCGTCCGCGGCGTCTTCGGTGGTGCCGCAGGCGGCCAGGGTGAGCGTCGCGGCGGTGGCGACCGCCGCGGTCAGCAGGAGGCGTCTCATGAGGAAGTGCTGAGCCTTTCGCTTCGCTTGTGGTGCCGGCCGATGGCGCGGGTGCGCAGCCGGCCCGTCAGGGGGTCGTCGTCGACGTCGATGCGGATCCCGTACGCCTTGCTGAGCAGTTCGGGCAGCAGGACGTCCTCGGGGCGGCCGTCGGCGACGATGCGGCCGTCGTCGAGCAGCACCATGCGGTCGGCCACGGCCGCCGCCTGGTCGAGGTCGTGCAGGACGGCGCCCACCGCGATGCGGTGGGCGTCGGCCAGGTCGCGTACCAGGTCGAGGAGTTCGACCTGGTAGCGCAGGTCGAGGTGGTTGGTCGGCTCGTCGAGCAGCAGCACGCCGGTGTCCTGCGCGAGACAGCCCGCCAGCCAGACGCGCTGCAACTGCCCGCCGGACAGGTGCTCGGCGCCGCGGTCGGCGAGTTCGGTGACGCCGGTCATCGCCAGCGCCCGGTCGACGGCGCTCCGCCCGCCGGGGTCGGAGGCGCCCCACCGGCCGCGGTACGGGTAGCGGCCGAACTCCACGACGTCGCGGACGGTCAGCCCGCTGGGCGTGGGCCGGCCCTGCGTGAGCAGCGCGACATGCCGGGCGAAATGCCGGGTGGACAGCGCGAATCCGTCGGTGTCCTCGTCGATGACGAGACTCGCGCGCCGGGCCCGCTGCAGCCGCGCGAGGGTGCGCAGCAGCGTCGACTTCCCGCTGCCGTTGGGCCCGACGAGGGCGGTCACCTCGCCGGGCCGCAGCCGCAGCGAGGCGTCGTGGACGACGTCGACGCCGTCGTACGCCACGGTGACGTCGGCGGCGGACAGGGCGTGCCCGCGGGCTCCCGCGGCGGTGGGCGTGCTCTCTCCGGCTCTCACGGGAGCTTAGGTTAACCTAACCTC
>NZ_AXVU01000056.1:0-28896 GCF_000482585.1 Streptomyces sp. CNQ329 | reverse complement strand
CCCCGGCCACCGCCGTCGAGCTGGACGTGGTGGCCACCAAGCGGGTCTATGCCGGAGCCCCGCCGCGCCCCGGCGGGGTGTACGAACTCCTCGTCGACGGACGGCTTACGGGCCGGGCCGGCGCGGCGGACGGCGACGTACTCACCATCGACATGGCCGCCGGGACCACGGACATGCGGCCCGGGCCGGTTTGTACCCTGCGGTTCACCGGGCTGCCCGGTGACGACAAGGACGTGGAGATCTGGCTGCCGCACGACGAAGCCACCCGGCTGGTCGCCCTGCGCACCAACGCCCCCCTCCGGACCGTACCGTCCCGCGGCCGCAGGGTCTGGCTGCACCACGGCAGCTCGATCAGCCAGGGCTCCAACGCCTCCGCCCCGACCGGGACCTGGCCCGCCCTGGCCGCGGCCCTGGGCGGGGTGGACCTGGTGAACCTGGGTTTCGGTGGCGGAGCCCTGCTCGACCCGTTCACCGCCCGCGCCATGCGCGACACCCCCGCCGACCTGATCAGCCTCAAAGTCGGCATCAACATCGTCAACGCCGACCTGATGAGGCTGCGCGCGTTCGCCCCCGCCGTCCACGGCTTCCTGGACACCCTCCGCGAAGGGCACCCCACCACCCCCCTCGTGGTCACCTCCCCGATCTACTGCGCCATCCACGAGAGCACCCCCGGGCCCAGCGCACCGGACGCCGGCGCGATGAGCGAGGGGCGCGTGCGCTTCATGAGCACCGGCGACCCCGAAGAGACCGCCGCCGGAAAGCTGACTCTCACCGTGATCCGCGACGAGCTCGCACGTATCGTCCGGCAACGCGCCGCCTGCGACCCGCACCTGCACTACCTCGACGGGCTCGATCTGTACGGCGAGTGCGACTACGCACGACGGCCGCTGCCCGACGAACTCCACCCGGACCCCGCCACCCACCGGCACATCGGCGAACGCTTCGCCCACCTCGCCTTCGGCGACGACGGCCCCTTCGCCGCGAAGCGGCGCTGACGGCCCGGGAACGGTCAGCCTGCGAGCTGCTTCCGCAGTGCTTCGGCCTCGTGGATGGCCGACATGTGCAGGAACTTACCGTCGCGGACCCGGTAGATGGCGTACCCGATGATCTCGACGGACTTGCCGGCGGGGCCGCAGTGCCTCGGTCACCGGCCGAGCCCGATGAGGAGTGGCTGCGTCCGTCCGCCCGGCACGGTGGTGCAGGAGAACACCGCGTATCCGGGCGGAGCGGCGGTCGTCAGCTCGTACTCCGTCCAGCGCCGCGCGGTACCGGCGTCGGTGGTGTAATCGGCGTGCCATACCTCGGTGAAGTGCCGGGCGTCCAGCGGTGAGAGCCGGGCGCAGGCGATCCGGCAGCCGACCGCGTCGAGGAGCGGCCGGCGCAGGTGCCAGGGCACGTCGTCGGTCAGGCTGCGCAGAGTCAGCAGGGCACCGGCGTGGGCCGAGCGCAGCCTGCGCAGGCCCTCCAGAGTGCGTACGGTCACGGCCTGGGCGGCGTCGTCGAGGATGAGGAACGCGAACACGTTCTGGTCGTGGCATGCGGCGGCCGACCTGGTGAACTGCCCCAGCAGCAGCCGCGCCAGGACGCGGGACGCCGCAGGGTGCCGGCGCTCGGGCAGGTCGATGCGGATGCGCACCGGCTGGTCCAGCGCACGCAGTGACACCGGGTGGCGCGGCGGCGCGTGCCGGTCCTCGTGCGGGGTGAAGCAGCCGGCGAACGCGGGGCGGTCCAGGAGCGCGACGTTGTCGGCCAGCAGTGTCCGGCAGTCGCCGGGTCCGGTCGGGTGGCCGGCGAGCAGCGTGTCCAGGCCCCGCAGGCACGCGGTGTCGTACGCGCCGCCGTCGGCCATGTCAGCGAGCGCGGTGCGCAACTCGTGCACCGCGTCGTCGCCGTCGAGTAGTTCGCGCAGCTCCGCGAGGCCGGGCAGGCGGCCGTGTACGCGTGCGAAGGGGGCGTTGAGCCGGGCCAGCAGCATGGTCGCGGCGCGGTTGCCGTCACCGCTTCCCGGAGGCATGGCCAGGTTGCCGAGCAGGGCGTCGGCGAGGTCGCCGGCGGCGGCGTCCGGGTCGTCGGTGCCGTAAAGGTCGAGGCTGTACGGCGAACGCGGGTCGCCGGGACGTACGACGACGTCGAACGCGTCGTCCGGGAGCGGCGCGTCGGTGTCCGAGGTGACGAGGACCACGGATGCCTGGCAGGCGAGCGCCTGCAGGCACAGCGACTCCGTCACGGGTCGCACCAGTTCGCCGGTCTTGCCCGCCCCGCTGGGCCCGACGGCCAGTGCGGAGGCGGCGAGCACGCCGGGGTCGAGGGCGATCCCGGCGGTACGGAGGGCGTACGGGTTGGCCGCGGTGTCGACGGCGGTGCCGATGCGTACCTGCCGGAGCAGAAGGTCGTGCTCGGCGCTGCGGGCGGGCAGGTCGCGCGCGCCGGAGCTGTGGGGGAAGGCGCCTGCTCCCCGTGCCGTGACCTCCTGGACGAACGCGGCGGCATGACCGGGGTGGTGGGGGTCGCGTGCCTGCCAGGCGTGCGTGATGCGGGCGTGGTCGACGTCGGACAGGGAGCCGGACGCCAGTTCCGCGGTGAGCCGGTCGGCCGCCGTGGCGGCCCCCGCCGCACGCAACTCCGGCCACCTGGCCGGATCCGTGTCCGGAGACGGCGGTGGCTGCGGTGTGTGTGCCTTCTGCGCCGCACGCAGGCGGCGCAGGAGGTCGCCCCAGCGGCCGACCCGCGCGCAGACGACGAGGACGATCGCCAGGATCAGCGCGTAGTAGGCGTAGGCCAGCGAGATGCGAATCCAACTCCTATCCCAGTCCATGGCCCACTCCACCGGCACCAGCCATAAGTATCCCAGCCGCTCCGTCCACAGCAGTCCGCACAGGAGGGTGCCGGCCGATGCCGTGGCCAGCGCGACGGCGACGAGCCACGCCAAGGGTGTCTCGTCCCTGGGCCGGTGGCCCCGTCGCCAAATGCCCGGGCCGGCCTCGGGGCGTGGCGATCGCAGCCAGTCGGCCGTCGAGAGCGGGGCGGCCGGGCGCGGCGGTGGGTACGAGTGCGGCGGTGGAGCCGACCGCCTCCACAGGGACACGGGCGGGACGGACCTCAGCGGCGGCCAGGTCGGCATCTCGGCGTCCTCAGGACGCTCGTCGTGCCGACGAGCGTCCCCGGAGTCCATAGAGCGCCCCCATTTCGCCACAACGCCCGGCCACTCCCCAATTTACCCAGAGTGAGCGGCTGCGACCCCTTGAATCGACCCCGGCCTGCGCGGTGCGGGCGTTGACCGGCGACGGGCGCGAAGCAAGGCTGTGCAGGCGCGGGCTGGAATGCTGCCCCTCTGACAGCGTCAGGGTGTCAGCAGCACCTGCACCGTCGGGGCGAAGCGCCGCACCACGTCCTCGATCGCCCCCGCGCGCAGCTCGGGGCCGCGCGCGATCCCGTACATCACGCCCAGGCCCACCAGCTGGGCCACGGCCAGCTCGGCACGCAGCCCGGCGTCGGGGCCGGTCAGGCGGAGGGCGAGATGATCCACCACCTGGGTACGGAAGTTCACCCGCAGGACATCGCCGTCCTGGCCGTGCAGGGGAGCGAAAGCGATCCGCAGGAGCGGGTCGGCACCCCGTTCGCGCTGGCTTTCGAGGATGTGCCGGACCATGTGGGCGCCCAGCTCGCCGAGGGGGGCGTCCAGCAGAGCACTGGCGTCGGTTTCGAAGGACATGACTCCGGCGAACAGGGCGTTCTTGTTGCCGAAGTACTTCACGATCAGCGGCGGGCTCACCCCGGCGCGTTCGGCAACGTCCTTCAGGGTGATGTCGGCGTGCGGGCGCCGGGCCAGCAGGTACCGGGCCGCGCGGAGGATGGCGAGCTTGCTCGTCTCGGCGTCCCGCCGGGGGGCGGGTGCGGGGGTGCTCATGCCTTTACGCTCCCTTCTCGGTCCTCTCCGGGGCGACGGCGGACACCCTGCGGCGTGGCTGGCGCGGCACATCGGCCGCCGCCGCATCGCGCGGGATGACCAGGGCTGCGGCGCATGCCACGAGGGCGATGACGCCGGCCATGGTGAACGTCAGCAGATAACCGTGCAGCGTGGCGGCCCGGGCGCCGCCGACGTCGCTGGTGTGGTGTACCAGGATGGCCGCGACGGCGGCGCTGGACGTGGCCTGGCCGATCGTGCGCATCAGAACGTTGACGCCGTTGGCGGAGGCCGTCTGTTCCGCCGGGACGGCGCGCAGGATCAGGGTGGGGAGTGCCGAGTAGGCCAGGGTGGTGCCGGTCGAGACCACCGTCGCGCCCGCGATGATCATCCACAGATCGCGGCTGTCGGCGATGCGCACCGCATAGCCGCAGGCGATGACGGCGGCGCCCAGCGCCAGGGTGACGCGCGGCCCGCGGGCCTCGGAGATCCGGGCGGAGACGGGCGAGAACAGGAGCATGGTGATACCGCCGGGCAGCAGGCACAGGCCGGTGGCGACGATGGACAGTTCGAGTCCGTAGCCGGTGGCCTTCGGTGCCTGCACCAACTGGGCCGTCACCAGGGTGTTGGCGTAGAACGCGAAGCCGGTGAGCAGGGCGGTCACATGCGGCAGGCCGACCCGCGGGTGTGCTGCGAGCCGCAGATCCACCAGTGGTGCCTTCGCGCGCAGCTGATGCCACGACCACAGGGCCAGGACCACCACGGCGGCGAGGAAGAGGACGAGGACGGGCCCGCTGGTCCAGCCCCACTGCCCGCCCTGGGAGACGCCCAGCAGCAGGCACACCAGACCAGCGGCGAGCCCCAGGGTGCCGACGACGTCGAAGCGGCCCGGCTTGCGGACCGGCGACTCCCGTACCGCCCAGGCGACGGCTGCGATCCCCAGCGCGCCCAGGGCGCTGGTCAGCCAGAACATCACATGCCAGTCGGCGTACTGGATCACCAGGGCGGCCAGCGGCAGGCCGAGGGCGGCTCCGACCCCGACGGTGGAGCTCATCATGGCGACGGCCGATCCGCGGCGCTCCGGGGCCAGTTCGTCGCGCAGGATACTGATCGACAGCGGTACGACGGCGGCCGCCGCACCCTGGAGTGCACGGGCCGTGATGATCACGGTGATGTCGGAGGAGACCGCGCACATCACCGACCCGACCGTCATCAGCGTCAGCGCCGAGATCAGCACCCGCTTCTTGCCGTACATGTCGCCGGCCCGGCCGAGCACCGGAGTGAGTACGGCGCCGGCGAGCAGTGTCGCGGTCACCGTCCAGGACACCGTTCCCGCCGAGGCGCCGGTGAGCCTCGGCAGGTCCGGAAGGAGCGGTACGACGACGGTCTGCATGACCGCCATCAGGATCCCGCCGAAGGCCAGTGACGGGATGGTGAACCGACCCCGCAGGCCGGGTATCGGGGCGGGTTCCGTCATTGACGCGCTCTCCGGCGACTCGACACGATGAGGTGAATTTCCATTCACCATATCAGGTGAATGGAAATTCACCTACGGGCCCAAAGTGCCCGGGTCCGTCGGTAATCCCAGGTCGCGTTCCCGCGCCTACGAGCCTCGCCCACCTGTCGGCGGAAGGTCCCTGAGGAGCCGGGAGCCGTACTCAACGAAGGCGTCCGGGGCCGCCGACCTCTCCCGCGGGGGAGCGGCGGCCGTGAGGACCGGTGCCGGCGGGCACGTGCACCGATGCCGGGACCGGTATCACGGGCACCAGCGGATGCGTTCACCGCCGCGCACCGCACCGGCGCCGACGAGCGGGTTCTCGGGCTTATCTGCTCGCGCTCACCACCGCGGTCGCCCGCGCATACAACGGCGGACCGCCGTGCGCCGACCGTCTGCTGTCCTTGATCCCGGAGGGCATGCAGAGGTGACCCGCGGTGCGCCGGCTGTCCGCTCCCGCTCGGCTCGGCGTGCGGCGGGACGGGCGACGGTCACACTCGCCAAGGTCAGTGCCAGCCCCGCCAGTTGGCGTCCGGTCAGTGCCTCGCCCGCGACCGCGGTGCCCAGCAGCACGCCGGTGACCGGGTTGAGCAGGCCGACCAGGCCGACGGTCGCCGCTGGCAGCCGGCGCAGACCGGCGAACCAGGCGACGAAGGCCAGCGCTGTGGCGACCAGGGCGACGTAGCCGAAACCGAGCAGTGCCGGAGCGTCGAGCGCCGGTGGCCGGCCCTCGACGGCCGCGGCCGCCGGGAGCAGGATCAGGCCGCCGGCCACGAGCTGCCACGCCGTCGTGGCCAGGGTGTCGGTGCCGTCGCTCCAGCGTTTGGCGAGGAGGTAGCCGCACGAGGACATCGCCATGGCGCCCGCCGATGCCAGGACGCCGACGGGATCGATCGACGCGCTCGCGGTCAGCAGCATGAGGCACACACCGGCCGCGCCCGCCACCGCCGCTGCCAGATGGCGTGCTCGCGGCGGCTCGCGGACCAGGGGCCAGGCCAGCACCGTCATCACCAGCGGGGCGGTGGCCATGACGGTCGAGGCCACGCTGGCCGGCAGGCGCTGCGCGGCCACGTAGACGAGGGCGAAGAACCCGCCCATGTTCAGCACACCGAGCACCAGGGACCGCCACCACCAGGAGCCGCGCGGCAGCGCCCGGCGCACGGCGAGCAGCAGCAGCCCGGCCGGCAGGGCCCGTATCGCCGCGCCGTACAGCGGCCGTTCGGGCGGCAGGAACTCCCCGGTGACGTAGTACGTCGTGCCCCACGCCACCGGTGCGATCGCGGTGATCACCGACCAGCGCCAGGTAGCTTCCACGGAAGCAATATAGCTTCCTCGGAAGCTAGTGCGCTAGTATGGCCGCGTGGAGGAGAACAGCGCAGCACCCCTGGACCATGTCGCCCGGATCCAGGCCGAGTGGGCTCGGGAACGCCCCGACCTGGACATCACCCCGCAGGCGGTGATCGGCCGGCTGCACCGGCTGGGTGCCCTGCTGACCCGGCGACTGTGCCTCGTCTACGACCAGTACGGGCTGAGCGAGGGCGAGTTCGACGTGCTGGCGGCCCTGCGGCGGGCGGGGGACCCGTACGAGCGGGCACCCGGCGAACTGGCCGCGCACACCATGGTGACAACGGGCGCGATGACCAAGCGGATCGACCGTCTGGAACGCAACGGGCTGGTCACCCGGCGCCGCTCGGCAAGCGACGGCCGCGGCCGCGTGGTCGCCCTCACACCACCCGGTCGCAAACTGATCGACCAGGCCTTCACGGACCACATGCGCAACGAGCGCGACCTCCTCGACGCAGTCACCCCCCAGGAGGCCGCCCAGCTGCAAACCCTCCTGACCACATGGCTGACCCACCTGGAACAGCCCGACACGACGTAATCCCCGCGGCAGGCCGAAACAGAGCTGCACACCCCCTCAACACCGGGCCCGCCACGTCCACGTGCAACGGTGCTGACGACGAGCGGAGCCAGCCCGCGCGCCGCACCCGCCTGTACGGCCACCGCCGCCTGCGCCGGCTCCTCACCGGCGACGGCCTCGAACCGCTGCCCCCACCGAGCATGACGCCGACCTCCCCGACGTCGACGAAACCCGCCGGCAGACCCACCAACCGGCGGCCGGTCGCGTCGACATGGCGCAGCTACCTCTCCGGCGGCACCGGGAGCGCCCGCTAGGATCACGGGGTGTTCGAGCGGCGGCACGAGTCCCGGATGCGGTCCGCGTTCGCGCGGGCCACCCGCCTGGAGGGCGAGGGAGACCACCGCGGGGCACTGCGCGGCTACCGCGACGCGCTGCGTGAGTACCACTGGCTTCTCGACCACGGGCGCCTGCCCGCGGTCCTTCCCACCGGCGTCCACGTGCAGGTCGCAGCAACCGACGGGGCGTACCGGATGCTGCGCGAGCTGCACCGCCGCGCCCCCGCGGAAGCCCGGCCCGACCTGACCGCGGAGCTGACCGCCGCGCACACGGCCGCGGTCCGCACACTCCTCGGCCGGGCCCGGGTGCACCGCGAACAGGGCCATCTCGCCGAAGCCCACCGCGACTTCGGCACCGTCGTCGAGGACAGCGACGGCGACCTGAGGGGCCAGGCCGCCCGGGAACTCGCCGAGATGATCGACGACGCCCGCGGCAACCGGCGCCACGACCGCTACCCCGTCACCCCGTACGACCGCGACCAGCCACGCCGGGTCCCCACCCCCGCCGCCGGCCCCGAGCCCCGCGCGAATCTCCGCGCCCTCGGCTACGCCACCGAGGCCGACGCCCGCGCCGCCGCTATCCGTCTTTGCCGCACCGCCCTCGCCCACCCCACCCCGCTCTTCGAACGCCACGGCGTCTCCGCGCTCCTCGCCCAACTGCTGGAGGACCACGGCGACGCCGCCGGCGCCGCAGCGGCCCACGCGCACCGGGAGATACCACTCCTCCTCGACGGCGCCCTGTCCGCCGCAGACCACAGCCACTCACACCCCCGGGCCCAGGAGTTCGCCCCGTACGTCATCGCCCGGCTGCACCCCACCGAGACGATCGAGCACCTGTGCTGGTCGACCCTGAAGCTGCCCCGCCCCCCGGGCTCGTACCGGACGGGCTACCTCATCCGCACCAGCGAACGGCTGCTGTTCCTGGAGGACTTCTTCTACCCCCACCTGCGCAGCGACGACGGGCAGCCGCCGGACTACGAGGCGCTGGCCGTCGAACGCACGCACGTCCGCGGCACGTTCTCCACGAACGAGCACGGCGTCGTCCGCTGGCACCTGAGGTTCGGGCCCCGGGCGGACGGCGCGATGGCACACCAGGGAGAGGTCTGCGTAACCCTCGGCAAGGACGCCGGCCCGTGGCGCACGCCGCCACCTGTCTCGGACGCCTGATTGCCGGTGACCGCGCTGGTCCGCCGCGTCCCCGGGAGCCGAGGCGGCCCGCCAGTAGGCCTCGCGGGCGGGCCCGCCTCGCCCGGACCGCCGGGATCTGCGACGTGTGCCCGCCGCTCGGATCGGCGAGGCCGCCGAACCCCCCCCGTGGCGCCCGCCCAGCCACGTCTCGGCTGTACCCGGACGTCGCGTCCGGCGTTCAGGCCCGGGCCCGGCCGTCCTGCCTGGGTGCGCTGCACCCAGGAGAACGCCGCCTCTCCCGCTGGCGCTCCGGCCGGGCCAGCCTCGAGGCCATGAGCGCGCAGCAACCAGAACGCGAGCCCGCCGAGCCGGCCGGCCGCAAGGTCGTCCTCGTCACCGGCGCCAGCAGCGGCATCGGCGAGGCCGTCGCCGCACGGCTCGCCGCAGAGGGGCACCTGGTGGTGGCCGGTGCGCGCCGCACCGGTCGACTGAAGGAACTGGCCGAACGCACGGCCGAGTCGGCCGCCCGCTCCGGCGGCGGCCTGCAGCCGGCACGTCTGGACGTGACGGACCGCGCGGACGTCGCGGCCTTCGCCCAGGCTGCTCGGAGCGCCACGACCGCGTCGACGTCCTCGTCGCCAACGCCGGGGTCACGTCCCTGTCGCGCCTGGACCCCCTGCTCGTCGATGAGTGGGACCGGATGATCGACGTGCACGTACGCGCCCTGCTGCACGGCATCGCCGCGGCGCTGCCGGTGTTCACCGCGCAGGGCTCGGGGCACTTCGTCACCGCCGCGAGCGTCGGCGCCCACGAGGTCGTGCCCACCGGCGCCGTCTGCTGCGCCACCAAGTACGCGGCCTGGGCGATCACCGAGGGCCTGCGCCAGAAGTCCGATCCCTCGACCCGGGGCACCACCGTCTCACCCGGGGTCGTCGACTCCGCACTCGCCGGCACCGTCACCGACCCGGCGCCGCCGAGGCCATGCGCACCTACCGCGCCCACACGATCAGCCCCGCGCCATCGCCGACGCCGTCTCCTACACCCTCGCCCAGCCGCCCGGCGTCGACGTCAACGAGATCGTCGTACGCCCTGTCCGGCGGCGCTGACACCCATCCACATCGACCGAAGGACACCATGACCACCGCCTTGCACCACCCTGCCCTCCCCGCCGCCTGGGATCTCACCGGACGGGTGGCCGTCGTGACCGGAGCCGCCCGCGGCATCGGCCACGCCACCGCCACCCTGCTGCGCGACCGTGGCGCCCGGCTGGTCGTCACCGACCGGTCCGAGGCCGTCGAGGAGTTCGCCGCGAAGGACCCCGACAACATCGCCGCCCTCGTCGGCGACGTCGCCGACGAGGACCACGCCCGGGCCACCGCGATGCTCGCGACCAGCCGCTTCGGCTCGCTGGACATCCTGGTCAACAACGCCGGCCGCACCCTGAACAAGCCGGTCACGGACACCACCGTCGAAGACTTCGACGACATCCTGCGCGTCAACGCACGCGGCAACTTCGTGCAGGCTCGTGAGGCGTTCCGCGCCATGGAGACCGGCGGCAGGGCGGGTGCGATCGTCTCGATCGCTTCCGTCTCGTCGCTGGTCGCCTTCGCCACGCAGACCGCGTACGCCGCATCCAAGGGCGCCCTGGCCCAGATCACCCGTGTGCTGGCCATCGAGGGCGGCCCCAAGGGCATCCGCTCCAACGCCGTGCTCCCCGGGGTCATCGACACCGACATCATGGAGGGCGTCGTCGACAACGGCCGCGAGATGCTCGCTTCATTCGGCCCCGCCCACCCCATCGGACGGATCGGGCGCCCCGACGAGGTCGCAGAAGCCGTCGCCTTCCTCGCTTCCGACGCGGCCGCCTTCGTCACCGGCGCCCTCCTGACCGTCGACGGCGGCTGGACCGCCCAGTGACGACCTCCCGACCGGGCTGCGGCTTGCAGATTCCGGACCCGCGCGGGACCAACTATCGATCCGCGCATAAAGCAGCTGATCGAACGGGTCCCACTGGCGGTGTTCACGGCTGTCGGGGACTACTGCGGTCTGTCCGTCGACCGGGCCGCGGTTGAGGCGGGGCTGCTGCCCCTGGCCGTGCTCCCTGCGCCAGTCTGAGGCTCCCGGCCCGTGCGTGGCCTGCCTGGGCTGGCCGACCTGCTCCCGCTGCGGCCGGCGCCGCGACGATCCGCAACGCCAGCGCCTGCCGCGCCTGTGACCAACCCACCGGGCCGAAAGGGACGTAGCTAGTGCTCTGACGGGGAAGGTTCGCCGGGGCGGTAGCTTCTCCCCGATAGTCTGCACGGCGTGATCGACTCATACGCGAACTCTGATGATGCTGCGGTCGCGATAGCCGGGGCGCTGGCTGGCGCGGAGGTGGTTCGCAGTATGTACGGCCAGCGGCTCAACCGCATCGACAAGGGTGCCGGGGACTTTGCCACCGCCGCCGATGTGGAGGCCGAGAAGACGATCCTCAACGTCATCCGTGTCGCACGGCCCGATGACGCTGTGCTCGGCGAGGAAGGCGGGCAGCAGGGTGCCGCCGGCGCTGTGCGTCAGTGGTTGGTGGATCCCCTGTGCGGCACGCTGAACTACGCCGTCGGCACCATGCTGGTGGCCGTCAACGTGGCGCTGCGCGAGGGGGCGGCGGCCGTGGCCGACCCGTTCAGCGGCGAGGTCTTCTTCACCGACGGGCAGACCGCCTGGGTGCGGCATGACGGGGCCGAGGACGCACTGCTGACGCCCACGCCCGCTACCCGATTGGTGGACGTCAACCTGGATCCGCCGTTCCCGGGCGCGCCGGGATTCCGGGCCGTGGATCTGCTGGCCCGCTCTGAGTTCGTCGAACGTTTCCGGCCGCGTGTCGTATCCACGACGCTGGCGCTGGCCTGGGTGGCTGCCGGCAAGCGCGCCGCGTATGTCACCGATGGCGGCGACCTCTCCAAGAGCGTGCATTTCGCGGCCGGTATCGCTTTGTGCCGGGCTGCCGGCTGCGTTGTCACCGGCATCGACGGTGCCCCGATAGGTGAGGCAGGCCGTGGGCTTGTGGCCGCCGCCGACGAAGAGACGCACGGGCTGCTGATGTCGATGATGCGCAACCGAAGCTAGTGCTGTGACCGTACGGGCTTCGCCGGGGTGGGTCAGGCTGCGGCTTGGAGGCGCCTGCCGCCCCGGCGGACGCCCTTCTCGCTGCGGGTCCGGGCACGTTCACCGGCGACGGCTTCACGGTGGAGAACACCGACGAGTCACCGCGGGCGAACTGGCGGGAGCGCGGCGGTAGCACCACCGCGCTGCCCATGGGCAGGGTTCCGGCACCACGTGCCGGAACCCTGTGCCTCGTTCGCTCTCTTGCGTTCCATCTCATGATGATCGCCCCCTCCCGGGCCCTCCCGGCCGCCCGCTGCGCGCTCGCGCCCAAGGCCCGCGCGTACCTGGCCTGATTCCGGCCCCACTCATCCGCCGGCCCGACCCACAGCCGTCCGGCGAGGGCTGCGCATCCGGCCGCCCGCCGGTCCGCCGCGCCCCATCTGTCCCGATCCTCGCGCCGGGAGAACGGCCCAAGGGCGTTTCTGCGTGCGCCCGGCCGGGGAGCGCACCGCTCCCGGGCGCAGCGGTCAGCGTCCGCCGCCGGCGGGTGAGTTGCTGCCCGGCGTGGCCTCTGAACAGCCTTGGAACGGCCCCGGGCTCCCTTGAAACGTTTCGGTCCGACCTCTTGTCGTGCAGGGGCCGTGGTGCCAAGGTGTGTCCCTGCGACAAAGTCGAACTGCCTTCTATTTTGTAGAACGGGGATCATGAGCGACGACGAGGTGCGGCCGAAGCTTCAACAGGCCGGAGCTGTCAAGAGCCCGATTCAGACGATCGACCGGGTCGCCGCCCTGCTGGAGGCGGTGGCTGGAGCCGGCCCCGCCGGGATCGCGCTGACACAGGCCACCGATGCGGTCGGGCTGCGAGCCTCCACGGGCCGCACCCTGCTCTCCGCGCTGGTGATGCACGGGCTGGTCGTGCAGATCGAGTCCTCCCGCCGCTACGTACTGGGCCCGCGCTTCTTCGAGCTGAACCGCACCTACACGCTCCAGAACGACCTCGGTGCGGTGGCCGCCCCGGTGCTGCGCGAGCTGTGGGAGACAAGCCAGGAGACCGTGCAGCTGGCCACGCTCCAGCACGGCCGCCGGGTGGACGTGAGCGTGCTCGTCGGACCGCAGCTGCTCAATGTCAACCCCACCACCATGCGCTCGGCGTCCGAGCCGGTCGAACCGCTCATCCACACGGCCGCGGGCAAGGTGCTGCTGGCCGGACTGCCGGAGGCCGAGCGGGACCGGCTGCTCGCCTCCGGGCGTACCGCCTTCGACCGGCAGACGGTGCTGGCGGAACTGACGGCGGTGGCCGAGCGGGGCGTAGCGACCAACCACGAGGAGGAGGTCACCGGGGTTTGCGGGATCGCCGCGCCGGTGCGCGACCACAGCGGACGGGTCGTCGCCGCGCTCTGCCTCGGGTACCCCTCGGCCCGGCGCTCCCCGGCCTACGAGGAGCGGCTGCGGGCGGCGACCACCGCGTCCGCCGCCGAGCTGTCGGTCCTGCTGGGCGCCCCGGACGACGAGCGGGGCCACCGTGCGTGAGGACCTCGACGTGCTCGTCGTCGGCGGCGGCCCCGCCGGTATCTGCGCTGCGGCTCAGGCCGCCGGACTGGGCGCACGCACCGGCCTGGTGGAGAAGAACGGCGCGCTGGGCGGGACGACCACGGTCGCCGGCGTCGCGCTGCCGGGCCTCTTCCACGCCTGGGGGCACCAGATCATCGCCGGGATCGGCTGGCGGCTGGTGCGCGAGGCCGCCGAGGTCGGCGGCACCGCGCTGCCGGACTTCTCCCGCTGGGACCTGCCCCACTACCGGCTCCAGGTGCCCGTCAACCCCGCCGTCTACGCCGCGCTCGCCGACCGCACCGTCCTCGTCTCCGGGGCCGAGCCGCTGCTGCACACGATGGTTGCCGAGGTCGAGTGGACCGACTCCCGGTGGCGCGTGGTCCTCTGCGGCAAGGAGGGCTTGCGCGAGGTGTGGGCCGGCCGCCTCGTGGACTGCACCGGCGACGCCGACGTGGTGGCGCTGGCCGGACTCGCCCGGCGGCGCAATCCGCGGCAGCAGCCGGGCACCCTGATGGTGCGATTCGGCGGCTACGACCACCTCGCTGTGGACGATCTCGATCTCGCCGCCCTCGACCGGGCCTACGACGCGGCGCTGGCCGAAGGCGTCCTGCGAGCCGAGGACTTCCAGTCGGCCGTCCATCCCCTGGGCAAGCTGCTGCGCCACCGCGGGGAGAACGCCATCCACGTCACCGGCGTGGACGGCGGTACGAGCGACACCCGTACCCAGGCCGAACTCGCCGGTCGCCGCGCCCTGTTGAGGATCTTCCGGTTCCTGCGCGCACAACCGGGCCTGGAGGGGCTGACCATCGACTCCTGGGCGGTGGAGACCGGCATCCGGGAGACGTTCACCATCGACGGCCTCGCCCGGGTCACCGTCGACGACTACCGCGGCGGACGTCTGTGGGACGACGCCGTCTCCTACAGCTTCTACCCCATCGACGTGCACCGCTCCGACGGCGACGGCGTCGACATCCGCCCCCTGGACTACGGAGTGCTGCCGACCATTCCCCGGGACGCCATGGTGCCCCGGGACGGTCCGGGGGCGCTGCTGGTCGCCGGGCGGTCCGTGGCCGGGGACCAGGAGGCCAACTCGGCCTACCGGGTTCAGGCTTCGTGCATGGCCACGGGCCAGGCGGCCGGTACGGTCGCCGCCCTCTCCGCGGCGACGGACACCCCCGTCCAGGACGTCCCTGTCGCCGCGATCCACCGCACCCTGCGAGCCACCGGCGCGATCGTCCCCGGGGACGTCACGGTCGCCCCGCGGCCGCCCACCGGACCGGTCGGTCCCATCCCGCCATCCCGCCCAGCCCCGCCCCGCCGGTGAAGGAGAAACGGAAAAAATGAGCACCAGCGTCCGAGCCAGACGGCGCCCCCGCGTCCGGGTCGCACTCGCAGCCGCAGTGGCCGCCGTCCTTGCCCTGCCCAGCTGCGGATTCGTCCGGTCCGGCGACGAAGCCGGCACATCCACCACCCTGTCCGCCTACACCAGTCCGGAGCAGAACACCGGACTGAAGGAGTTGTACGCCGCCTACGAGAAGCAGGAGGGTGTCACCTTCGACGCCTCCCACGCCGCGGCGGAGGAGCTGAACCAGCAGCTGCGCGTCCAACTCACCTCGGGTACCGCGGCCGACGTCATACGCGTCTCCCCGGGATACTCCAGCCCGGTCTCGGCGGGCGTGCTCGGCCAGACCGACGAACTGGCCGACCTCTCAAACTCCGCGTGGGCGGACCGGCTCGACGACAGCACCGCCGTGCTGGCGCAGGCCGGGGATCGCACCGTCGCCTACCCGGTGGGCCGCAACGCCATCGTGGCGGCCTACAACAAGGAGGTCTTCGCCGAGCTGGACCTGGAGGTGCCCACCACCTGGAGCGAACTCCTCGACGCCTGCGAGACGTTGAAGAAGGCGGGCAAAACTCCGATCGCCGCCGGGCTGGTCGAGGGCATCTACCTCCAGTTCTACGTCTACGCCCTGGCCGGGACCCTCGTCCACGCCGAGCAGCCCGACCTCGACGAGCGGATGCGCGCGGGGAAGACGAGCTTCGCCGAGGAGCCCGCGTGGACGGAGGTCTTCGACAAGCTCACCAAGCTGTCGGAGTACTTCACCCCTCACGCGCTGGGCACCCCACCCGACCAGGCCCAGCAGGAACTGGCCCGCGGCAAGGCGGGGATCACGCTGCTGGTCTCGGCCGGGCTCCCCCAGCTCTACGACTACGCACCCGACGGGGCTGAGACGTTCGGCCTCTTCGCGCTGCCCGCCGATGAGGACCCCGGGGCGACGATGCTCCCCACCGCCCCCGACTTCCTCGCTGTCAACGCCGCCTCACCGCGGGTGGCGCAGGCCAAGAAGTTCCTCGACTTCCTCTCCCGACCGAAGAACGTGGACCGCTACGCAAAGACCCTGGGCGTCCTGCCCGGCCTCGGCAAGACCCCGGATGCGAAGGACTCCCCGCTGGCCGAGGTGCTCCCGCTGGTGGAGGAGGGCCGTACCGCACCCTACGCCAACTACCTGTGGACCAACGGAGACACCCAGCAGACGCTGCTCCAGTCCGGGCAGCAGCTGCTGGACGGGAAGATCGACGTCCCGGAGCTGCTGCGCAAGATGGACAAGCAGTACGCGAAGGGCGCCCCGTGACCGCCTCCGCACCGCCTCGTCCGGCCGCGGTCGGACGAGGCCGCCGGCGACCGGACAGGGGGCGGGGCCCGCGCAGCCCCGGCCGTGCCGGAGCACCCTATCTCTTCGTTCTCCCGGCGCTCCTGATCTACGGCGTCGTGATCCTCTACCCGGCGGTTGCCGGCGGGCTGTACGCGTTCACCGACTGGACCGGCCGGGCCGGCGGCGCGAACTTCGTCGGCCTGGACAACTTCCGCCAGCTGCTGACGGCGGACTCCGCGCGCTCCGCCCTGGTCAACACCCTGCTGATCGCCGCGGCCTGCACGGTCGTCCAGACGGCGGCCGGGCTCGGCCTGGCCCTGGCGCTCAACACCCGCCTGCGCAGCCGCAACGTACTGCGCACCCTCTTCTTCGCCTCCGCGCTGCTGCCACCGTTGATCATCGGCTTCCTGTGGCAGTACGTCCTCACGCCCACCGGTCCGCTCAACACCGCCCTGGACGAGGTGGGCCTGGGCGCCCTGAAGCAGAACTGGCTGGGCGACGGTTCCCTCGCGCTCGGCTCGGTGATCGCCATCATCATCTGGCAGAACGCCGGACTGACCATGGTCATCTACCTGGCCGGCCTCCAGGGCGTCCCGGCCGAACTGTACGAGGCCGCCGCCATCGACGGCGCCGGGGTCTGGCAGCGGTTCCGCTCGGTCACCCTGCCGCTGCTGCTGCCGGCGACCACGATCGCGCTGTCCCTGACCCTCATCGGCAGCCTGAAACTCTTCGACCAGGTCTTCGCCATGACCGGCGGCGGCCCCGGCTACGCCACCGAAACGCTGGCGGTGGTCATGTACAAGGAGGCATTTGTCTCCGGCGAGTTCGGCTACAGCGCGGCCATCGCCCTGGTGCTCACCATGCTGGTCTTCGCCTTCGCCATGGTGCAGCTGCGCACGCTGAGACGCTTCGAGGTGGACACATGAGCGCCCCGCACCGCCGCACCGGCAAGCGCGGCATCCGCCGGGCGCGCGCCGCGCTGGGCGAGCTGACGATGATCGGCGCGGGGGTGCTGTTCGCATTCCCCTTCTACGTCTTCCTCAGCATCTCCCTGAAAACCCCGGACCAGGTCGCCGCCGACCCGCTGGGCCCGCCCTCCGGGCTGCACCTGGACAACTACACCACCGCCTGGCGCGAGGCCGCGCTCGGCCAGGCGCTGTTCAACTCCACCGTCGTCGCCGTCCTCAGCGTCGCCCTGCTCGTCGCGCTGGGGTCGCCGGCCGCCTACACGCTCGCCCGCCGCGCCAGCCGCGTCAGCTACGCCACGTACCTGCTCTTCCTGCTGGGCATCATGATCCCGCTCCAGCTGGGCATGGTGCCGCTCTACCAGCTGATGCGCGACGCCAACCTGCTCCAGACCTACACTTCACTGATCATCTTCAACATCGGCAGTCAGCTGCCGATAACGGTCTTTCTCTACGCCGGCTTCACCCGGGCGCTGCCCCGGGAGTACGAGGAAGCCGCCCGGGTGGACGGCGCCGGCACCCTGCGTACCTTCCTCGCCGTCGTCTTCCCGCTGCTGCGCCCGGTCACCGGCACCGTGGTGATCATCTCCGCGATCAACGTGTGGAACGAGTTCCTCACACCGCTGCTCTACGTCGGCGGCAGCGATCAGCAGACACTCCCCGTGGCCATCTTCGCCTTCCGCGGCGAGTTCAGCACCAACTGGGGCGTGATCTTCGCCGGCATGGTCCTCGCGATCCTGCCGATCCTGCTCGTCTACTTCCTCCTCCAGAAAACGATCATCAAGGGCTTCGCCTCCGGGCTGAAGGGCTGAAGGGCTGAAAGGACACCACCATGGCCGAACCCACCACACCGTCCCACCTCCCCGCCGGCCGCCCCTCCCGTCCCGCGGCCGGGACGGGCCGCTTCATGCCCGGACTCTCCCGCCGCACCCTGCTGGTCGGCGCGGGCACCGGAGCGCTGCTCACCGCCACCGGCGGGGCGATACCGGCGACCTTCGCCGCCCAGCCGCCCGCCGACCAGCCCACGGCGGCCGAGGCCGGCCTGCCCACGATCGCGCCGCTGCCCGCCGGGGCGCCGGACCGCAGCCTCTTCAGCCACCCAGAACAGCGGCTCGCGCCCTACCTCGCCACCCTGGCGCCGATGGTCAACGAGATCGTCACCGACGGCTCCGAGCAGCACGGCTGGATGGCCGGGGGATGGTGGCGCACCCCCACCGAGCCCTTCAACGCCCGCATCCAGGAACATGTACGCACCCTCGCCTGGTTCGCCACCACCGAACGCCCCTGGAACCCGTACCACGGCGATCCCGCGCTGCTGGCCCGGCTGGACGCGGCACTGGGCCACTACCTCTCGCTCCAGCACGAGAACGGCTCTTGGCCCGAGTACGCTGCGGACGAGCACTCCCGGGCGGCGACCGCCTTCGCCCTCGGCTACCTCTCCAAGACCCTCCAGGACCTGCGGCGCACCGGGCACCTGCCCGAGACGCAGCAGGCGATCGCGGCCGCGCTGCGCCGGGCGGTCACCTGGTTCCTCGACCCGGGCAACACCGGGGTCTGGCAGCACGGGCCCATCGAGTTCGTCAACCAGCCCATGGCCGGTCTCGCCGGGGCCGCCCTCGCGCTGCACCTGGATCCCGCCCCGGCCCTTCGCGCGCAACTGCACGACCGGATCGCGGACATCGCCGCCCGCGGCCAGAGCCCCGCCGGGTACTTCTACGAGCCACGCGGCATGGACATCGCCTACAACCTCAACGTCACCCTCTCCGAAATCGTGGAGATCCTCGACCACCACGACAAGCCCGAACTGGTCGCCATGGTCGAACGGCTGGCCGACTGGCTCGGCTACAACCTGGTCCGCGAGCCGGACGGCGCGGGCTTCATCGCCAACACCGCCGGCTCCGCGCGCACCCCCATGTACTACCTCGACGACGTCACCGCCGAGCCCCAGCAGCGGGATCTGGGCTCCTGGTTCACCCCGCTCGTCCCGGCGATGGCCGCGTTCTACCCCACCGCCGAGGACCGCACCGCCCAGCGCACCGCCTGGGCCGCCGACCCCGCCCCCGTCCCGCAGCAGGAGCGCGGGGCCACCAACCCGCGCATCCTCGTCAACATCCCCTACGGCGAGCGCTACCCCTCCACCGCCGCCAAGACCGCCGCCATCGCCACCCTGCCCTACCTCGCTTCCCGCCGCTTCACCGAGCTGCGCCGCGACCCGGGCGGCGAGGACTACCTCTTCGTACGCCGCCCCGGCTACTACACGATGGCCCACTACGGCCCCCAGGCGACGAGTCTCGTCCGCTCCGGGCCCTCCCTCATCTGGCACCCCGACGCCGGCACGTTCGTGCACAGCGGCCACAACAGCAACACCGACTGCTGGGCGACCGTGCTGCCGAACGGCGCCACCGACGCCGCCTCGGACCTCGCCGTGCGCTACTTCGACGGCGACCCGGCAGACGGCGCGGAGCTGACCGGGAAGGAGGTCGCCGGCGTCCGCGACCTCGGCCTGACCTGGCGCAGCCCGCAGGGCAACGTCACCGGCGCCGCCCTGCTGAGCGACCACTCCATCACCCGGCGCCTCACCGTCGTCGGCGAGGCGACCGAGCAAGTACCGTTGGTACTGCGCGCGAACGACCAGCTGGTCTGGATCGGTAGCGGCCCGGTGCGCATCGGCAGCACCGTCACCGCCAGCGGCCTGCGCCTCCGGCGAGGCCGGGTCACCCTGGACATCCGCTGGGAGAAGCCGCTGCAGGCGAGCGTGACGGCGCTGGACCGGACCTACTTCGCCGACGCCCGCGCCCAGGCCCACGTTCTGCGCGTCGCGCACCCGCCCACCGCCGTCTTCCACTACCGCCTGCAATGAGCGTGAAGGTGGGCGGGCTGACCGTCGAGCACACCGCCGAGCCCGTCGGCATCGATGTCGTGCCCCGGTTCGCGTGGCTCGTCACCGACACCACCGGGCGGCCGGTCGCGCCCCTCGCCCACCGGCTGCTGGTGCGCGACCGCGACGGCGTGCGCTGGGACAGCGGCCGGGTGGAGACCACCCGGACCACCGAGATCGCCTACGGCGGGCCGCCCCTTGCCCCCCTGCGCCGCCACCGCTGGACGGTCCAGGTATGGGTGGGCGGTCGGCGGCTGACCGCCGACTCCACCTTCGTCACCGGGGTGGTGGACGGCGACTGGCACGGCGCTTCCTGGCTGGCCGGCCCCGAGGGCGCAACAGCGGCCCCGCTGCTGCGCCGCCCCTTCACCCTGCCCTTCGAGCCCGTCGAGGCGTACCTGGTGGTGGCAGCGGGCGGCTGGGCCCGGGTCGAGCTGGACGGCACGCCCGTCCAGCCCTACCTGCTCAGCCCGGGGTTCACCGACTACGACGTCCGCGTCCAGTACGTCGTCAGCGACGTGACGGCGGCGCTGCGGGCAGGCCGGCACGCGCTCGGCGCCGAACTGGGCCGCGGCTTCCACAGCATGACCCGGCGCAACACCTGGGACTGGCACACAGCGCCGTGGCACGGACCGCCCCGGATGCGCCTGCTGCTCCTGGCCCGGGACGGGGCCGGCGCCACCTGCACGGTGGTCTCGGACGGCTCCTGGCACACCGTCGACGGCCCCACCCGGGCCGACGACCTCTACGCCGGGGAGGACTACGACATCCGCCACGAGCGGCCCGGCTACGCCACCCACGACCACGTCGAGGATGCGGCCTGGCGCCCGGCCCGCGTGGTGCCGGGCCCCCGCGGCCGCCTCTGCCACCAGCGGCAGCCCCCGATCGGGGTCACCGAGACCCTCGCCCCGGCATCCATCACCGAACGGGCGCCGGGGCACTGGGTGTTCGCCTTCCCGCGGGTGCTGGCGGGCTGGGTACGGATGAAGGTCCCCGCCGCCCCCGGCCGCGGCCCGACGACGGTCGAGCTGCGGCACGGGGAACTGCTCCACCCCGACGGCACCGTCCGCGCCGAAGACGACCGCGGCTACTACGACGGGCGGTTCCAGACGCACCGAGTCACCCTCGACGACCCGGCGCTCGACTGGCGGCCGAGCTTCACCTACCAGGGCTTCCAGTACGTGGAGGTACGGGCCCCCGGGCTGACCGGGCCGCCCGCGCTGACCGCGGAGGCGGCCCGCACCCTGGTCCGCCGCACCGGCAGCTTCGCCTGCTCGGACCCGCTGCTCACCCGACTGCACGAGCTGACCTGCCGCACGGTGGCCAACAACCTGCACCACCTGCCCACCGACACCCCCGCCTACGAGAAGAACGGCTGGACCGGTGACGGGATGCTGGGCACCGAGCTGTTCCTGCTCAACTTCGACGCTCACGAACTGGTGGCCAAGTGGCTCACGGACGTCGCCGACTCCCGGCACGGCTGCGGCGCCCCGGCCGTCATCGCCCCCTTCGGCGGCTGGCGCATGGACTGGTCGCCCGCCCCCACCTGGCACGCCGCGCTGATACTCGGCCCGTGGTGGCTGCACCGCTACACCGGCGACCGCCGCATCCTCGCGGAGCTGTGGCCCGACATGGTCTCCTACCTGGAGTACGAACTGGCCCGCAGCCCCGGCGGGTTGGCCGACACCACACTCGGCGACTGGGTGAGCCCGGACACCGACCCCGAAGGCGGCAACCCGCCGGAGGACCGCCGGGTCGCAGCCACGGCATTCCTGCACGCCATGGCGCTCGCCCTGGCCGACACCGCCGACACCCTCGGCCGGCCGGCCGACTCCTCACGCTGGCGGCGTACGGCGGCCCGGATCCGCACCGCGTTCCGGCGCACGTTCGTACGACCCCCGGGCGGCGGGGACGGGGCACCGGTAGTGGCGGGCCGGGGAGACGCCGGCTTCCGCCAGGCCCACCACGTGCTGGCGCTGGCCCTGCGGCTGCTGCCGCCCCCGACCGCGCGCCGGACCGCCGACGCCCTGGCCGCCGACATCCGCGCCCGCGGAGGCCACCTGGCCACCGGCGCGCTCGCCACCAAGTTCCTGCTGCCAACCCTCACCGCCTACGGGCACCTCCAGCTGGCGCACACCGTCGCCACCCGGGTCACCCATCCCAGCTGGGGCTACTGGGTCGAGCGCGGCGCGACCACACTGTGGGAGCACTGGAGCGAGGAATCCCGCTCCAGGGGCCACTACTTCCTGGGCACCCTCGACGACTGGCTCTTCCACACCCTGGCCGGGCTGCGCCCCACCGAGCCCGGCTGGGGCCGCACAGCGCGCGCCCGGCCGCAACTGCCGGAGGGCGTCGACTGGGTCCGCGCCTCGGTCCGCACGCCCTACGGCGTCCTGCGCTGCGACATACACCGGCAGCCATGAATCCATGCCGGCCGGGCCGGTGCAGCGGACCGTGGGCTCTGAAGCATGCCTCCACGGTGGCGGGCTTGGGAGAGAACTGCAGCAGTGCTTGTGGTCCGCGACTGTCGGCGTAGTCCGACAGCGCTGGCCAGGTATGCAGCCCGTCCTGGGCATAGGTGTCAGGGCGCAAAGCACTCGGTGTCTTCTTCGCCCGCTGGGATGAAGCACAGTTTCAGACTGTCCCGGCTCTTTACACCGACCATCGGCGTGAAGAGGTAGGCGTCCGTGTCGGCTTTGCTTCTGACGACCACCCGGCGCGGTTCGGCGTCTGCTGCCGAGATCTCGATCGCGTCCCCGATCTCCGCCCCCCAGAGCCGGCCCCATCCGGCGGCGCAGGTCACGCTGTAGCGGATGACGAGCCACGCGCCCGTCTCCGAAGAGGAGGAGGCAGAGCATGTCAAGCAGCTGATCGAACGGGCCCCACTGGCGGTGTTCACGGCTGCCGGGGACCACCGCGGTCTGTCCGTCGACCGGGCCGCGGCTGAGGCGGGCCTGTCGTGCGGTCGCCCCCTGCCCGGCTACAGGCCGGGGGAGTGTTGACCGGCAGACGACCTGTACTTCGTGACGTGTTGCTCCCGAATCCTCGCCGCCAGCCCGGCCGGATGCGGACCCCTGCATCATCAGGCAGCGCACGGACCGTCCCGGCGGCGGGGTTCTTTCTCCTACGTCACCGCCCTGCCCACCGTCATCATCATCGCCGTCTGATGGCACTGGGCTAACTCATATAGAGTCACTGAAGAGACACGCTGCGTGCGGGAGGCGGTATGGATCCGATCGTCTTAGCCACTGGCAGCGCGCTGGTCAGTGCGGCGGCCACAGACGGCTGGCAGCATGTCCGCGACGCCGTCGCCGGATGGTGGCGGCGGGTGCGTCCACAGCAGGCAGCGCACATAGGCACCGACCTGGACGAGCTGCGCGCCCGAGTGATGGCTGCCCGATCGGATGTGGACACGGAGACCGAGCAGGCTCTCGCGGGCACCTGGCGGCTGCGCCTGCAGCAACTCCTGGACGAGGATCCCACGTTCGCCCTCGAGCTGAGGCGGCTGCTGGACGAACACCTCGTCCCTGCCCTATCACCCGGCGAAGGGGACCAGGCGCGCGCGGTCGTCATGCGCGCGGAAGCCCGCGACAGTGCGCGGGTCTACATGGCCGGCGGCGATCAGCACATCACCGGCGCATGACAGCGGACCCGGACGACAGCCGGGGCACCCCTTCCCCCGCGGTCATCGAGGCGCACGCGCACGGGGCGGCGCACGCGTACATCGCGGGTCGGGACGTACACGTCACGACTCATGCAGCGCCGACGCCAGCCATGGCCGCACTCCACACGCTGCCCCGTGACGTGGTCTCCTTCAGCGGGCGCGATGCGGACCTCTCCCGTCTGCTGCGCCTAGCTGACCGCGACGGGCGGGTGTCGGTGTGCGTCGTCGACGGCATGCCGGGAGTGGGTAAGACGGCGCTGGTGACGCGCGCCGCCCACCTCCTTGCGGACCGCTATCCCGATGGCCAGATGTTCGTGCGGCTGCACGCCTACACCCCAGGGCAGAGCCCGGTCGACCCCGCCGAGGTCCTGGCCTCCCTTCTGGTCGCCAGCGGACTGGCACCCCAGGAAGTACCCTCCACACTCGACGGGCGCGCCTTGAAGTGGCGCGACCGGCTGGCGGGAAAGCGGGTGATGCTCGTACTGGACGATGCCCTGGCCGAGGAGCAGGTCGAGCCGCTGCTGCCCGGCACCCCCGGCTCGCTCGTCCTGATCACTAGCCGCAACCGCCTCGTCGCGTTCGAAGGCGCCGACGCCCTTGAACTCCGCCCGCTGACACAGGACCGGGCGGTCCGGCTGTTCACCGAGCTGGCCCGGCTCTCACCCGCCGGGGATGACGCACGACTGGTGGGCGAGCTGACCGAGCAGTGCGGTCATCTCCCGTTGGCGATCGCGCTACTCGCCGGGCGCTTGCATCGCAGCGGGGCGCATGTCGCTGAGTTCGCTGCTGCCTTCCAGCAAGCGCAGGACCGGCTGAACGAGCTGGCCACCAGCAGAAAGGCCGTGGCCGCCGCGTTCGAGATGTCCTACCGCGGCCTGCCAGCCACCCGCCGGCGCTTCTTCCGCCGCCTCGGCCTGCACCCTGGCACAGAGATGAGCGTGCACGCCACGGCAGCACTGGGCGGCATCCCGCCTACCCAGGCCCGCTGCGACCTGGAGGCGCTGTTTGAGGATCACCTCATCGACCAGCCTGCCCCAGGCCGTTACCGCTTCCACGACCTCGTCCGCGCGTACGCCCGCAACCTCGCGAAACAGGACCCGCCCCAGGACCGCGAGGGGGCCACGGAACGGCTGCTGGACTACTATCAGCACGCCGCGCAGACGGCGGACCGTCTCCTCGGCGACACGCCGCGCACGCGCCCTGCGGCTCCCGGCCGCTCGCTGTCCCTCCCCGCCCTCGATACTCCAGAGCAGGCACTGGCATGGATGCTCACCGAACGGAACGGCGTCCTCGCCTGCATCCGATACGCCTCAAAGACCGCACGGCACACCCGTGTCGTCCGCCTGACCGCCGCCATCTCCGCGTTCCTGCGCCGCCGGGGCTCCAGGGACACGGTCATCGCCCTGCACCAGAGTGCCATCGCCGCGGCCAACCGGGCGGGTGACCAGCTAGGCAAGGCCGACGCGCTGTGGGAACTGGGCCGCGTCAGATACCTCGGCGGCGACTTCACGGTGGCGGCCGAGCTGGAGCAGCGGGCGTTGCGGACTTACGTTGAGCTGGGTGACCGGCTCGGCCAAGCAGACGCGCTGCGGGACCTGGGCCGCGTGCGCGCCGTCACCAGCGACTTCAGCGCAGCGGCCGGATTGGAGGAGCAGGCGCTTCGCCTCTACCGCGACCTCGATGACCGCCTCGGCGAGGCCAACGCGCTGTGGGAGCTTGGCCGTGTCCGGTATCTGACCGGGGAGTACGCGATGGCGGGGGCGTTGGAGGAGCAGGCACTGGACCTCTACCGCGACCTGGGCGACCGCCTCGGCGAGGCCAACGCGCTGCGCGACCTGGGCCGCCTGCGCGCCGACGCCGACGACCTCGCCAGTGCAGCGGAGTTGGAGCAGCGGGCGCTCGGCGTGTACCGCGACCTCGGCAACCTGCACGGGGAGGCTAATGCATTGCGCGACCTGGCCCATGTACGGCACTTGACGGGCGATCACCCGGCGGCGGACGAACTGCTCCGCCGCTCCACAGCCCTTTTCCGCAGGCTGGGCGACGGCCAGGGCGAAGCCAGCGTGCTCAACGCCACCGGCGCGCTCCGGGCCGACACCGTCGCAGCAGAGGACGCACTCGCCGTCTACCGTGAGGCCCTGCAAGTGGCCCGCCGCGTGGGCTCTCCGCTTGACCAGGCACATGCCCTCAGGGGAGCCGCGCTCTGCCACACGCGTTCCGGCTCAGATCAGGCCGCTCTGGCAGATCTCCGCGAGGCGGTAAGCATCTACCGCCGCATCGGTGCGCCTGAAGCAGCACCCGCCGCCGAGCACCTGGTACGCCTTCGTTACCCCTAACGAGCTCGTGCATGGTGGGAAGTGGCACGTCGAGACCTTGATCGCGGACCATGGTTTGCGTGGTGGGGAACCCGATGCGTGCAGCGGTCATTCGCAGTCACCAGGTCACCGGCCTGAGTTCGGAGGTGATCGCCGAACTCATGGCGAAGTCATCTACCGACGACGGCCGGAGATCGGCGGCGGGTTCTCCGCCCCCAGCGATATCGCCCGATCGAGGCCGGCGCGGCGCCGCGCCGGGACCTGGCGATGCCCAACAACTGGTGGATGTCGGGCCGGGGAGCACGTCCTGCCCCGGCAGGGCTTGCTGATCGGGACGGCGTGCCAGCCCGGTTTCACCGGCTCCCTGGACGACCTGGTACACGAGATCTTCGACGGCCACTGGGACATGATCGGCGGCGACCTCGACGGCGCACTCACCTTCTCCTGGCCGGATGAGGAATGGGACCCCGAGGCCGCGACGGAGGGCCGCGAGGCATGCGAGGCAGCCCGCTGGGAGCAGTTCAGCACCATGCTGACGACGGCCGGCTTCCCGGTGCCCACCACCGTGCGTGACCTGTCCGAGCTCTTCCTGACGTGGGGCCTGGCCCGCCGCGAGGAGGCGCCGGGCGGCACCCGGTGGTCGATGCCCGCCGCGCTGCCGCTGCCCGGTGACCTGCTGCCCCCCGGACCCCGCACTCACCGAGCGCCTCGACGGGATCCGCTGGATGATGCGCACCGGCACGCTCCTCGACACCCTCATCAACCACCTGGTCGACGATCTGGGTGAACCGACACAGACCCTCACCTCCCTGGACCGGCTTGCGGGAGCCACGGGCCAGGACGCCGACGACGTCCGGCTCGCTCCCACGGAACTCGTGAAGTCTGGCGACGCCCGCGTTCAGCGCGGCGAGGAGACGGCCGACGCGGAGCGCCTGGAGGCCCACCGCCGGTTCCGCCTGGTCAAGGAAAGGGAGCTTCCATGACAGCCGCATCCAGGTCAGCCGCGGTGACTGAGGCCGCGCACGGCACCGTGGGGACCAGCGACACGCGCCTGATCGTGCTCCGCGGCAACAGCGCCTCGGGGAAGTCGTCCATCGCGGCCGGCCTGCGCGAGAAGTTCGGCCGCAACCTCGCGATCGTCGCACAGGACAACCTGCGCCGGATCGTGCTGCGCGAACGCGACCGGCCCGGCGGCGCCAACATCGGCCTGATCGACCTCACCGCCCGCTACGCCCTCGACAACGGCTTTCACGTCGTCATCGAAGGCATCCTGTACGCCGACCGCTACGGCCCCATGCTCCAGGACCTGGTGCGCGCTCACCACGGCGTCTCGCGCTGCTACTACCTCGACGTGCCGTACGAGGAGACAGTGCGCCGGCACGCGACCAAAGCCGACGCCCAATACCTCCAACACGTCACGCCCGACCACCTCAACGACTGGTACCGGGAGAGAGACCTGCTGCCTGGCGACATGGAGAGCGTCATCAACGCTGACAGCACCCTGGACGACACTGTCCGGCGCATTCTGCGCGAGAGCGGTCTGGACGGGGCACTTCCGATCGACCGCTGAGATGCGTCTCCGCGTACCGCATGGGTGATCGCCTGGGGGGCGTCGACGCCCGGCGGCGCGCTGTGCTCCGCCGAGCCCGCTCCAGCAGAGCTGCGGGACATCCTCGCCTCGGGCCTCGGGCACGCCTACTTCCAGGACCGAGGCCGCCGCGCGGTCGGCCTGGAGGTGACCGTCACCGACATCGACCACCTCGACGTCGACTTGAGCTGAGGCCCGGTTTCTCCTGGACAGCCCGCGGCCCGGCATGCCGGTCACGGTGCTGATCAAGGTTGCTTCTCAGCTTGCACTTCGGCTTGCCCCTTTACGTGCCTCTCGGGTCGCCCCTCAGGTTGCCTTTCCGGTTGCCTCGCAAGGAACAGAGGGGGCAAGGAAATTGCACGTCAGCGCGCTGGGTCAAGGGGGTGCTGGGCCGCCGACTACTTCTCCACAAGTCCTCTCGGGAGAGGTCCGGCCCCGTCGCCGTCGTCCGCGGCGGGCTGCCCGTCGCGTCGAGGCGCTCGGGGCGCCCGAATCCTCCTGCTGGTAGCCGGGTGAAGACGAACCTCCGCTTGGCGGAGAGCGCAGTGGAGGCGCGGATATAGGGAAGAAGGCGGGAGGCCCTCAACTGGAAGCACCACTGAACGCGTTCGCACCGTGTGGGCGCCGAAGCCCAAGATGGCTGACATCAGGGGGCGCAGAGGGCTGCTCCCCGAAGGCCGGCCTTGTCCAGCGGGTGCTCCAGAGCCGTGGCAACCGGCATCGGGCCGGCCGCGTCATGGACGATATGACCGCCACCGACTCGGCTGCGCCACCTGACTATCCGTACTGCGGTCGCGGCGCCGACCCGAGCGGGGACCCGGTGGGGTGCCGGGGCCATCGCGTGCTGCGCATGCCGGTCGACGGCGGTGTGGGCGAGCCGGAGCTGCACGACGGGTGCCTAGCCCACCTCACCGAAGCTGACCGCGACGCCTACCTGACGGCCCTCAGCCCGGGAAGCGATCTCCACCATCGCGGTACGACTTTCGACGCACCTCTCCTGAACAGCTTGCTGAATGCGGTGCGCGACCCCGCGACCGGGCGGCCCCGTCTGGGCCGCGGCGACTTCGGAGGGGCGATCTTCGAGGGCGGCGCCGTTTTCTACAGGGCGACTTTCGGGGGTGACGCTGCGTTCGACGCGGCGTCCTTCCAGGGCAACGGCCGGTTCGACGGAGCGACCTTCCAGGGCGGCGGCCGGTTCGACGGGGCAAGATTCCAAGGCGATGCCGATTTCCGCGAGTCGACCTTCCAGAAGCATGCCCTTTTCCGCGCGGCGGCCTTCGAGCAGGCGTCGCGTGTGGGCCCCGTGATCTGCAGGGGCATAGTGGATCTTTCGGCTGCGGTCTTCGATGTCGCCGTCATCATCGAGGTGACGGCGCGAGGTCTGAGAGGGCGGTTCGTGATCTGATGTCCGTTTCCTGGTGAGGTTGGGGCAGGGCTGGTGGTCGCGGGGCTTGGTCGGCTATTGCTTCCTGGCG
>NZ_AXVU01000055.1:0-29863 GCF_000482585.1 Streptomyces sp. CNQ329 | reverse complement strand
GCGGAAGGTCAGCCTTACGCCGGAGGGCTGCGACTGGGCCATCGCGAGCTGGCCGTCGGGGATCTGCGCGCGGGCGTACGCGGGCAGCCGGTGGGGCAGTGCGCCGCGCCCGGTGTCTTCCAGGTCGAGAGCGCCGCGCACGAGGTCTGAGGTGACCGGGGTGGTGGTCCAGTCGTGCTCGGTGTGCATGTCCTCGGTCTCCGTGGTTGCAGAGGGTGGCCGGCATGACGCCGGAGGGTGCTGCCGGGGCGGCCGGTCAGGAGGTGGTGGGCCAGCCGCGCAGCAGGGTGTCGAGCGCGCCGAGGATGCCGGTCCAGCTCTCCTGCGCGTCGGGGTCGCTGTGGCCGAAGGCGCCGGCGGTCTCCAGTTCGACGTAGCCGCTGAAAAAGCTCCCCAGGAGCCGCACCGCGTGCGTCTCGTGCGGCTCGGCCAGGTTGTATCCGCGCAGGATCGCCCGCGTCATCCGGGCGTGCCGGACGCCGGCGCTGGCTGCCGCCGTCTGCGGGTCGAGCCGGAACCGGGCGGCGGCGAAGCGGCCGGGGTGCCTGAGGGCGTAGTCGCGGTAGGCGTTCGCGAAGGCGGTCAGGGCGTCTTTGCCAGCCCGCCCCGCCACTGCGGCGGACACCTGGTCGGCGAGCTCTTCCAGGGCCATCAGGGCGATCTTCGTCTTGAGGTCGTGGGCACTGTCCAGATGCGAGTACAGGCTCGCGGGCCTGACGCCGAACCGCCGGGCCAGCTCCGCGGGGGTCACCTGCTCGAAGCCGATCTCGTCGGCCAGCTCGGCCCCCGCCTGGACCACACGCTGCGTGGTCAGTCCCGCCCGGGCCATCGTCGTCCTCCGCATCGCTCGCATCTACTGAAACCGAGTATGCATCTACCTACTGTCATTAGGCAAATGTCTATTGGATGTAGGTTCGGGGGAGTGTGAGCGCCCGCTACCGGACCGGATGCCGGCGGCGTCCTCCGATCCGGGCCCGACGAGGGCAGACCTCCTCCAGCGAGCCGGCTGCCAACCGGACATTTCTCCGATCGCGGTCCGCTGAGCCGGCTTGTACGGTGCTGAAAAGTCCGGCGATTTCCTCTGCGTCTCTTACCGGGTCCTTTCGACAGGTGTGCCGGAAGGGCTCCGAAAATGTGCGCGCGGACGGGCGGCTCCTGCGCAGGGAGCCCGGCCGGTGGTGCGAAAGGAGGAGTGCGGCGTGGGCGTGGTGTCGCCCGGCTTCCGGGGCCGGCCGCGGGAGTCCTCCCGCCGGCTGCCGCCGGGGCAGTACGAGACGCATGACTTCCCGGTGCTGTCGGCCGGTCCGACGCCGCTGATCCGCCGGGAGGACTGGGAGTTCACGGTGACCACCGAGACGGGGGTCCGGCACCGCTGGAACTGGGCCGAGCTGACGGCCTTGCCGAGCCAGACCCCGACGGTCGATCTGCACTGCGTGACGAAGTGGTCGAAGTTCGACACCTCATGGCGAGGCGTTTCTCTCGACGTGCTGCTGGAGCAGGTGGAGACCTCCGCGGACTACGTGATGTTCAGCTCGTACGGGGGATACACGACCAACCTGCCGCTGGAGGACGTCCTGGACGGCCGGGCCTGGATCGCCTACGCCTACGAAGGCGAGGACATCCCTCCGGAGCACGGCGGCCCCGCCCGGCTGCTCGTCCCGCACCTCTACTTCTGGAAATCGGCGAAGTGGGTTCACGGCGCCCGGCTGCTCGTCCGGGACGAGCCGGGCTTCTGGGAGAGCCTCGGCTACCACGACTACGGGGACCCATGGCGCGAGCAGCGGTATCAGGGCGACTAGGCAGGCGCCTGCGCTGGCAGGTCGCCACCCTTGTGGAGCGGTGGGCGGAGAACGACTCGGCGAGCACACTCCTGCTGGACGTGCCGGACTGGCCCGGCCATCTGGCCGGACAGCACGTCGACGTCAAACTGACCGCGGAGGACGGCTACAGCGCCCAGCGCAGTTACTCGCTGGCTTCGGCCCCCGGCGGGCAGCGCCTCGAACTGACCGTGCAGCGGGTCGCCGACGGCGAGGTCTCCCCGTACCTGGTGGACCAGCTCGCAGTCGGAGACCCCGTCGAGGTCCGCGGGCCGGTCGGCGGGTGGTTCGTGTGGTCCCCCGGGCCGACCGAACCGGTCCTGCTGGTGGGCGGGGGCTCCGGGATCGTGCCGCTCATGGCCATGATCCGGACACGGCGTACGGGTACGCAGGTCACGCCCTTCCGGTTGCTCCACTCCGTACGCAGCCCCGCCGACCGGTATTACGTGTCGGAGCTGCAGCGCGGCGAACCGGGTCTGGAGACGGAGTACCTCTACACACGCATGTCCCCGAACGGGCCACGCCCGCCCGGGCGGATCCGCCGGGAGGACCTCGCCGCCTTCGCCTGGCCGCCGAAGGAGAACTCACCGGTCTGCTACATCTGCGGCCCCACCGGATTCGTCGAGACTGCGGCGAACCTGCTCGTCGATCTGGGGCACCGCCCCGACAACATTCGCACCGAGAGATTCGGTCCCAGTGGAGGCTGAGATGAACCACGAGCCCGGCAGTGAGGAAGGCGAGGAATACCAGGACGGCAACGCACTTGCCGGCCCGCTGTCCGAGATCTTCGCCGTGGACCTCACCAGTGCGCGCGGCCGGTGCGCCGGCTGCGGCGTCATCGAGCCGGTGGCGCGGCTGCACGTCTACACGCGTGCACCCGGCCTGGTGGTACGCTGCCCGCACTGCGGCCACGCGGAGCTGCGTATGGTGCGCTCCCCGGACAGCGTGTGGCTGGACATGAGCGGCACCGGCGCGCTGCGTGTCCCCCTGGCGTAGTCCCGGCCGGGTCCTTCGCGCCTGTTCCCGGGGGCGCCTGCCGCCCCGCCCCCGTTGTTCCGGTCCACCGATCCCAGGACGCCCGGGCGGCGGCACCGCCGGCACCGGCCTGGCGCCGCCGCCGAGTCCTTGTGGTCGCCGCCGGGCTGCCTCATTACGCGACGCGCGGGAACGGGCCGCTCGGTCCACGGCCGGTCGCGCCGCGGGAGGCGTCCGGGTGAACGGCCCTCGGTCAACCCGGTCCGTCCGCGCCTGCGTTCAGTGGAGCGGCAGCCCGTGCAGAATGTCGGTCACCGGGGGCGGGGTCGGCCGGGCCCAGGTGGCCGGCGTCCGGGAAGTCGTGGACCATGAAGCGGTTGTGCGGGGTGAGTTCGTCGGCCTCCGCGATCATGCGGTCCTGAAGCTCGGTGGCCACCGTCCTGTCCTTGCCGAACCGCAAGTACGTGCGCGGAATCCGCCCCCATGTGCTCGCGTGCCCCACCGCCCGGCCGGCGTACGCCGTCAGCGACTCGTCCGTCTGCATGCCTTCCAGCACCCGCAAAAAGGCGCCGTCCGTGTAGTTGGCGCAGATCATCTCCCTGAAGACCGCCAGGTCACGGGGGTTCGCGGTGCGCCAGTTCAGCCGCAGCGCGCCCAGCGTCTCCGGGTCGCCGACGACCTGCTCCACGGGACTGATGGCGTTCTGCCCCTCGGGGGAGATGGCGCAGGCGTCCAGGGACGGCATGGTGCGGCTCGGGCAGAAGGCGGCCATGTAGCAGATGTGCGCGAGGAGGCCGGGTACGCCGTTCGCGACGCGGCTGACCGACAGGCCGCCCATGCTGTGCCCGACGAGCACCACGAGCCCGCCCAGGCGCGCGGCCCGGCGTACGGCGTCGGTGACGCGCGCCTCGAAGTCGTCCAGGCTGAGCGCGGCGACCGGTGAGGGCTCCGTCGCGAGAGCCGCCAGGTCCTGCGTCTGGTACGCCTGCGGCACGAACCGTTCGGTGCCGTGCAGCGGCTGGTCCACGGCGACGACGCGGTGCCCGCGCAGCGCCAGTTCCCGCCCGATCGCGGTCCAGAAGGCGCCGGCGCTGTGCGTGCCGTGGACGAGGACGTACGTGCGCACGCCCGGGCACCGCCGCCCGGCGCCGGCCGCCCGCGCGGTCGACGCACCGACGCCGGCGGCGAGCGTCGCGCCGCCCGCCGAGGCCGCGAGCCCTCGCAGGGCGAGCCGCCGCGAAGGGCCCCGGCGGCTGGACGTGCCGGTGCCGCCTGTGAGCCCGGCGCCGCACTGTTCTCCGTTGTCAACCGTGTCTTCCATGCCGGCCACGCTAGGAACGGCCAGGACTCCCCACCATGGCCCTGCCCGCCCGGCCGGCGGTGTACCTGCCGACACCACGCGCCGGCGCCGGAGTCGACCGGCGCCATCGGTTCCCCCGCCCATGCCGCCCTCGTCCTTTCCGGCCGGGATGTGTGTGAGGGCGTGCAGTCTTGGACTTCGGGCGCTTGCGAAGACCTCACGGAATGCGTCCTCTGCAGGGCGGCTCGTACCTTCGCTGCCCCCTACGAGCGGTGCCCTAGAGTCGCCGCATGCGACGAAGGACAGGGCTGGCGATGGCGGGGGCTGCGGCGCTGGCCTGGGGCGAGTGGGTGAACCGGCGCTGGTCCCGAACCCTCGTGGGGAGCAGCGGGGGCGCATCAGAGGCCGTGGTCGTGTTGGGCTACCGGAACCCGCAGTCGACGGCGAACTTCATCAACCGCTGGCGTGTTCGTGCAGGAATTCGCTCCGTTGCCGCGGACGGTGCGCGAAGCACTCTCGTGATCTTCAGCGGGGGTGCGATCGGCGGCTGTGCTGCGGAAGCCCAGCTGATGGCCGACTACGCAAAGTCGGTGCTCGGGTTCGACGGCACGGTGCTTGTCGAAGACCGGAGCGCGACGACATGGGAGAACATCACGAACGTGATCCCGTTGCTGGAGGATGCCGACCGCATCAAGATCGTCTCCCAGCCGGCTCACGCGCTCAAGGCCCGTGTGTACGTGCGGCGGCAGCGCCCTGATCTTGCTGAGAGGCTCGTGCGGGCGGATGACTACCGCCTTGGCGAGTGGATTGTGGGTAAACCGCTGCTGGCTCTGTACGGGCTTTGGACACTCCGTGGTCTCAAGGCCGAAGAGCGGAAGGTCTCGCTGTAGGCGGATGCCGTCACCGCCGGCGTCACGTACGTCCGGGATGCCGGTCCGGGCGCCCCTGGACGGCCGTGGTGCGGCGCCGGGATGATGGTCGAGACGGAGCTCATGCAGCCGAGTCGGCGCGCGGGAGGCGGGCTCGAAAGGGAGGCAGGCAGGCTTTCCAGAAAATCGCACGGAGATCCAACGGTCCGGGCTTTCGGGTCGGCATGAGGGAGTTGAGGACTCCGCGCCGTTCCTCAGCGTGCGATAAGTTGCCCAATATGACCGGACTCGGGCCCGTTGCCTGGCCGCCTGCCCCGATAAAGACCGAACGGCTCGTGCTCCGCCGGTCCGAGGCCCGAGACCGTGCGGCGTTCATCGAGCTGTTCGCATCGCCGGAGGTGCACACCTACCTCGGTGGCCCGCGACCGCGCGATGAGCTCGAAAGTGCGGTGCCTGAAGTGCCCGGGCGGCGCCCCGGTCTTTTCGTGATCGATCTCGGCGGAGCGATGATCGGCACGGTCACGCTCGATCGGCGCGGCGCGGAGCGTCCGGGGCACGTCCGTCCGGATGCCGGGGAAGCCGAGCTCGGCTACACGTTCCTGCCCGAAGCGTGGGGACGCGGGTATGCCGCCGAGGCGTGCGCGGCGGCACTCGCCTGGTTCGCCGACGCGATTCCCGGTGAGCCGGTGGTGCTCTGCACCCAGACTGCCAACAACCGCTCGATGCGACTCGCCGCGAAGCTGGGGTTCACCGAGGTGCGACGGTTCGAGGAGTGGGGCGCCGAGCAGTGAGCTTTTTCCAACCTCGTGCGGGCGATGGGTCGTTGGGCTGACAGCGCGGTGAAGCCCCTGGTAGATGGGTTTTCGACCAAGAGAACCGTCTCCACCAGAGGCTTCGCATGCTTGTCTACCCGTCCGGGATCGACGTGTCCAGCTCCGCCCTGCGCTTCCTGTCCGCCCGTCTGCGGGACCACCGCCGGCAACGCGGCACCCGCTGGAGGCGGCTGACCCCCGGTCGCCAAGCCCTGCTGACGCTCGCGCACCTGCGGTGCGGACACACCTACGCCCAGCTCGCCGCCGGGTTCAGCGTCGGCACCACCACCGCCTACCGGTACATCGCCGAGGCCGTCGACGTCCTGGCCGCCCTCGCGCCCACCCTCACCCAGGCGATGAAGACCGCCGCCACCAGGGCATTCGTGATCCTGGACGGCACGCTGCTGCCGATCGACCGGACCGCCGCCGACCGGCCCTTCTACTCCGGGAAACACAAGAAGCACGGCATGAACGTGCAGGTCATCACCGACCCCGCAGGGCGGCTGCTGTGGGCTTCCCCAGCACTGCCCGGAGCCGTCCACGACATCAGGGCCGCGCGAACCCACGGCATCATCGACGCCCTGGACCAAGCCGCCGTGGAGTGCTGGGCCGACAAGGGCTACCGCGGCGCCGGCGGCACGGTAAGGGTCCCGTACTGGGGTCGCTGGGAAACGCTCTCCGCAGGCCAGCAGGCCGTCAACCGCTCGCACGCGAAGATCCGCGCACTCGTTGAACAGGCGATGGCCACTCTCAAGACCTGGCGACTTCTACGCAAGCTGCGATGCTCCACCACCCGCATCACCGCACTCGTCAACGCCATCCTCACCCTGCACCTGACCTGCCCAAACTGAGGTTGGAAAAGGCTCAGTGGCTCGGCGTGTGGTCCCCGGTCACACCGTTTGGGTGAGCGTCGCCAGCGAGTTCAGACGAGCCGGAGCCCGTCCGTGGAGACGATCCTGCCGAAGCCCAGGCAGGCATCCAGGGGCCGGGCCATCTGCGCACGGGGAGAAGCCGAATGCGGCGACCGCCGAGTAACGGAACCGGCCGGAGGAGTTGGGCGGTGCGGCAGCCGCACCGCCCACAGAAGGGCGCACTGCGGCGCCGAGGCGGGGCGCGGGCTCGGTGCCGCACGGCTTTGCCGCGCGTGTGGAGATGCCTTTGACGCCGGGGCCGCACGTCACCGGCGGTGGGTTCTCGGCCGGCGCCCGGGGCGCATGTAACCGGCCGGTAGTGGTGGCGGGCCGTCTGGGGGCTCTGGTCGCGGGGGCCGGCGTGCCGGGCTGGAGCGGGGCGGCGCGGTGGCGCGGATCGGGAATTTCGGGTGGTTATTTCGTGTAGGCGTAGTATGCGTCGTCATTGTCGTGCGGGGGCGGGGAAGGGCGAGAGCCTGAGCGTTTGAGGGCCGGTGCCTATGGGAGCCACGGAACCGAACACCGGAGCACCTGGCACGGGCGCTGCGACCCCCGGCCCGGGGGAGGTCGCAGGGTCGGTGCTGGAGGGGCTGCTGCGTCATTCGATGCTGGGGATCGCCGTCTGGGACACCGGCCTGCGCTGTGTCTGGAGCAACGAGGCACTTACGGGCTACGACGGGATCTCCCCGGATCGCCGTCTGGGGCGCCCGCCGCGGGAGGCGCTGGCGGGCGATGCCGCCGGCATGGAGGCGGTCATCAGGCGCGAGCTGGCCACGGGCGGTGGCGTCACGGGGCGTGAGTACCGTGTTCCGGCCGCTGAGGGCCGGCGGCGCGATGATGCGTTCTCCGCGTCTTTCGTGCGGCTGGACGACGCCGACGGGCGGCACGTGGGGGTGTGCATGCTGGTCGTGGCCGTCGGCGAGCGGCGATTCGTCGGGGACCGGCTGGCTGTGGTGAGCGAGGCCGGTGCCCGGGTCGGGACCACGCTGGATGTCATGCGTACAGCGCAGGAGCTGGCGGACTTCACGGTGCCGTTGGTCGCCGACTACGTGACCGTCGACCTGACGGAGGCGGTGCGGCTGGGTGAGGAGCCGCTGGAGCGGCTGGGACCGTCCCAAGGACGCGTCCCCACCTTCCGGCGGGCCGGGCAGGCGTCGATCCACACGGGCACCCCGGAGTCGCTGTGGGAGAACGGCGAGGTGGTCTACGTGCCAAAGACCTCGCCCTTCATGAAGGTCCTCTCCACGGGCCGCCCGCTGCTGCAGCCGTCCATCGACGCCCACCACGACACCTGGCTGGAGAGCGACCCGGCACGCGCCGAGAAGATACGCGAGTACGGCATGCACTCCCTGCTGATTCTCCCGGTCCATGCCCGTGGGGTCCTGCTGGGCGTGGCCGTTTTCGTGCGGACCAGGAATCCGGCGCCCTTCGACGAGAGCGACCGGTTGCTGGCCGAGGAACTGGTGTTGCGGGCCGCGCTGAGCCTGGACAACGCCCGCCGGTACACCCGTGAGCGGACCGCCGCCCTCGTTTTGCAGCACAGCCTGCTGCCGCGCCGGGTGGACGGCAAAGAGGCCATGGAGGTGGCCGCCCGCTACCTCCCCGCAGACGCCGAGTACCGGATCGGCGGGGACTTCTTCGACGTCATCGGCCTGCCCCGGGGCCGCCTCGCCCTCGTCGTCGGTGACGTGGTCGGGCACGGCATCAACGCCGCGGCCACCATGGGCCAGCTCCGCACGGCCATCCGGACACTCTCCGACCTGGACCTGCCGCCGGCCGAGCTGCTGACGAGACTGGACCGGACGTTCATCCGGCTGGTCCAGGACGAAGCCGAGGCCGCCGGCGGGGACGGAGCAGGCGGACCGGCGCATCCGTCGATGGGAGCCACCTGTGCCTACGCGGTGTACGACCCCGCCACCCACACGTGCACGGTGGCGCTGGCCGGGCACCCACCGCCCGCCGTCCATCACCCGGGCGGTGAGGTCACCTTCCCGGAGCTGCCGCACGGCACCCAACTGGGTGTCGGCATGTTCCCGTACGAATCCGGTGACATCGAGCTTCCCGAAGGCAGCGTGATCGCCTTCTACACCGACGGACTGGTCGAAGACCGGCACCAGGACATCGACGTCGGGATGGCGCGGGTGAGCGACGCACTGGGCCGGGGAGCTTCGTCGCCGCTGGAGGAACTCTGCGCGGCGGTCATCGGCACACTGCCCGTCAGCACTCCCGCCGACGACGTCACGTTGCTGCTGGCCCGCAGCCTGGGGGACGCCGGGCAGGACTGACTCGCCAGGGCGTTGGCACCAGGCCCCGGCCCTGGCCAGGGGGTGCCTCGATGCCGTGAGGGGCCCGGCCCGTCACCCGTTCGGCTCAGTACCGCTGAGGGCGGCGCTCCCCCGGGATCGACAGGACCCCGGCCGCGACCATCACTTTTTAGCCGGAACCGACAGAAATTTTCAGTTTGTCGCGAATGCGGGTGTGAGGTGTGCCCGCCCGGCTACCCGTACACCATGGTGCGGACTTTGAAACGGCACAGAAGGCACGGCGGACACGCCGAGACCGGCCCGGATGAGCAGGTGGAGCAGCAGGCGCCGGACACGTTGGCGGGCCTGCCCAAGCGCTCCTGGGGAGCGGCGCTGAAAGGCACCGTGAAGGAGTTCAAGAAGGACGAGCTGACCGACCGGTCGGCGGCGCTGACCTACTACGGGATCCTGGCGCTGTTCCCGGCCCTGCTGGCGTTGATCTCGCTGCTCGGCGTTGTCGGGCGGTCTGCGTCGCAGCAGGTACTGGACAACATCCAAAAGCTCGCCCCGGGCGCGGCGCGGGACGTCCTCAGCAACGTGGTCAGGCAGATGCAGGGCAACGCCGGGCTCGGTTCCGTCCTGGCGATCGTGGGTCTGGCGCTCGCGGTGTGGTCGGCGTCCGGGTATGTCGCCGCGTTCATCCGCACCGCGAACGCGGTCTACGACGTCCCCGAGGGCCGCCCGGTGTGGAAGGTGCTGCCGGTCCGCGTGGGCGTGACGGTGGTGCTGATGGTCCTCGCGGTGGCCAGCGCGGTGATCGTGGTGTTCACCGGCGGCATCGCCCGCCAGGTCGGCACCGCGCTGGGGATCGGGGACACCTTCTTGACGGTGTGGTCGATCGTGAAGTGGCCGGTGCTGGTCCTCCTGGTCACACTCATGATCGCGATCCTGTACCGGGCCACGCCCAACGCGCGGGTGCGCGGTTTCCGCTGGATCACCCCGGGCAGCTTCCTGGCGCTGCTGATCTGGATGATCGCCTCGGCCGGGTTCGCGGTGTACGTGGCGAACTTCGGCTCCTACAACAAGACCTACGGCACCTTCGCCGGCGTGATCATCTTCCTGGTCTGGCTGTGGATCACGAATCTGGCGATCCTGCTCGGCCTGGAGTTCGACGCGGAGCTGGCCCGCCAGCGCGCCGTCGCAGGCGGTCACCCGGCCGGGAAGGAGCCGTACGTCCAGCCGCGGGATACCCGCAAGTGGGATGAGGAGGATCGTCGCCGTCTCGAGGACTGAGGGTGGGGAGCGGTCACCTGTACCAAGCGGCGGCTTCCGCCCCGGAACACGCGCCCAGCGGTGGCCCGGCCGGCCGCCGAGCTGTGCGAAGGCTGCACCTGGGTGATGAGCCACGTGGGCGAGCCGGCCTATCTGCACCGGCCGGGATCGCCGTCATGCACGTCAGCCGGCCCGGGCCATCCGCGTGAACCACTCCCCCGCCGCGTCGCCGACCTCCTCCAGGGCGCCCGGTTCCGGGAACAGGTGCGTCGCGCCGGGGATCACGCGCAGTTCGTGCGGTGCGGTGAGCTGGCGCGCCGCCTCCTCGTTGAGCTTGATCACGGCGTCGTCCCGGCCGCCGACGAGCAGCAGCACCGGTGCCCGTACGTCGGCGAGCGCGCCGGCCGCGAGGTCGGGGCGGCCACCGCGGGAGACCACGGCCCGTACCAGCTCGGGCCGCTCGGCCGCGGTGATCAGGGCCGCCGCGGCGCCCGTGCTGGCGCCGAAGAGCCCGATGGGCAGATCGGTGGCGCGGGCCGCGAGCCAGTCGGCGGCGCCGCTGAGGCGGCGGGCCAGCAGGGGGATGTCGAAACGGTGCTCGCGGGTGACCGCATCGGTCTGGTCCTCATCCGGCGTGAGCAGGTCCAGGAGCAGGGTGCCGAACCCGCGGTCGTTCAACTGGGCGGCGACGGCCTGGTTGCGCGGGCTGTGCCGCGAACTGCCGCTGCCGTGGGCGAACAGCACCAGGCCCGCGGCCTCGTCGGGCACCGCGAGGTCGCCGGTCAGCCGCGTGCCGGCGGTCTGGAGGGTCACGCTCTCGACGGGCATGGTCGCTTCCCGCCTCCCTGGGACGGTGTTGCTGAGGGTCGGTACCCAAGAAGGATGGGGCAAACCGCAGGCACGCCCGAAGACGCCGTACGGCGCGTCGCCCGGACGGCCCGGGCGAGCCCCCCGAACGAGCCGCCGTCTCCGCGGGGCAGCTCCCGTGAAAACCGCCTCCGGGCTCGGGAACGGAGTCTGCCTGTGGCTACGGAAAAGCCGGAGGGTGCCGGCGGGAGGGGGCGGTGGCCGGGAGGTCGACTCGCGGGTCCTGCGCGGGTGCGCCGGCGTGTCCCCGAAGGGGGCTGGTGTCTCAGGTGAGGTCGACGTCGAGGTGGTCGATGTCGGTGACGGTCACCTCCAGGCCGGCCGCGCGGCGGCCTCGGTCCTGGAAGTAGGCGTGCCCGAGGCCCGAGGCGAGGATGTCCCGCAGCTCCGCCTCGCCGGCGCCGGCGGCGTGCCGGTCCAGGAGCCGGGCGGTGATGTCGGGCGGGAGCTGTTCGGTGATGCGGCGCATGCGGGGGTCGTCGGTCGAGCCGGGGGCGGCGGTGAAGCCGAAGCGGGCGCGGGTCTCCACGATGGCGCCGCGCCGGGCCGCCTGCCGGATCGCGCGGATACGCACCCGGGGCTGCCAGCTCCTGCGGACCTCGCGCTCCAGCGCTGCCGCCAGGCGCGGGGTGGGCCGTGTGGCCTGTCCGGCGAGGTAGCGCTCGACCTGGCGCTGGGAGCAGCCGAGGCGTTGCGCGGCGCGGCGGGTGGAGCCCTTCTCGGCGCGTACGAGGAAGCGCATGCGTGCCTGCGGGCCGGCGGGGATGGGGCGGGTGGCGGTGGCCTGCAGGGCTGCTTCGAGGGATTCGCCGATCGTCACCATCGGTTATTCCTGCCCGTCGCGGGTGGGGTCGTCCTTGATGTGGCGGGCCGGGTTGTAGTGCTGTTCGATGATCTCGGCGGCCCACCACAGGTCGCGTACGCCCTCCACCTTGGTCATGCCGGGGCTGACGCCGAGGCGGAAGACGCCGGGGGCCGGTGTGCCGTCGGGGGTGCGGGGCAGCAGGTGCAGCGGCGAGGTGGTGGGGGCGGGGTAGACGACGCAGTCGGAGAGCACCGCGACCGGGTACCGGCCGTGGGCGGCCATCTTGAGCATCTTGCGGTGCATGTTGATCCGGGCGGTGGCGATGACCGCGGCGCGGATGTCCGGCCGCCATGTCGGGCGTTCCAGTGCCGCCCACCGCTGATCCGTACGGAATCTGGCCTTGCCCTGGGCGCGTTCGCGGAGCTTGCCGATGCCGCCCTTGACGGTCGCTTTGATCGCGGTGAGGACAGCCGCGGCTGCCGGGTCGGTGTTCTTGTGGCCGGCCATCGCCTGGAGGTAGTCGGCTTCGGTGAGGTTCTTCGTCACGCCGAGGTCGGCCATCGTCGCCAGGTAGGCGTCGCGGAGCCGTTCGTACCACGGGTCCAGGTACGCGCCCGCCTCCGGCCGCAGCCACGCTTCCAGCGGTGCGATGGGGTGGCCGAGTTCGGCGGCGTAGGCGACGGTGGGGGTGGTGTACCAGGCCGGGCCGGTGGGGCGTTCGCCGGTGGGTGTGAACGGCGACGGCAGCCGGGGGTCCAGCTCGATGTGGGAGAGGTCGACGTACCAGGAGCCGGGGACCTTCTTGTCGAAGCGGGGGCCGTCGGTGTGCACCGGGGCGGACAGACCGACGGTCAGCCGGTTCGCCGCCGCGGCGAACGCCATGTTGACGTCCAGGCCGATCACGTACGGCAGTTCGCACTCGGCGTCGGTGAAGCCGCCGGGGCGTACCCAGTCGTAGGCTTCCTCGTCCAGCTCCTGCCCGCTCTTGCGGCCTTGGGCGACCGGGTGTTCCTCCGGGGCCTCCGGCGGGGCGGGGTCGACCGGGGCGGTGAGGGATCCGGGTACGGGGCCGGAGGTCCAGCCGGTGGCGCCGCGGACCGGGCGGGTGGGCGGGCGCAGTGCGGTCATCAGCTCCAGGCCGGTCACCGCGGTGGAGCCGCGGGGGGTGATGACCCGGGCCGCGTAGGTGCCGAGCACCCGCGCCAGCTCGCCGGGCGTGCACTGCCCGGCGCCGGGCCAGGCGCGGTCTTCCAGTGCCTCCCAGCCCAGGACGGCGAGTTGCACGCAGCGGCGGCGGCCGTGTTCGGCGGGGCGGTAGATCCTCGGCCAGGGGCCGAAGCCACGGCGGGTCAGCTTCCAGCCGGCGGCGAGGATCTCGCGTACCACCGGGTGGTCGTCCGCCAGGCGCATCCCGTCGTCGAAGGCGCGGTTGTCCAGCCGGGGCGGCAGGCCGAACCGCCCGGCGGCGGCTTCGGTGAGCACGACCAGCGGGTCGGCGTCCTGGCCGTGGCGGTGCAGCCGCTCGGCGCCCAGCCCCATCCGCAGGGCCCACTCGACCAGTTCCGCGATCGACCCGGCGGGGCAGGGCAGGGTGCGGCCGTCGGCGAGGTGGGCCAGGCCGTCACCGTCCAGTACGGCCAGCGGTCCCGCCGGATAGCGCTGCCCCGCCGTGGCCTGCTGCCGTGCCGGAAAGGCGGTGCTTCCTGCGTTTCCTGCCGCCGGGGAGGCGGCGGCCGCAGACGGTGGGGTCTCCGGCGCCGTGGAGGGTGCTGCCGCAGGGCCGGGGCCGGTGTCCTGGGCGGTCAACTGGTCGGCCATGCCCTGCAGAAGCCTGGTGTATGCGGCGCGGGTGGCGCCCTTGGGCTCGCTGCGGCCGCTCTCCCAGCCGGCCACCGTGGAGCGGGCCACGGACAACGCCTCGGCGACCTCGGCGCGGGTCAGGCCGTAGGCGGTGCGCAGCCGCTCCCGCTCTGCGGGCGGGGGGAGGTCAAGCCGGCGCGGGCCGCAGCGCAGCAGGGCGTCCACCGGGTCGTCGTCTTCAGACGGCATGGCGGCGGTCTCTCCCTCCTTCCCTCCCGCCCGCCGGCCCCAGCCGGTTGTCGCGGCGGTGTCCGGGAGTTCCCGCGGGTGCCGGCCGGTGAGGATACGCGCGGGGCTGCCGGCCGGGGGCGGCGGGGGGCGGCGGCACGGGGCCCGCCGGAAGCGGCCTGCCGGGGCGGGGGTCGCCGGTGGGGACCTGGAAGGTGCCGGGGCTCACCCCGCCGCCGGCGGGGGTGGGCAGGAAGCCGTCTGGGTGGGCGACGGTCCGCGCGCGGTGGCGCCGTCCCCGGGCGGGTGGTTCCTCGACGCTCCGGCCGGCGCGCAGCGCCTGCCGGACATCCACCGCGAGCACGCCGTTCCCCTCACGCAGATCGCCTGGGCGAAGCGTCTTCCAAGTGATCCACGCACTTTATCAGCCGGTAGAGCGCGTGCCGGAGGACGCGGCGAGAGGGCTGGGGGTCCGGTGTGATGCGTCAGAAGCGGCCCGCGGCCCGGTGCCCGCCGGCGCGGGCCGGGCAGGAGGGGCCGGGGGCCGGTCGTGCGGAACCGGCCGGCGGCGTGGTGCCACCGGCCGGTTCCGGCCGGGTCCTTGTCCCCGCTTATGTGGCGGGGAGCTTGATGGACTGGCTGTGGTGGAAGAAGTCACGCGGGTCGTACTTCTTCTTGATCTGCTGGAGCTTGGCGTAGTTGTCCTTGTAGTACAGCTCCTGCCAGGACACGTCGGAGGTGTTGTACTGCGGGTCGCTCAGGTCGATGTCCGGGTAGTTGACGTAGCAGCCGTCGGTCACGTCGTTGATGACCGGGACGCCGCCGGTGTCGGCGTAGAGGCTGTGGTAGAACTCGCGCAGCCACCGCAGCGACATCGCCTCCTCGGCCGGGTCGGTCCACCAGATCGACCACGCGGCCTTGTACGCGGCCTCGCGGTGCGGGAAGGCGGTGGCGTCCGGCGCGACGGCGGCGACCTGCCCGCCGAAGGAGCTCAACTGCACGTTGGCGGTGGGGTTGACCAGGTCGTCGCGGGTCAGGTGCTCGTAGATCGTGTCGATCTGGTCCGCCGGTATGGCGGTGCGGTAGTACGAGGACTTGTTGTCGCTCTTGAGGCTGGGGTCGTTCAGCGTCGGGTTGGTGGTCCCGGCGTAGCGGGCGGCCTGGAACCACGGCATGCGGCGCGGCTCGCCGAGGTCGGCCATGGCGGCCATCTCGCCCATGTGGGTGGTCATCGGCTCGTGGGCCACTTCCACGCCGGCGGTCACGGTGGCCAGGAAGTCGTCCAGCATCTCGCGCGCGTCCGGGACGGTCGCGTCGAGCTGGGTGACCATGCCGACGTAGCCGCCGGACTTGTGGTTCAGCCACAGCGCGCTGAACAGGTGGTCGTTGACGGTGCCGGGCTTGAGGTTCTTGGCGTGCCAGTCGCCCCAGTTCTGCACCAGGCGCTGGAAGCGGTCCTTGGTCATCTCGGCCCACGGCCAGGACACGGCGTGCACGAACACCTCGGCCGGCGGCTGCGGGAGCAGCTTGGCGGGGTCGGTGCCGGTCGCGCCGGGGGAACGGAACCAGAAGCGGGTGATCACGCCGAAGTTGCCGCCGCCGCCGCCCGCGTGGGCCCACCACAGGTCACGGTCGGGGTCGGACTGCTCGCGGGTCGCCACGATGGCCTTCGCGGTGCCGTCGGCGCCGACCGACACCACCTCGACGCCGTAGAGGTGGTCCACCACCAGACCGAGCTGACGGCACAGCAGGCCCCAGCCGCCGCCGCTGACGTGGCCGCCGGCGCCGACCTGGAAGCAGATGCCCGCGGGGATCGTGACGCCCCAGGAGCGGTACATGCGCTCGTAGACGTTGAGCAACTGCGAGCCGGCCTCGACGCAGATGGCGTTCTTCTTGGAGTCGAAGTAGACCTTGTTCATCTTCGACATGTCGAGGATGACGTTGACGTCGGAGTTGTAGACCCAGTCCTCGTGGCAGTGGCCGCCGCTGCGCACCGTCAGGCGCTTGCCGTCCAGCACGGCCTTCTGGACGACGGTGCGGACCTGCTCGGTGGTCTCGGCGAGGCAGACCTTCTCGGGTGTGGCGGTCCAGCGCTGGTTGTAGCCGCGGACCATGTCCTGGTACCGCTTGTCGGCGGGTGTCACCGTGGTGATCGGCTCCGCCGCGGTCTCGGCAGCCGCGGCCGGCGGGGCCAGGGCCGTTCCCGTCACGAACGCGGCTCCCCCGGCAGCCGCGCCTCCGGCCAGGAAGTTCCGTCTGTGAATGCCTTGATCCTTACGTGCCATCGTTCCGCCCCCTAAGTCTGACGAATGGGTGCCGCCACGCTATGGATCTCTTCAGTCCGCTGGCACTCAGAAAGTTGCGCTTGTACTCGGGCCTTTGGGACGGCCGACGGCCGGGGGGCGGGTCCGCCCTTCTTGCCGCCTGGCCGGGTCCGGTCTGGGGTAGAGGCGGGTCTGGAGCGACTGGCGGATCCGTTCGTGGTGGCAGGCTCTGCGGACTTCCGGCGGCAGCAGCAGCGCGCCCGGATCCAGGGCCGCGGGGCGTGTCAGTACCCGCGCGACCTGTGCGTGTAACCGCGGGTCGCCCGCGAGGTGCCGCGCGTGCGGGAAGAGTTCGGCAAGGCGTGCACGTGATGCGCTCTCCGTGCCCTCCAGGACCGCGCATACGCCTTTGTCCGCCACGGCCACCAGCACCGGCCCGGCCTCGGCGACGCCCGCGGCCGAGCGGATCTCCACGCCCGCTCCGCCGGCGCGAAACGCCTGGGGGGTCATGCCCAGTATCGCCGGGACGGCGGAGTAGAACTGGCCGTTGGTGGTGAAGCCCGCCTGGTAGATCGCCTCGGAGACGGTCCGCGCCCGGATCAGCCGTTCCCGCACCCGCCGCGCCCGCACCGCCGCCCAGTAGGTGTACGGCGTCACTCCCGTCAGCGACTTGAACAGGCGGTGTAAGTGGAAGCGGCTGTAGCCGATGCTCTGCGCCATCTCGTCCCAGTTCGGCGGCGCCACCGCCTCGTTCATCAGCAGGCAGGTGTGAGCCACGACGTCGGCGTGGGAGCGGTCCAGTTCCCGCTCGCCCGGACGGCAGCGGCGGCAGGGCCGGTAGCCGCGGGTGTGCAGTTCCTCCAGCGATACGTGGAACTCCACGTTCTCCCGCCGGGCCAGCCGCGCCGTGCACGAGGGCCGGCTGTAGATGCCGGTGGTCCTCACCGCGTAGTAGAACCGTCCGTCCGCTGCCCTGTCCCGTTCCCGGACCGCGCGCCAGCGCTGTTCATCGTTGTCGTACATGTATCCCCCCGGTCGTCCCTCGCGCGCTCGCCCGGGCCGGCGGTCCCCGACCACGCCCCGGATCTCCCTGGCCGCGTCACGGACGGCGTACGGCCACGGCAGCGCACGTCTTTCCCCGATGTCACACCGCGGCCGCACCCTCGCCGCTGGTGCCGGGGCGGCGACGGTGCATGGGGGGTGCCGCGGCATCGCGCCCGAAGGACGGCCCGGCCGGTGCGACGGCCGGCAACGCACAAGCGCCAAGCGATCGGCCGCCCGCAGCGGCGCCGGCATGTCAGCGGCGGGGATGTCCTGCTCCGCCGCTTCTTCGGCCGCCGGCCCCGCCGGGCCGCCGGCCTTCGCGGTGCTCGCCGCCGGCCCGCCGCGGCTGCGCGGCACCGCGGACGCGGGCGGTGCCGGTCCGCTTGGTGCCGCGTGGCGCTGTCGTGCCGGTCAGCGCCACGCGGCGGGACGGCGAATCCGGCCTGTGCCGGTTCTCCTCGTGCTGTCCGCCCGCGCGCGGCTCACCGCGCGGGCGAAGCCGTCACCAGGGCACCGGGCCCTCCGCGCTGAAGAACCCGGCGGTCGGCCCGTCCTCGCCGAGGGTGGCCAGGCGCACCAGGACCGCGGCGCCCTGCGCGACGGTGAGGAACCCGGTGTGGGCGTTGCTGTCCGTGGCGACGAAGCCGGGCGCGGCGGCGTTGACCAGGATGCCGTCCTTGCGCAGCTCGTTGGCGTACTGCACGGTCAGCGCCGTCACCGCGGACTTCGACGGCGCGTACGCGGCCGACGGCAGCAGTTTCGCCGTGGGGCCGTTGGGGTCGCTGGTGATGGTCAGCGACGCCAGGTGGCCGCTGACGTTGACGATGCGCGGCATCGGCGAGCGCCGCAGCAGCGGAAGCATCGCGTTGGTGACCGCGATGACCCCGAAGACGTTGGTCTCGAACACCGCGCGGACCATGTCCAGGTCGATGGAGCTGGGGATCTGGTCATGGGCGTCGGCGGGCGATACCTGCCCGGAGCCGGTGATGCCGGCGTTGTTGATCAGCACGTCGAGGTGGCCGTAGCGCTCCTCGATCTGCTTCGCGGCGTTCTGGACGGTGTGCGGGTCGGTGACGTCGAGGGTGAGGGCGTGCGCGTCTCTTCCCGCCGCACGCAGCGCCTCGGCGGCTTCCTCCCCGCGTTGCGGGTCCCTGGCACCGATCAGCACCGTCATGCCCAGCTCGGCGAGTTGCTCGGCAGCCCCACGGCCGATCCCCTTGTTCGCCCCGGTGACCAGTGCGACTTTCTGCTGCGGGGTCTGCTCGCTCATAACCAGCTCCTTGCTTGAAGAAGTGCTCACCTCAGAACGTGACTTCCACTACCTGAGACGAGTCGGCCGGGCCGGTTGTGACGGGTGGCGGAAACAGCCGGGAGAGGCCCGTCTGCTGCGGGAGAAAAGCGCGGGCCCCCGGGGGGCCGGTCCTTGAAGGTCCGGCAACCGGGGGCCCGGGGCGGTTCGCCCGAGGAGCGTTCGCGGCCTGCCGTCGTCGCCGCCGGCTGCGGCGCGGCTGCTGTGGGAGGCCGGGGAGCGGGGTCAGACGTGGCGGACCACGCCGCCGTCGACGCGGAGGGCGGCACCGTTGGTGGCGGTGGACAGGTCGGAGGCCACGTAGACGATGAGGTTCGCCACCTCCTCCCCCTCGGCGAAGCGGCCGAGCAGCGAGTGGGGGTGGGTCGCCTCGAAGAAGTCGTCCTCGATCTGCTTCAGCGTCGCATCCGGCCGCTGCTGCTGGAGGAAGGCGAAGAAGCGGTCGTTCAGCTCGGAGTGGGTGGGGCCGGGAAGCACGGAGTTCACGGTGACGCCGCTGGCCCGGTAGGTCTCGGCCAGGCCGCGGGCCACGCCGAGCTGGGCGAGCTTGGTGACGCCGTAGTGCACCATGGCCGCCGGGATGTCCAGGGAGGAGGAGCTGTTGACGAAGATGATGCGGCCCCGGCCGCGGTCGGCCATCCCGGTGACGTAGTGGCGCGACAGCCGCACGCCGCTCATCACGTTCAGGTCCCACAGGTGCTGCCAGTTCTCGTCCGCCACCTCGGTGAACTGGCCGAGTTCGGCGGTGCCGGCGTTGTTGACGAGGACGTCGACGTCCGGGACGGCATCGATGATCTGCTGCACGCCCTCCACCGTGGCGACGTCGCCGGGTGCGGAACGCAGGTCGGCGTCGGGGACGGTCTTGCGGATGTCTGCGATGGCGCTCTGCACCCGCTCCTCGGTCCGGCCGTTGACGTAGACCCGGGCGCCGGCGACGGCGAGCTGCGCGGCGGTTGCCTTGCCTATGCCGGCGGTGGATCCGGTGACCAGCGCGGTGCGGTTGGACAAGTCGAGGTTGAGCATGGAGACGACTCCTGGGTCTTGGGGGGCGATGACCGTCAGACTTCGGCCTCCCTGGCGGGGAGGGCTTGATTCCGGCTTTCCCCACGACTTTCCCCGGCACCGGTATAGATCTTCTTGATCTGTACTCGAACGCGGCACACCGTGTGACGCTCCGGTGGACGTCCCGGCCGTCAACCGATGTGCCGCGTTGCCCAAGGGTGGTCTCAGACGACTTCGCCGCTCGGTACAGGCCCCTTGTTCCGGGGCGCCGTCTGCGCGGTCCCGGGCGCCGCACCCGGGGCGGGCCGCTTCTTGCTGCGGCTCCATCGGCGCATCACCGGCTGTTCCACGAGGCTGTACAGCAGCCAGGCCGCCAGCAGGTTCGCCAGGAACAGCACCAGCAGCATGCCGAGCGCGGGCAGGGTTTCGTAGGTGCGCGTCCCCAGCACCTCGGGCCGGCCGTAGAAGATCACGATGCCCTGGACGAGATAGAAGGCGAAGGAGACGTTGCCGAGCCACACCATGGGCCGCCTGGCGAGCGGACCGTCGTCGCCTCGCAGGTCGGAGGTGGCCGCGGCGCACAGGATCATGCCGATCGGGACGACCGTGGTGAGGCTGAAGTTGTACGGGTCCGGGACGGTGAGCGCGGCCCAGTAGCCCAGGCAGAACAGGGCCGTTGCGGGCAGCAGGCCGATGCGCGGCCACATGCCCGCGGCGACGATGCGGGCGAGGATCATGCCCAGCACGAACTCGAACAGCCGCGGCGGCGGGAAGGCGTAGCCGAACCACTCCTGGTTCGCCGTCAGGTCACCGAACGGGCTGGGGGCACCGCCGGCCATGAACTGCTTCGTCACCACCGCCATGGCCGCCACCCCGGCGACCATCGCGCCGGCCCACGCCCACAGCCACCGTTCCGAGATGCGCCTCACCAGGACGATGAACAGCGGGAACAGGGCGTAGAAGAGGACCTCCGCGCACAGCGACCAGGACGGGAAGTTGACGCTCATCGCGATGTCGGGCCGGTTGCTGAAGGTGTGCACCAGGAAGAGGTTGGACAGCCATGCCTCCACCGGGGTGGCCGAGGCGAACAGCCACAGGGCCAGCGCCCAGGTCACGATGTGGTTGGGGAAGATCTTCAGTACGCGGCGGCGGTAGAACGCCGTGACCCGCTCCCCGGGTATCGCCGACCATGCCAGGACGAAGCCGCTGAGTACGAAGAAGAAGGCCACGCCGATGCGTCCGGCGGGCAGGAAGACGTCGGCCACGTCCTGGGCGAGTTCGAGATCGGAGAAGAAGGTGATGGGCGAGTCCGGCCGCAACGGGCCGGCGAGATAGGAGGTGTGGTAAACGAAGACCAAAAGGGCCGCCAGGAACCGGAGCCCGGTGAGCGAGGGAAGCGTGGCCGGGCGCTGCGGTGAACCGCTTGTCGCCGGCGCGGCGGTTCTGTCTGCCATGGTGCACTGCCTTTCGATCGGGGACGCGGCATGTGGAGGTGGTCAGCGCGCGGTGAAGTCGCGGGCTGGACGGGCGGCACAGTCGGCCGTGATGTTGCTGGTCCCGGGCGGGGGGAGACGCCTGGCCGGAAAGTGCTCGATGGCCGCGTCACTGTTCTCCGGCGAACCGCTGCGCAGACTATGCGGGAGCCCTCGGGACCTGCTCGCACCCCGCTCGAAGCGTTGCGCACGGAGGCGTTGACGGTCAGGGCCGGCCCCGGCGGAAAGCGCCCGGGCCGGGCCGTAGCGCCTCGGCCGCGGCGCCCGCAGCGTGCACGGACACGGGTGGAGTCAGGCTCGAAAGCGGGTGGGGACGCGGCCCGGCCGGGCGGCGCGGGGGCGGCGTCGGTGGCATCCTGGTGGCCCGTGGCTTGCGGGAACGGGCCGGGGAGGGGTGGGGGCCGGGGTCCGGCTGGAAGGTTGCGGTCGCCGGTCACAACCTCGGGTTCCCGCTCGTCAGTGCAGTGAGAGCACTCCGCGGATCTCCCGAAGCCGTGACCGCCCGTATCCGCGCCCGGCCGTCGTCGGCTGTTCCTGACCGGCCGGACACCCAGATCGTGCGGACGTCGCGCGGTGAACGGCAGCCCGGGCGGGGTGCAGGGGCCCAAAAGGAGCGGCGATGAACGAGAGTGAATGGCTGGCGGATCGTTTCGAGGAGAACCGGGTGCACCTGCGGTCGGTCGCCTACCGCATGCTCGGCTCGCCGACCGAGGCCGAAGACGCGGTGCAGGAGTGCTGGCTGCGGCTGAGCCGTTCCTACGACGACGAGATCACCAACCTGCGGGGCTGGCTGACCACCGTGGTGGGCCGGGTGTGCCTGGACATGCTGCGTCAGCGCCGCGCCCGCCGGGAGGACTCCCTGGAGGAACTAGTTCCCGCGGTGGCCACGTTCTACGAGGACGACGGCCCCGAGGAGTACGCGCTGCTGGCGGACTCGGTGGGACAGGCGCTGCTGGTGGTCCTGGAGACCCTGGATCCCGCCGAACGGCTGGCGTTCGTGCTGCACGACATGTTCGGCGTGCCCTTCGACGAGGTGGCGGTGATCGTGGAGCGCAGCCCGGCCGCGGCCCGGAAACTGGCCAGCCGCGCGCGGCACCGGGTGCGGGGCGGCCGGTCGGCGGCCGAGCCCGCCTCGCCGCAGCAGCGGGAGGTGGTGCAGGCGTTCCTCGCCGCCGCGCGCGACGGCGACTTCGATGCGCTGCTCTCGGTGCTCGATCCCGACGCCGTGGCCCGCAACAACGGTCTGCCGGTGGCTCTTGGTTCCGAGGCGGTGGCCAAGGGGGCGTCGGCGTTCGCGCCGTTCCTGCAGGTCGCCTGGCTTGCGCTCGTCAACGGGTCGCTGGGGATCCTCGCCCAGCAGGAGGACGGCGGCCTGCGTGCGATGACCTTCGAGATCTCCGGCGGGAAGATCCGCGAGATCGACGCCATCTCCGATCCGGAGCAACTGCGCGGCATGGACCTGGTGGTGCTGGGGCCGCCGTACCGCGGACGGTCCGGGGGGTGACCGTCCGCGGTGCGAAGACCGCACCGGGCGGCCCTGCTTCTTTGACGAACGGCGCGGTGCAGATGTGACCGGACAGGCGCTGCCCGGGCCGTCGCGGCATGAACGGCCTGGTCCCGGGGCCCTTTATGGCGGCTGCGCAGCCGGCGGAGAGCCGCGCACCCCGGCCGGCGGGGCGAGCGGGCACCGCGCGGTGTTACGCCTTGCGGTAGGCGACCCGCATGGCCAGGTCCTTCAGTTCGTTGCGCCACACCGGGGCGATGGGCGCGTCGGCGATGGCCTTGCAGCCCCGCTCGACGAGGCCGGCGATGTGCTTTTCGACGTCCCGGGGAACGCCGGTGTCCACCAGGCGGCGGCGCACCTCGTCGGGGGTGTGGCCGGGCTCTGTGATCAGGGCGTGGATGCGGTCGTCGCGCTGCATCGCCCAGCCCAGGAGCAGTGTCATCTTGTGCTGGGTGAAGTCCAGGCCGGCGGGCTTGCCGGTGTCGGCGGAGTCGCCGAAGGCGTCCAGCAGGTCGTCACGGAGCTGGAACGCCTCGCCCACCGCCTGGCCGTACTCCTCGAAGGCCGGGGCGAGATCGGTGCGTTCGGCGACGCTCGCGCCGACGACCAGGGGGCGGTGGATGGTGTAGCTGCCGGACTTGATCTGGGCGATCCAGCGGGACAGGCGGGGATCGACGGAGAACTCGGCGGCCGCGGTGACGTCCATGTACTGGCCGATCATCACTTCTGAGCGCAGCTTGTGCCATTCCGGCATCGCCGCCGGGGGCGCGCCGGACATCAGCTCGTCCGAGTAGACCAGTGCCAGGTCGCCGACGAGCAGGGCCACGCCCTCGCCGAAGCGGCGTGCTTCGCCCTGCCAGTTGCGGCTCTCGTGGAGTGCGGAGTGCGTGACGTGGACGGTCGGCATGCCGCGCCGCTGGCCGGAGTCGTCGAGGACGTCGTCGTGGATGAGGGCGGACAGGTGCAGCATTTCCAGGGCCGCGGCGGCCGCCACGGCCCCGGCGGCGTCCTTCGGGTCGCCGTCGGCGCTGAGGTAGCCGGTGACGCAGAAGGTGGGCCGGATGCGCTTGCCGCCCGAGGCGATCATGTCGGACAGCGTCTGGACGGCGGCGGCGGGCCGCTGGTCCACCCCGGCCCACACGTCGTGTTCGGCCGACAGGAAGGAACGCAGCCGGTCCTCCACCTGCCGCAGCAGGTCCCCGCTGGTACGGCGCGCTGAAGCGGTCGGTTCGTCGCCGTCGCCGAGCCAGGTGGTCACTCCCGTGGTCACAGGTGTCTCCTTGGGTAGTGGGTGCGTGCAGTCGGGCGGAGGACACGAAGTGGGCGGCTCGGCACGCTCCCGGGGCGCCGGGGCCGGGCAGGCGGCGGTGGCCGGACAGTGCGCCGGGCCCGCGGCCCGGCGTGCGCTCCCCCGGCGTGAACGGCCGTGCCGTGCCCGCCGGATGACAACCGGGAACCGGGGTACCGGCTCGGTGGAAGAGCGCTGTCACCGGGGCCGGGGGGGCCGTACGGTCCGGCGTTCACCGGTGCACGGCCGCAGCCGCCGGGGTCTGCCCGGCACACGAAACCCGCCCCCGGGCGGATGCCCGGGGGCGGTGCGGTGTCGGGGAGCGGGGGTCGGTCACGAGGAGGCGGGGGCGCCTGTGGCCTCTTCCTCCTCCGCGGCGGCCGCCCCTTCGGTGGCCTCGGCGACCGCGTCACGCGGCCTGGAGTCCACCTTGTCCATCAGCACCAGGACGAGCAGGGTCGCGACGACGAGTACGCCGCCGGCGGCGCGCAGCGCCAGCGCGTATCCGTCGGTCTGCGCGATCTGCGGGAGTTCACCGTCGCCGATCTTGTCGTTGACGTAGCGCAGGGCGAGGGGAACCAGCGTGGCCAGACCGAGCGAGCCGCCGACCTGCTGCATGGCGGTCTGCATGCCGGAGGCCAGACCCGCGTCCTGGCCGGTGACCTCGTGCAGCGCACCGTTGGTCAGGGCGGGGAAGCCGACGGCGTTGAAGAAGCCGTACACGAGCAGGCCCGGCATGATCCCGCTGACGAAGGACGCGTCGGTGGCCAGGCCCTCCGCGGCCAGGACCAGGCCGCCGCCGCTGCCGAGGAAGGAGATCATCAGGATCGGCTTGACGCCCACCCGCGGCAGCACCGTCGTCGAGACGGCCATGCCGATGCCGATGGCGACGGTGAACGGGATGTAGGCCAGGCCGGTTTCCATCGGCGAGTAGTCGAGCACCTGCTGCAGGTACAGGGTCAGCAGGAAGGCGTAGGTGTAGAAGGACGCGAGGGTGAGCACGCTGACCGCGTTGGTGGTCACCCGGGTGCGGTTGGTGAAGAACCGCAAGGGGATCATCGGGTCGGGAATGCGGCCCTCCCACACGATCATGAAGATCAGCAGGCCGATTCCGGCGAACAGCGGGAGCAGCACGTCCACGGAGCCCCACGGGTCGTCGGCGGCCTGCAGCAGGCCGTAGACGATCGCGACCAGACCGCCGGTGGCGGAGACGGCGCCGACCACGTCGATCTTCTTGCCGGAGGCGCGGGTCATGCGGCTCTCCGGGATGACCCGGGGAACCATGATCAGCGCGTACACGGCGACGGGGACGTTGATGAAGAAGATCCAGCGCCAGTCCACCAGGTCGGTCAGCGCTCCGCCGACGACCGAGCCGACCGCGCCGCCGACCGCGGACGTGCCGCCCCAGATGCCCAGCGCCTTGGTGCGCTCCTTGGCGCTGCGGAACAGCACCGGGATCAGGCCCAGCGCGGCCGGACCGGCCAGCGCCTCACCGAATCCCTGGACGAACCGGCCGCCGACCAGCATCCCCGAGTTGGCCGCGGCACCGCACACGACCGAGGAGATGCCGAAGACCAGCACACCGGCGATGAAGATCTTGCGGCGGCCGTACATGTCGGCGAGCCGCCCGCCCAGCAGCAGGAAACCGCCCGCGGTCAGCACGTAGGCGTTGACCACCCAGGCGAGACCCCCGGGGGTGAAGTCCAGATCCCTTTCCATCTCGGGAAGGGCGATGTTCACGACGGTGACGTCCATCATGAGCATGAACTGCATCGCCGTCAGTACGGCGAGCGCCGTCCACCGCCGCGGATCGGCGTCGGCGAGGACGCTCCCGCCTTGCGCTTCCTTCTCTGCGCTGCTCATACCTAACTCGTTCCTCCGAATGATCCGCGGCTGGGGGGACTCCGACTGCCCAGGCGACTCACCGGCCCGGCGATGCAGGAGTGCCGGCAGGTCGCCAGCCCCGCCGGCACGCGGGATGGTCTGCCTCTCAGGAATACTGACGAAGCAACCCCCACAGATGTGACACACCGCGCTGACCTGGTCGTTCGCCGTGTCGCCCGGTGGCCGCAGGGTCGTCTCGAAGGGGTCCGCGGCCGGCAGGATCACAGGGCGGAAGCCGGCTGTGTCCTGCCGGTGGGACGCACATCACCTGACCGGCCGTCAGCCCAGGTAGTGCCGGATCGTCGGGATGAGCAGCTGGATCAGCTCCTCACTCGACGCCGACGCGATCGGCTCCAGCTTCACGACGTAGCGCAGCAGCACCACACCCCAGACCTGCCCTGCCGCCGCGTTGACATGGATCACCGGGACCTTGATGGTCTCCGCCGCCTGGTAGATGTCCATGCCCTCGATGCCGAGCGCCTTGCCCACCTGCGCGAAGAGCTTGTTGGCGAGGAACAGGCGCATCTGCTCCGCGCCTTCCTCGCTGTTGACCGCCGCGTGCAGCAGGCCGAGGAGCCTCGGCCGCACCTTGGGGTCCTCCCACAGCTCGAAGGCCGCGCGCAGAAGGCTCTCGGCCAGTTGTCCGTGCGGCCCGTTGAGCGCCTCGACACCGGCCTCGCCGAGAACGCCTCCCAGCGTGTCCAGAGCATCACGATCTTCGGCGCCAATCGCTTCGGGCATTTCTCCTCCTGATTGTCTGTCGTCGGTTCTTTTGCTACGCGCCGCGGTGAGCGGCGGCGAGCTTCTCGAAGGTGGCGGCCAGCGGCAGGTTGTCCCAGAAGGCGGGCGGCCTGCGGAAGTACACCCCGAGCTTGTGGTATTCCTCGCGGCGCGAGATCGTGGCGCCGTAGACGAGGACCCGGGCGCCGTCGTACTCGTAGGGCGCGTTCTTGGTGAACCGGGCGATTTCCTCGTGCAGCGTGGTGGGATACGCGGTGTCGTCCGGGCTCACCGAGGAGAAGCAGATCCGGTGGATGTCCGAGGACTCGTAGGTGAAGGTGGGGTAGATCGAGAAGGAGTTCTGGACGAACTCCAGGAAATCCGGGGTCGGCGCCGGCAGATTTGTGTCCTCGAGCAGCGACAGGACGGACTTCTCTCCGAGGGTTCCGGCCATGAAGTACACGTTGACGGTGCGCTTGATGTAGTCGATGCCGATGATCGAGATCCGGTCGCCCATTCCGTTGAGACCGTCGAAGGTGCGGGCGTGCTCGGCGACGCTGCGCGGCATGGACGGCAGCGAGGCAAGCGTGGAAAGCTTCCCCAGGTTGTCCAGCGGGAAGAAGATGTACGTCTTCTTGAAGCCCTCGACGACACCGGCTTCGACACCGTAGAAGGTGACGGGGCTGGACTCCACGATCTCCGGGAGCAGGTTGGCGATCGGGTGGTCCAGCGCCTCGATCCAGCCGTTGGCCACGGCGATCTCGTACGGGTCTCCCACCTCGGTCGGCACCGTGAAGTTGTAGTCGATGTCCCCGCCGTGCCGCTCACCGCCCGCCATGGCCATGACGATCACGGACTCTTCCGACACCCCGTCGCCGAACGCGGACAGGACGGACATGACCTTCTGCCGCGAGCAGGGTATGTCCAGCAGCCCGGCCGATTCCTCGATGGCCGAATATACCGCTTCAGCGTTCTTTGATTCCGGCATTCTTCCTCCAGGGTTCAACATTCGTTCCCGACGGAACAGGGAAATAGAGCGACGGAAGACATCAGGTATTTACCGGGGCTCTCGCCTTGGAGGGGTCGATTTCTGCGACCGTACCAGTCGTCCACCACTTCGATCATGCGTTGTACTCGACATCCGCTCGAAATCTGCTGGAATCCGCCCGTCAGGCGGTTTTCGTCGCGGACAGCATGGCCTCGACGGTCAGGGCGTGCGGGGGCAGATTGTCCGGGTCGTCGGTGACCGCTTTGGTGACCTTGAATCCGCATTCTTCGAGCCAGCGCTGCCAGGTCGACAGTTTCTGCGGGCCGCCCTGCCCCATGGTGCAGCCGACGAAGAAGCTGGGATAGAAGTCGACGGTGTAGTTGTCGGTGTCCCGGAGGTTCTCGGGAAACACCGGAACCAGGGCGTGGATCTCGCCGCCGGCTTCCAGCGACTTGTGGACGCCTTCGAGGATCCGGAAGACGTCACTCTTGTCGAACATGGGCAGGAAGTGCTTGATGAGGACGACGTCGAATCCCCTGGGGACTTCTTCGAAGACGTCACCGCCGATGAACGAGCATTGTTCCTCGACGCCGTGGGTCCGGAAGTTCCGCAGGCATTCCTCTTGTTTCTCGGGCAGATCGAAGGTGGTCACCCGGAGCCCGGAGGAGTTCGCCAGCCTGAGCGTGTTGACGGCGCCGAGGCCGGTGTTCCCCGCGAGGTCGAGGACCCGGGCTCCGGCCGGGATGTCGATCTGGGAGAAGAACCAGGGGTCGACGTGGGCGGTGACGGTGTTCATCAGCTTCGCCCACGGCTCGCGCAGCTCCGGCAGCTCGGCCAGTGCGCTGTACAGGTCGCCGTCGAAGCCGTACAGCTCCTTCAGGCCGGCGGTCGTGCCGGTCCGCACGCTCTGGGTGAGGTAGAACAGCTGCCTCAGCGTGACCGCTTTGATCATGTCGAGGTCGGCGAGTGCCGACTGGAGGTCCTTCTCGGCGACGCCCGCGAGTGCGTCGAGGCGGTAGGTGCCGGCGGCCTCGTCGTGGGCGATGAAGCCTTCCTTGACCGGCAGCAGCAGGAGCTGTTCCACGGCGTCCGGCTTCGCGCCGGCCACCTCGCCCAGCTCGGCGGCCGTCATGCCGGGCCGGTCCCGCAGTGCGTCGACGAGGCCCAGCTCGAAGCAGGACAGCAGGGTCATGAACCGGGACGGTCCCACCATGTATTCGCGAAACCGAGCCAGCGTGGCTTCTGGCGTCATGTCACTGGCCTCTCTCAGTAGCGGAAGTGATCCGGCGTGCGGCGGCCCTCGGCCGGGCAGGCTCCGGGCCCGGTGTCCGGGTGCGGAAAGGGGGTTTCGGCCCGGGCAGTGCCGAAGCGGCCGGTGTGCCCGGGGTTCACCGCGCGCCCGCCAGCCGGGGTTCCAGGGCGCGGGCCGCGTCGTTGCCGTAGGTGCGGCCGATGCGTGCGATCAGGTCCGTGGCCAGGAGCTTGTACTCCTGGGTGCCGACCGACTCCAGCACGGTGGTGGCCAGCGCGCAGCCGAGCCGGGCGGCCTGTGCGGGCGACCGCTGCCAGAGCACGCCGGCGAGGAAACCGGCCCGGAAGGCGTCGCCCGCGCCCGTGGGGTCGGCGATCTTCTCCGCGGGCACGGCCGGTACGAGCAGCCGGGGCTCGCCGGCGCGGGCCAGGGACACCCCGCCCGCGCCCAGGGTGGTGATCCAGGTGCCGACCCGGGCGAGGAGGTCGTCCTCGCTCCAGCCGGTGCGTTCGCGCAGCAGCGCCGATTCGTATTCGTTGGTGAACAGCCAGGTGGCCCCGTCGACCAGCCGGCGGGCCTGCTCGCGGTCGATGCGGGCCAGTTGCTGGGAGGGGTCGGCTGCCACGGGGATGCCCTGGCGGTGGGCGGCGGCGGTGTGCCGCTGCATGGCGTCGGGGTCGTCGGCGCCGATCAGGACGAGCGCGAGCGGGCCGGAGCGTGCGGCGGTCTCGGCCAGATCGATGCGGGATGCCTCGGCCATGGCCCCGGCGTAGAAGGTGGCGATCTGGTTCTGGTCCTGGTCGGTGGTGCACACGAAACGCGCGGTGTGCAGGGTCTCGCTGACCCGCACCGCGGAGGTGTCGACGCCGTTGGCCTTCAGCCAGGTGCCGTACTCGGCGAAGTCCATGCCCGCCGCGCCCACCAGGAGCGGGTTCAGGCCCAGCAGGCCGAGGCCGAAGGTGATGTTGGCGGCGACACCGCCGCGGTGCACCTTCAACTGGTCGGCGAGGAACGACAGGGAGACCCGCTCCAGTTGGCCCTCGATCAACTGCTCGGCGAAGCGGCCGGGGAACACCATCAGGTGGTCGGTCGCTATCGATCCGGTCACGGCGATACGCACGAAAGGTGCTCCTTGGGTCCGGGGCTGGACGAACCGGCCGGTGCTGGGCCGGGAGCCGCCCGGCAGGCTCGGGAGAAGGGCGAAGGAGCGGCGGGG
>NZ_AXVU01000054.1:0-33885 GCF_000482585.1 Streptomyces sp. CNQ329 | reverse complement strand
ACCTTCTCCTTGACGACGTCCAGGCCGAGCACCTCGAAGCCCAGCTCCGCCATCGCGGCGGCGTGCGTGGCACCGAGGTAGCCGGTGCCGATCACCGTGATCTTCAAGGTCATGGTCCCGAGCATAACGGCGGGCTGTGACACACCCCACCTGGGCAACCATGGGCCCCGGTGCGGAGTCTGACTCATGAGCGTGCAGCAAAAGGGAGTGGGGATCGTGGCGAGGCGGCATCTGGACGGAGCGGGCAGCGGAACCGACGACCCCGGCACACCCCGCGCCCCCGGACCGGAGACACCGTACGCCGCGGACACCTCGACGGCGGCGCACGCGGCGTACGTCGACGCGGCGTTCGCGCCGGACGGTCCGGGGACCGGCACGGACGTGCCCGGGGGAGACGACGGCCGGGACCCGGCCGCCCACCCCACCGGCCCCGACGGGCCCGGCCGTCCCGACGACCCCGCCGGCCCGGGCGACGCCCCCTCGCACGCCGCGCCCCGCCGCCGCATGGGCCGCGGCCGCAAGGTGCTCCTCGGCGCCCTGATCATGCTCGTCACGGGCGTGCTCCTGGCCGCCGGCGGTCTCTGGTGGGCGTACGAGCACTACACCGGCCGCGTCGACCGCATCCCGAACGCCTTCCCGACCGACGTCCCCGACAAGCACCAGCCGGCGCCGTCCAAGGGCGGCGAAACGTACCTGCTCATCGGCGTCGACGCCCGCTCCGACCTCCCGCTCACCGGCGACGGCGCCGGCGAGCACACCTGGCAGCCCGGCGCCCAGCGCAGCGACACGATGATGCTCGTCCACCTCCCCGAGGGGCGCGACGGCGGCTACGTGGTCTCCCTGCCCCGCGACTCCTGGGTGAACATCCCCGGCCGGGGCGACGCCAAGCTCAACGCCGCCTTCTCCTACGGAGGCCCCCCGCTGCTCATCGACACGGTGCAGCGCATGACGAAGGTCAAGATCGACCACCTCGCCGTGATCGACTGGAGCGGCTTCAAGCGGCTCACCGACGCCGTCGGCGGCGTGGACATCACCATCGACGAGACCACCCCGCGCCGCAACGGCGGCGGCGAGTGGACCGCCGGCACCCACCACATGGACGGCCGGACCGCCCTCGATTACGTACGCGAACGCCACGGCCTGCCCCGCGGCGACCTCGACCGCACCCAGCGGCAGCAGAACTTCCTGCGCGCCGTCCTCACCGAGACGATGTCCGCGGACAACTTCTCCAACCCGCTCAGGGTCAAGCGGCTGCTGGACGCGGTGACCGCCACCGTCAGCGTCGACGACCGGTTCTCCGACGGGGCGATGCGCGACCTGATGTGGGACATGAAGGGCGTGCGCTCCGACGACCTGGTGTTCATGAACGCCCCCGTCGCGGGCCTCGACATGATCGACGGCCAGTCCGTGGTGCTGCTGGACGACAAGGCCGGTACCCCGCTGTGGGAGGCCATGCGCAACGACACGATGGCGCAGTACGTGGAGAAGTACCCGACCGACCGCCTGGGCACCACCGCACCCTGAGCCCTGTCACCAACGTCACGTAGGTCCGCTCGCCGCGCACGGCATACCATCGGAACTACTCAACGGTAATGAGCATGTGCGGGAATGGAGAGAGCCTTGGCAGGAGCGCCCGAATTCGACCTGTACCGCCCGGCCGAGGAGCACGACATGCTCCGCGACGCCGTACGCTCGCTCGCCGAGGCGAAGATCGAGCCGTTCGCGGCCGAAGTGGACGAGGAAGCGCGCTTTCCGCAGGAGGCGCTGGACGCGCTCGTCACCAACGACCTGCACGCCGTCCACGTCCCCGAGGCGTACGGCGGTGCGGGCGCGGACGCGCTGGCGACGGTCATCGTCATCGAGGAGATCGCCCGCGTCTGCGCCTCGTCCTCCCTCATCCCCGCCGTCAACAAGCTCGGCTCGATGCCCCTGATGCTCTCCGCCTCGGAGGAGCTGAAGGGGAAGTACCTGACGCCGCTGGCGAGCGGCGAGGCGATGTTCTCCTACTGCCTCTCCGAGCCCGAGGCCGGCTCCGACGCCGCCGGCATGAAGACCCGTGCCGTACGCGACGGCGACTCCTACGTCCTCAACGGCGTCAAGCGCTGGATCACCAACGCGGGCGTCTCCGAGTACTACACCGTGATGGCCGTCACCGACCCGGAGAAGCGCTCCAAGGGCATCTCCGCCTTCGTCGTCGAGAAGTCCGACGAGGGCGTCTCCTTCGGCGCCCCGGAGAAGAAGCTCGGCGTCAAGGGCTCCCCGACCCGCGAGGTCTACCTCGACAACGTCCGCATCCCCGCGGACCGCATGATCGGCGACGAGGGCACGGGCTTCGCCACCGCGATGAAGACCCTCGACCACACCCGCATCACCATCGCCGCCCAGGCCCTGGGCATCGCGCAGGGGGCCCTCGACTACGCGAAGGGCTACGTCCGCGAGCGCAAGCAGTTCGGCAAGCCGGTGGCGGACTTCCAGGGCGTGCAGTTCATGCTCGCCGACATGGCCATGAAGATCGAGGCCGCACGCCAGTTGACGTACGCCGCCGCGGCGAAGTCCGAACGCGGCGATGCGGACCTCACCTTCCAGGGTGCCGCCGCCAAGTGCTTCGCCTCCGACACGGCGATGGAGGTGACCACCGACGCCGTCCAGCTCCTCGGCGGCTACGGCTACACGCGGGACTACCCGGTGGAGCGCATGATGCGCGACGCCAAGATTACGCAAATCTACGAGGGCACCAACCAGGTCCAGCGCATCGTCATGGCCCGCAACCTGCCCTGACGTCCGGACACCCGCCCCGGAGCGGGGCGGGTGGGGCGGCACGGCCGCCGCGCGGGTCAGAGGCGGGCTATGTCCGGGATGGCGGCCTTCGGTTTGCGCCGCGGGGGCATGCGGCCCAGGAGGCAGATGTAGCGCGTGGCGCGGTGGCGCTGGCCCCCGGTCTCGTACGGGGCGAGCAGTTCAAGCATGCGGGCGTCGTCCGCGTCGCGTTCGCCGGCCAGGGTGTAGCCCACGATGCGGGGCAGGTGCAGGTCGCCGACCGTGACCGCGTCGGCCGCGCCGTTGACGCGCTGGAGGGTCTCGGCCGCCGTCCACGGCCCGATGCCGGGGATGGCGGTGAGGCGGCGTACGGCGGCGTCGAGGTCCATGTCCGCCGCCGCCTGGAGCGCGCGGGCGCGGCGGACGGCCCGTACGATCGCCGCCGCGCGTTTGCCGTCGACGCCCGCGCGGTGCCACTCCCAGGACGGGATCATCGCCCAGCCGTGCGCGTCCGGCATCACCCGCATCCGCAGGCCGGCCCCCGCGGGGCCGGGGGCCGGGGTGCCGTAGCGGTGCAGCAGCAGACGCCAGGAGCGGTACGCCTCGTCCGTGGTGACCTTCTGCTCCAGCACCGACGGGATCAGCGACTCCAGCACCAGCCCGGTGCGGATCAGCCGTAGTCCGGGGTGGCGGCGGCGGGCTTCGTGCACGACCCGGTGGCGCGGTGTGAACGGCCCGGGGTCGTCCTTCGCGCCCAGCAGCGCCGGCAGGCCGTCCAGCAGCCAGTCCGCGCCCGGGCCCCACGCCTCGGCGGCGACCGCGCCGCCCGCCGGGGCGACGCGCAGCGTGCCGGGGCCCGCGGGGGTACGGCTGGCGCGCCAGATCGCGCCGTCCGCGACGCGGTAGGCCGGATCGCCGGGGCCGCGCCGCAGCACGCCCAGGGTGCGCCCCAGGTCGTACGGGCCCTCAGGTGCCCAGGTCCGGGTACGGACGCGGTGGTCGGGGGCGGCGGGCATGTCGCACGACTCTAGCGCCCGCCTCCGACAACCACGGTGGCGGCCGGTCACCGGCCGGAGGGAGAGCAGCGCGGCGGCGGACTCTGCGATGACCGACGAAGAACGTACGTACCTGTGACGCATCCTTTCCACACCCCTCACCGCTGCCCGTTTGCCGCTGCCGGACGGGGTACCGCGACGGCGTAACCTGGCGGCGATGAACCCCACCGCCGCCACTCCCGCCGCCCTGCTCGACGCCGCACTCGCCGCCGACCCGGCCCGCCCCCTGGTCACGTACTACGACGACACCACGGGCGAGCGCGTCGAACTGTCCGTCGCCACCTTCGTCAACTGGGTGGCCAAGACCGCGAACCTCCTCCAGGGGGACCTCGCCGCCGAGCCCGGCGACCGTCTCGCGCTGCTCCTGCCCGCCCACTGGCAGACCGCCGTCTGGCTGCTGGCCTGCGCCGCGACCGGCGTCACCGCGGTGCCCGCCGACCCCGACCCGGCCACCGCCGACCTCGTCGTCAGCGGTCCGGAGGCGCTGGAGCGGGCCCGTGCCTGCACCGGCGAGCGGATCGCGCTCAGCCTGCGCCCGCTGGGCGCCCGCTTCCCGCAGCCGCCCGACGGCTTCCTCGACTACGCCGTGGAGGTGCCCGGCCAGGGCGACCGCTTCCAGCCGTACGCCGCCGCCGACCCGGACGCGCCGGCGCTCGACGTGCAGGGCGCGGAGCTCACCGCTGCCGAGCTGGTCGCACGCGCCCGGGCGGACGCCGCATCACGCGCGCTGGCGCCGGGCTCCCGCACGCTCTCGACTCTCGGCTACGACACGTGGGAGGGGCTCTCCGCAGGGCTCTACGCGCCGCTGGCGGCCGGCGCCGGGGTGGTGCTCTGCCCGTACCTCGACAGGCTCTCGCCCGAGCAGCAGGAGAAGCGCAGGGCCGACGAGCGCGTCTCGCCGTAGACGGCTCAACGCGCCGCCCCACGAGCACCGTCCCCGGCGCTTCGTCCCGTCACGCTGCCCCGAGCGACGCGCGCGGGTGAAGTTATCGCCCATAACGCCTCATTCGTGATGCGATGTACCGCATGCGGCGGGCCGTACGACCGCGGGGTGCCCGGCCGTCCGCACAGGTGGACACCGGCCGAGGGGATGTGAGGGATGGGCGCGGACGAGACCGGCCCGCGGGAGGGCGCTTCGCCGGATCCGGCCGGCTCCCGCCGGTCCCGCCCGCGCAGCCGCCGCCGCGTCCTCGTCAGCCGCCTCCTCGCCGGGCTCGCCCTCTTCGCCCTCGCCGTCTCCGGCGTCGGCTGGTACCTCTACCAGCGCTTCGACAGCAACATCACCGTCGACTCCGCCACCGCCCGCGAGTTGCAGCGTTACGAGGAGGACCGCCCCGCGGCCGCCGCCGGCGGGGCCGCCAACATCCTGCTCATCGGCTCCGACTCCCGGGCGGGCACCGACCGCTACGGCCACGACACCGGCGTCGAACGCTCCGACACCACCGTGCTCCTGCACCTCGCGGGCGACCGCGACAGCGTCACCGCCGTGAGCATCCCCCGGGACCTCATGGTCACGATCCCCGACTGCCGCCGCCCCGGCGGCGGGACGAGCGGCAAGCAGGTCAACCAGTTCAACTTCAGCTTCGCCTACGGCGGTGCCGCCTGCACGATCCGCGTGGTGGAGAAGCTCGTCGGGGTGCGCGTCGACCACCACGTCATCGTCGACTTCGAGGGCTTCAAGGAGGTCGTGGACGCGGTCGGCGGCGTGCGGGTGTGCCTGCCGGCGCCGATGCACGACACCTCGGCCGGGCTCCGGCTGCCCGCGGGCCGCCAGACGCTGAACGGAGAGCGGGCCCTCGGCTACGTACGGACCCGCAAATCCGTGGGCGGCGGCAGCGACACGCAGCGCATGCAGCGTCAGCAGGAGTTCATGGCCTCGCTCGTCCACAAGATGCAGAGCAACGGCGTGCTGTTCAACCCGCTGCGGCTGGCCCCGCTGCTGGACGCGGTGACCTCCGCGCTCACCGCCGACGAGGGGCTGTCCTCCCTCGCCGAGCTGTACGACCTCGTACGCGGCGTGCGCGACGTGCCGCGGGAGCGCGTGCACTTCCTGACCGTGCCGCGCCGTCCGTACCGCCTCGACTCCAACCGTGACGAGCTGGTGCAGCCGGCGGCGGGCGAGCTGTTCGCGGCGCTGCGCGCCGACAGCGTCGTGCGCTTCGTCTCGGAGGGCGGGAAAGCCGAGCGGAAGCGGGGCTCCGGCGCGGCCCCGGTGTTCAGGGACACGACCCCTGGGGATGACATCTGCCGATAGAACGGATCAAATCGCGCAAGGGGGGCACGGTGGATGCAGGTGATGCGCGGGATGTCCTGTTACGAGTGCGTGGAATTTGTCACGGGCGTCGCCAGTCGTCGAAAGAGGCGGCTAGTGTGAGCCGACCGGCCGCCTGACAGGGCGGTCGTCGAGCATATGGCAGGAAGACCGGGCGCCGACCGGGGGAGGCGCTGACCGAGCGATGTGAGGGACCCAAGCGACCGTGGATGGGCGAGGCCGTGGACACGCCGGCGAGGTCGACCCGGCCGATCAGTGGGTGTTCAATCCGGAGACCGGCAGTTACGAACTGCGTCTCGACCCGCAGATCCCGGGCAGACAGGGAGCCCAGCCCCCCGGCCAACACGCACCGGGTCCGCACGGTCACGCCCCGCAGGGGTACGGCGGCCAGCCCCAGCAGTACATTCCGCAGCAGAACGCTCAGCCCCACCGCGGCGCGCCCCCCGGGCAGCAGCACGCGCACCCGCAGCCCGGCGGCCATCAGTCCCAGGCTTCGCCGGCGGAAGCCCCCGAGCACGCGCAGGAGCCGCGCCTGCCGTCCCAGCGCCGCCGCCGCGCGGCGGGCGGCTCCGGCGGCTCCGGCGGCGCGGGCACGGGAGCGGGGTCCGGCTCCGAAGGGCCGCGCAGCCGCCGCCGTCCCAAGCCCCGCAAGAGCCGCAAGAAGAAGGCGCTGATCTGGGTCTCCGGCGGCCTCGCGGTCGTGCTCTTCGCCGTCGGCACCGCCGCGTATGTCATCTACCGCAAGCTCAACGGCAACATAGACAAGGTCGAGGTCGCCGGCGAGGACCACGCGGCGGTCGTCGACGGGCCCGTCAACATCCTCGTGATGGGCACGGACAAGCGCACCGGCAAGGGCAACACCAGTTACGGCGACGTGAACAGCCCCGGCCACGCCGACACGACCCTGCTGTTCCACGTCTCCGAGGACCGCTCCAACGCCACCGCGCTCAGCATCCCGCGGGACATGATCACCGACATACCCGACTGCAAGACCAAGCAGGAGGACGGGAGCTGGAAGACCATCCCGGGCACGTACGGCACCAAGTTCAACGAGAGCCTGGGACAGTTCGGCCGCGACCCCGGCTGCACCTGGAAGACGGTCGAGAAACTGACCGATCTCGACGTCAACCACTTCATCCTCGCCGACTTCAACGCCGTCAAGGACCTGTCCACCGCGGTCGGCGGCGTCGAGGTGTGCCTCGCCGAGGACATCAACGACTCCAAGTCGAAGCTCAACCTCCCCGCGGGCCGGCACACGATCGAAGGCGAGGATGCCCTCGCCTTCGTCCGCACCCGCTACTCGGTCGGCTTCGGCAGCGACCTGAGCCGTATCGAACTGCAACAGCAGTTCCTCAGCTCGCTCATTCGCAAGATGAAGTCCGGCGGCTCGCTCAGCAATCCGAAGAAGCTCTACGAGCTGGCCGACGTCGCCACCAAGGCCCTCACGGTCGACTCCGGCATCGGCAGTGCGAAGAAGCTCATGGACCTGGCCAACGACCTCAAGAAAGTGCCGCAGGACAAGATTACTTTCGCGACCTTGCCGGTTCTGGACAACCCTGAGGACGAAGCAACCGTCGTAATGGATGAGGCCAAGGCCAAGCCGCTCTTCAAGCTGCTGGACGCGGACAAGCCGTTCGACGGGGCGAAGAAGGGCAAGAAGGGCAAACCGGTGAAGAAGTCCGAGCCCGGGGAGGTGAGGGTCGACGTCGTCAACGGTGGTGGGGAGTCCGGCATGGCCTCGGCCACCGCCACCTGGCTGCTGGACGAGGGCGTGGGCTACGCCGCCGAGGCGGGCAACGCGCCGGACGACCTGCCCAAGACCCGGCTTGAGTACGGCCCTGACCAGGCCGAACAAGCGGCACGGCTGGCCGACATGATGGGACTGCCGAAGTCGGCGATGAAGAAGACGGGGGAGAACGCAGGGGCCGAAGGGGCCATGACGCTCACGCTCGGCGAGGACTTCGCCGCCCCGGGCACCCCGGTCGAGGCGCCGGACAAGGCGCCCGAGGGGGTGCAGAACGTCAAGGCCGACGACAAGAACGTCTGTGCGAAGTGAGGCGGACGTGCGGACTGGACACCGCACGTCCGCGATCCACCAGGAGGCCCCATGCGCCGCAGCAACGTCCGCGGTAGCGGAGCGAGCGATCACTCCGACAGAGCCCGCGAGCTCGGCTGGGACGACACTCTCTACGAGGACGCGGGCGCGCCGGGCATGCCGCAACAGCGCGGCTACGCGCGTCACCCCGACGACCACCACGACGGCGCCCACGGACCTGGCCCCGGCGACGGCCCCGAGGGCCACCTGGACGGTCCCGGCGGCGGCCCGCCGCGGCCCCGCCGCGGGCTGCGCGTCGCCCGCTGGTTCTTCGGGATCGTCGCCTTCCTCCTGCTCGGCACCGCGGGGGCCGGCTACCTCTACTACCGCGAGCTGAACAACAACCTGGAGAAGGATCCCCTCAACCTCGGCAAGAACAAGCTCGACGAGAAGCAGCCCAACGCCGAGGGGCAGACCCCGCTGGACATCCTCCTCCTCGGGTCCGACAGCCGGAACTCCGACGAGAACGTCCGCCTCGGCGGCGCCCACGCCGACCGCGGCCGCAAGCCGCTCGCCGACGTGCAGATGCTGCTCCACGTCTCCGCGGACCGCAGCAACATGTCCGTCGTCAGCGTCCCGCGCGACACCCGGGTGACGATCCCCGAGTGCACCGACCCCGACGACGGCACCGTCTACCCCGAGACCACCAGCGAGACCATCAACACCAGCCTCCAGCACGGCGGCCCCGGCTGCACCGTCGCCGCCTGGGAGGCGATGACCGGCGTCTCCATCGACCACTTCATGATGATCGACTTCGCCGGCGTGGTGAGCATGGCCGACGCGGTGGGCGGCGTCCCCGTCTGCGTACGGGACAACGTCTACGACAAGGACTCCGGGCTGCGTCTCGAAGAGGGCGAGACGACCATCAAGGGTGAGCAGGCGCTGCAGTGGCTGCGTACCCGGCACGGCTTCGAGGACGGCAGCGACATCGGGCGCACCCACGCCCAGCACCAGTACATGAACGCGATGGCCCGCCAGCTCAAGGAGGGTGCCAAGCTCACCGACCCGGGCAATCTGCGCCGGCTGGCCGAGGCGGCGACCAACGCGCTCACCGTCGACGACGGCCTGGGCTCGCTGAAGAAGCTGTACGACCTCGGGAACGACATCAAGCGGGTGCCGGCCGAGCGCATCACCATGACGACGATGCCCTGGGTGCCGGACCCGCAGAACAACGCGCACGTCGTACCCAACGAGGAGGACGCGCCGCAGCTCTGGTCGATGATCCGCAACGACGTCGCCTTCGACGGCAAGGACAAGCCCAAGAAGGAGAAGCCGGACGACCTCGTCGCCCAGGCGGAGCCGAAGGCGGACATCCCCGTCGTCGTGCAGAACGGCACGGGCACCACCATGTACGCCCCGGTCACGGGCCGGGCCGGCGCCATCGCCGAGGTGCTCGTCGGCGACGGCTTCACCCAGGCCGCGACCGACGCCACCCCCAAGTCGCAGGCGGACACCACCGTCTCGTACGCGACCGAGGAGCAGCACGCGAACGCCCTGGCGGTGGCCAAGGCGATCGGGCTGCCCGACCGGGCGGTGAAGCAGTCCAGCGGCGTCGACGAGGTGACGCTGGTCGTCGGCGCCGACTGGCGCGAGGGCGACGCCTACCCGCCGGCCGCGGGCGGGGCCGCCGAGGACGGCGAGGAGACGGAGCCGGAGAAGGCGCCGGAGAGCTCCAACCCGCTGGCGGGCAGCAACAAGAAGGCGTGCATGGACGTCAACCCGGCCTACACCTGGTGATCCACGGCCCCGACCGCGACCGCGGTGGGGGCCGTGGGAAACCGGCGGGGTACAGGCGGGGAGGCCGGGCCGATCAGCCGGGCGTGACCGCCGGGCGGCGGCTGGCGATCACCTTCTGCGCCAGCGACCGCGGGCTGGTGACGAATCCCCAGCCCCACGACATGTGCATCGTGGCCAGGGCCACCGGGATCTGCAGGCGCGCGCGGACCGGCAGCCCGCGCCCCGCGGGCACCGAGCCGGCCACGATCCCCACGGCGTACGCGAGCGGGATCGCCAGCCCCAGCGGTGTCAGCGGCGTCACCAGCACCCCCGCGGCGATCCCCGCGAGGGCGGCGGGCGGCGCGAGGTAGCGCGGGTTGATCGAGCCCTTGTGGTAGCGGGCGACGACGCGGCGCCAGCGGCCGTAGTCCTTGTACTGCTTGGCGAGCGCCCGCAGGGTCGGCCGCGGCCGGTACGAGACCTTCAGCTCCGGCGAGAACCAGACGGCCCCGCCCGCCGAGCGGATCCGGAAGTTCAGCTCCCAGTCCTGGGCGCGGATGAACTCCTCGTTGTAACCGCCCTGCCGCTCCAGGGCCTCCCTGCGGAAGACACCGAGATACACGGTGTCCGCGGGCCCCGCCTCCCCGCCGGTGTGGAACGCCGCGTTGCCCACCCCGATGCGTGCGGTCATCGCCGCGGCGACGGCCTGCTCCCAGCTCGTCTCGCCCTCGGCGTGCATGATGCCGCCGACGTTCTGCGCACCGGTCTCGGCCAGCAGCCGGACGGCGGTGGAGATATAGCCGGGGGAGAGCATGCCGTGGCCGTCGACGCGCACCACGACCGGATGCGAGGAGGCTTCGATGGCGGCGTTGAGCCCGGCGGGCGTACGGCCCGTGGGGTTCGGCACGGTCCGCACCCGGCAGCGCGCGCCGTCCGCGGTCTCGCGGACCAGCTCGGCGGCGATGGCGTCGGTCCGGTCCGTCGACGGGCCGAGCGCGATGACGACCTCCAGGTCGCCCGCGTAGTCCTGATCGAGGATGTGCCGCACCGCCTCCCGGAGATGCCGCTCCTCGTTGAGCACCGGCATGATCACGGAGACCGCGGGGGGCGTCGCAGAGTCGTTCATAGCGCCGCTCAGGTTACCGCGAACGGGGGATCGGGGCGTGCCCGCAGGGTGGCGTCGGGCGTACGGACGGCGTGTGCGGGGAAGGCCGGCGTCCGCGTCCCTACCGTGGTCGGGACCGCGCCCGCCTGCCGCCCCGCCACAGACGCGCGATTGCACGCACTCGTACGCACCAGCCGACGCCCGCACCCGAGCCCCGCGGAGGTCCCTCCACCGTGCCAGCCCCGTCCGTGAAGCGCCGACGCTGGGGTCTGCGGATCGCCACCGCACTGTCCCTGCTGCTGCTGGCCGCCGGCGGGGCCGGGTACGTCACGCTCGGCTCCCTCGGATCCGGCATCCACCGGGTCGACGCCTTCGGCGGGATCACCGACCGGCCCCGGGAGGGCCGCGGGCTCAATGTCCTCGTCGCCGGCGTCGACCGGCGCGACAGCGTGAGCGAGGAGGAACGGCACAAGTACCGCCTGGGCGGTGAGCCGTGCAACTGTGCCGACGCGCTGATGCTCGTCCACCTGTCGAAGGACCGCGGGCGCGCGAGCGTGGTCAGCATCCCGCGCGACAGCTACGTCGATCTGCCGCCGCACACCAACCGCGCCCTCGGCGAGCGGCGCACCGCGCACCCGGCGAAGGTCAACGCCGCGTACGCGCACGGCGGCCCGCCGCTGACCGTACGGGCCGTGGAGAAGCTGTCCGGGGTGCACGTCGACCACTACGTGGAGATCGACTTCGCGGCGTTCATGAAGACGGTGGATGTGGTCGGGGGCGTGCAGGTGTGCAGCCAGCGCCCGTTGCGCGACAGGTACTCCGGTCTCGACCTGCCCGCCGGCACCAGCAACCTCGACGGCGGCGAGGCGCTGGCGTACGTACGCGCCCGGCATCTGGACGGCGCCTCCGACATGGGCCGGATGAAGCGCCAGCAGCGCTTCCTGGCCGCCGTCCTCGACAAGCTCACCGGCACCAGCGGCCTGATGAACCCGCTGCGCTTCCGCGAGGTCGGCTCGACGCTCCTCGGGTCGGTGCGGACGGACGCGGCGCTGGACAGCGGCGCGGTGTTCGCGCTGGGCAAGGCGCTGCACGGGTTCTCACCGGGCTCGTCGGAGTTCGCGACGGTGCCGGTGGCGGACACGAACCACGAGGTGCCGGGGGTCGGGGCGACGGTGAGGTGGGACGAGGAGCGGGCCAGGCGGCTCTTCGACCGGCTGCGCGAGGACCGGCCGCTCACGGAGCGCGGCGGGGCCCCGCACGGCCGGAAGGAGAAGGAGGAGGGGAAGGGGAGGGTGACGCCGGTGGAGGTGCCGCCGGGGGAGGTCCGGGTGCAGGTGGCGAACGGCACCTCGCACAACGGCCTCGGCGGCCGGGTGGACCGGTCGCTGGCCCGCACCGGCTTCGCCACCACCGGGGCCCCCACGACGGCGGTGCCGACGGACCGTACGGTCATCACGTACGACCCGGCGTGGGGCCGCTCCGCCCGCTCCCTGGCCGCCGCCCTCCCGCACGCGAAGCTGAGCCCGCACCGCGGCCACGGCCCGCTCATGACGGTCACGCTGGGCGCGGATCACGAGGGGGTCCACCGGGTACGGCCCGCCGACCCGATCCTGGACGGCGCGGACGTCTGGTCGGCGGTCACGGGCGACGAGGTCCTCTGTACGTAGCGCACCCCGGGGAGGGCGGTCGGATCCGCGGTCCTGCGGTGCTGCGCGGGGCCGGTGTGCGGCACCGCGCCGTCCCCCGGGCGTACGCGGTTCACTACGGCGTGCGCCCTCCGGGGCCACCGCCGCCCCGGCGTGCTTCGCCCGCTGCCTCCGGGGTCGCGAGCCGCCCCCTCCGGTGCGCCGCCCTCCTGCCCCTCCGTGCCGCGGCCGGCCCGGCCCGTCACGTCCGCCGTCAGGCGGTCTCGCGCTTCTCGCGCAGATTCTTGATCGCGCGCCGGCGGGCCAGCCGGTGGGTGCGCCGGATCTGGGCCTCCTGGCAGCGCCGTGCGTCGCGCTCGGTCTCCGGTGCGACCGGTGGGACCGGGCGCGGGCGGCCCCGGTCGTCGACCGCGGCGAAGACCAGGTACGCGCTCGCGACCTGCTTCGCCGGCGTCGACTCGTTCCACCGCTCCGCCATCACCCGCACCCCGACCTCCATCGAGGTCCGTCCCGTCCAGTTGACCTGCGCCAGGACGTGTACCAGGTCCCCGATCCGCACCGGCTCCAGGAACACCATCTCGTCCATCGAAGCCGTCACCGCGGGCCCGCCGGAGTGCCGCCCGGCGACCGCCCCCGCCACGTCGTCGACCAGCTTCATGATCACGCCGCCGTGCACGGTGCCGAGGAGGTTCGCGTCGTTCGCCGTCATGATGGACGACAGCGTGGTGCGGGAGGCCGAGGTGGGCTTCGCCTCGCCCGCCGCGGGGCGTGCCTGATCGTTCATGTGTGTCACTGTATGCGGCGTGCCGCTGTGCATCAGAACCGCTACAAGCCCGGCCCGATTCGGAACCCCCCTTCAGGTCGGCCGGGCGGGCAGGGCACACTTCCCGCATGAGTGACTGGCCCGAGGGATGGACTGCAGACAGCAGGGACCGGTACGGGCGCGGCAGCCGCGCGTCCGACCCGGAGCCCCACCGCGTCATGCCCGTCGTGGGCGGCGGGGTGCCGCCGCAGAGATCCCGGGGCTACGACGACCACGGTGCGTACGACGACGGTTACAACGAGGGGCAGGTCTACCGCAGCGGCGGCGGCGAGCCCCCGGGTCCGTACGGCGACGACGGCGGCCGTCAGGCCGGCGGCTACGGCAAGCCGCCGCCGGACTGGCGCAAGCGCGTCAAGATCGGCGTCATCGTGGCGCTCGTCTTCCTGATAGTCGTTCCCGTCGCCACGTACTTCTGGGCGGACTCCAAGCTGCGCCGCGAGGTGGATCTCAGCATGGTCGAGGACCGCCCCGGCGACCAGGACGGCACGAACTTCCTCATCGTCGGCTCCGACAGCCGCGAGGGCCTGTCCAAGGAGCGGCAGGACGAGCTGCACACCGGCTCGGTCGAAGGCAAGCGCACCGACTCGATGATGATCCTGCACAAGGGCGACAACGGGAACACGATGATCAGCCTCCCGCGCGACCTGAAGGTCACCATCCCGGCCTTCACCGGCTCGGAGAGCGGCAATCGCATCCCGGAGCAGCAGCAGAAGCTCAACACCGCCTACGCCATCGAGGGCCCGTGGCTGCTGGTGCGCACGGTCGAGAACCTCACGGGGCTGCACATCGACCACTACGCCGAGATCGGCTTCGGAGGCTTCGCCAACATCGTCGACGAACTCGGCGGCGTCGAGATGTGCTTCGACGAGGCGGTCAAGGACAAGAACTCCGGCGCCGACTTCGAGAAGGGCTGCCAGGAGCTCGACGGCGCCGAGGCGCTCGCCTTCGTCCGCAACCGGTACGCGCTGCCGGGCGGCGACCTGGACCGGACGAAGAACCAGCAGAAGCTGCTGTCCAAGCTGGCCGACGAGTCCGCGAAGATGACGACGGTCCTGAACCCGTTCAAGCTCTACCCGACGATGGGCGCCGGCCTGGACTCGCTCATCGTCGACAAGGAGATGAGCCTGTTCAACGTGCTGCAGATGTTCTGGGCGATGAAGGGCGTCTCGGGCGGCGACGGCAAGCAGATGAACCTGCCGGTCGTCTCCGGTGGCAACGATCCGACGCTCGGCTCGGTGCAGCTCCTGGACGAGCCGAAGGCCGAGAAGCTCTTCGAGCAGCTCAAGAACGACGACAAGGTCACCGTGTCGGCCAAGTGACCAAGTTGATCACTTGGACGGGACCCCGGCCCGCGGCGGGCCGGGGTCCCGTCGTCGTACCGCCCGGGGTCCGCCGCGGGCTCAGCGCACCACCGTGAACGACTCCGCCGCCCGCGGCGGGCGCTGCCGCGGCGGGGCCGCCGCGTGGCCCACGGCCACCGCGCCCATCGGGTCCCAGTCCGCCGGCAGGTCCAGCACCTCGCGGACCACGTCCCGGCAGAACATCGTGGACGACACCCACGCCGACCCCAGCCCTTCGCCGGCCAGCGCGACGAGGAAGTTCTGCACCCCGGCCCCGGTGGCGACGACGAACATCTCCCGCTCGGCGGCGTTGCGCCGGTCGTCGGGATAGGTGTGCGAGCCGTCCATCACCAGGCAGGGCACCACCAGATACGGGGCCTTGCGCAGCACGTCGCCGCGGCGGATCCGCTTGGCGATGGACTCCTCCGTGAAGTGACTCAGCTCCCGCAGGTCCCGGATCCACGCCTCGCGCATCGCGTCCAGCAGCTCCGTCCGCGCCGCCTGCGTCTCCAGCAGCACGAACCGCCACGGCGTCGTGTGGTGCGGCGCCGGCGCCGTCACGGCGGCGGCCACGGCCCGCCGCACCGCCGCCGGGTCCACGGCCTCGGCGGTGAACTCGCGCACCGTGCGCCGCTGCGTCACCGCCTCGCGGACCGCCTCCGAGGTGCCGAGGCGGAACATGTCCTCGGCCGCTTCGCGCACCAGCGCCCGCGCGCCCGGCCCGTCGTCCTCGCCGGCCGGGGCGACGAGCTGCGGCAGCCCGCTGAGCACCGCCACCGGCAGCCCGTCGGCCTTGCCCTTGACCAGTTCACCGGCGGCGGCGAGTTCGTCGGCCGCGGCGACGATGGTGCCCTCCAGGGCGTTGCCGTGCGTGTCCGGGGCGCCGCGCAGGTCGTCCAGCACCCGGACGCCGGCGGCGCCGATGGCGACGTCGGTGACGCCGTTGCGCCAGGGGCGGCCGAAGGTGTCGGTGACCAGGACGCCGACGTTGACGCCGAGGGCGGTGCGCAGGCCGGCGCGCAGGGCGCGGGCGGAGGCGTCGGAATCCTCCGGGAGCAACAGCACGGTGCCGGCGGGGGTGTTGGAGGCGTCCACGCCGGCGGCGGCCATCACCAGGCCGTGCCGGGTCTCGACGATACGCAGCGGGCCGCGGCGGGCCACGAGACGTACGGACTCCTCGTCGATGGCGTCTTCCCGGTCGCCCGGCGCGGACGTCGGCCGTACCCGGCCCTCCGCCTTGCTGACCACCTTGGAGGTGACGATGAGGATGTCGCCGTCGGCGAGCGGTGCGCCGGGGAGGCCGGGCGCGGCGGCGGCGACGAGCGCGGCGAGGTCGTCGCCGGGGCGGACCTCGGGGATGCCGGGCAGGGCCCGTACGCGGAACTGAGGTGGCGGCGCGGCGCCGCCCGCGTCCGCGGCCGTGGCCGTGCCGGTCTCGGCGCCCGTATCCGCGTCCGGCGTCATGCCCGTACCTCCTGAGCCAGTTCCAGTGCCGCGGCGGCCATCCGCGCCGTCGCGTCCGTGTCCCGCATCATCAGCGGCACCGCCCGGCAGCGGATCCCGGCGGCCTCCACCGCCGGCACCGCCGCCGCGTCCACCTCGTCGACGAGCCAGCCGTCGATGAGCCCGGAGCCGTAGTGCAGCGCGACCGCCTCGGCGGTGGACTCGACGCCGACCGCGGCCAGGACCTTGTCGGCCATGCCGCGCACCGGGGCGCCGCCGACGAGGGGGGACAGACCCACGACGGGCACGTCGGCCTCGGCGATGGCCTCGCGGATGCCCGGGACGGCGAGGATCGTGCCGATGCTGACGACGGGGTTGGACGGCGGGAAGAGGACCACGTCGGCCTCGGCGATGGCCTCCAGCACGCCGGGCGCGGGCTTGGCCTGCTCGGCGCCGACGGGCACCACGGCGAGCGCGGGGACGGAGGCGCGCAGCCGTACCCAGTACTCCTGGAAGTGGATCGCCTTGCGCTCGCCGTCCCACTCGACGGCGACGTGCGTCTCGACCCGGTCGTCGGTCATCGGAACCAGCCGCACGCCCGGCTGCCAGCGGTCGCACAGCGCCTCGGTGACGGCGCTGAGGGGGAAGCCGGCGCCCAGCATCTGGGTGCGCACGATGTGGGTGGCGAAGTCGCGGTCGCCGAGCCCGAACCAGTCGGGGCCGACGCCGTACGCGGCCAGTTCCTCCTTGACGGCGAACGTCTCGTCGGCCCGGCCCCAGCCCTGCTCCTCGTGGATGCCGCCGCCGAGCGTGTACATCACGGTGTCGAGGTCGGGGCAGACCTTGAGGCCGAACAGGTGGATGTCGTCGCCGGTGTTGCCGACGACGGTGACGTCCGCGTCCGGCTCTGCCTGTTTCAGGCCGCGGAGGAACCGGGCGCCGCCGATCCCACCGGCCAGTACAACGATGCGCATGGGCCCCAGTCTTGCAGGCCGGGATCAGCGGTGGGCGGGCTCGTGCGTCTCCCGGGGGGCGCAGCACGCGGTGTCGTGGCGGTCCTCGTGCATCGGCATCTCGGTGAGGGCGGGGAAGTAGACGTGCAGGCTGACGGCGGGAGTCAGCGCGTCGTTGACGACTTCGTGCACGTACCCCGGCGCGAAGACCCTCCCCCACGACCTCGCGGGGGAGGGCGGTGCCCCCAGCGCGCCGGGCGTGAGGGTGCGCGGGGTGTGGTCCGCGCGTTCCGTCAACTGCCCTTCCAGCACGGTGAGTACGCCGGAGGACGGGCCGTGGCCGTGCACCCCGCTGCGCTGTCCCGGCAGCCAGCTCAGCAGCCAGACCTCGTAGCCGGGGCCGGTGCGCAGCCGGTGGTACCAGCGGGTGACGGGGTCGTAGTCGACGAGCGGCGCCCAGGCGGCCCGGTCGGCGGCGAGCGCGCGGGCGAGGCCCGCGAAATCCGCGACGGTGACGGGGTGGGCGGGCGCGGGCGGGAGCAGATGGGGGAAGGCGAGCGGGTCGCCGCCGATCTGGATGTCGCTCAGCATGGGCGCGGGGGTCCTTGGCGTGTGTGAGGCGCGAGGAGTGCGGAGAGGGGGCGGTGCTCTGCGGGGCAGGCAGCAGGAAGCGGAGCTGGAGCCTCAGCGGCTACAACAGCTCGGACACTCCTCGCTCGGCCGGTACGGCCACGGGCCCGACATGCGGATCAGCAGAGCGGATCCGGGGGGTGGTTGTCAACCTGATGTCCGTGTTGCCCGCGAGGATTCACACCTTCCGGTTGCGGGGCGTGGCGAAAGGTTTATTCACGCCGTTGTACGGAGAGACGGCGACCAACCGCAGGGTGACCCCCGGGGCCGGGGCGCCGTTGTGTATCCGTGACGTGACTGTGATCTTCTTCGCTTCGCCGGGTGGGCGGCAACGGCGCCGTGGCCCCGATCGTCTTCCCTCAGGAGGGGCGCCTGCCGGGATCGCGGTCTATCCGCCTGTCATGGTCTTGGCCGATTTGAACACTATTCACGAGGGCTTGGTGCCGCAGGGTGAATAAGAGGTCCAATAGCAGATCCCGGCTTGACTGTGCCAGAGCGGCGTATCTGTAATTTCACACGTGTCCGTTCAAGCGATTCAGTAACGGCAACATCACGGGGAAGCAAAGACGAGGGGCGCAGATGACCGAGCTGTTCCAGCAGGTGCTGGTCGAGGAGACCGACGAGGAGCTCGGGTGGCAGGAGCGCGCCTTGTGCGCCCAGACCGATCCCGAGTCCTTCTTCCCCGAGAAGGGCGGATCCACGCGCGAGGCCAAGAAGGTCTGCCTCGCCTGCGAGGTCCGGTCCGAGTGCCTGGAGTACGCCCTCGCCAACGACGAGCGCTTCGGCATCTGGGGCGGCCTGTCCGAGCGCGAGCGGCGCCGGCTGAAGAAGGCGGCGCTCTGACCGGCGCCGCGGCCGGTGCCGCGGGCCGGTCGCCGGGCGGGCCCGGCGCGGCGAGCGCGGCGGAGGACATGCGCGCGGGCGTGCGCCCGGCGCCCGTACGGCGTACGTGACCTCGGCGGAACCCCGCGGCGGCCGGGGGACCCTCCCGCAAGTCGCCCCGTGACAGAGGGACCCTCTAGTGTGGGGCACCGTCCACGACAGCCGCCACATTCCCGGGAGGTGACCCCGGACTCCGCAAGGGGTCCGCACCTCGATGTCCGAGCACAGCAACGCTGACCACGCGGCCGGCTATCCGGCCGCCGCAGCCGACGCAGCAGGCCGCACCGGGACGGCCACGGCCCCCGACGGCACCCCCGCCTTCCCGCGGCACGTCGTCACCGCCGTGCTCGTCTCGCACGACGGCGAACGGTGGCTGCCCGACGCCCTCGCCGCGCTCACGGCGCAGGAGCGCCCCGTGCAGAACGTCATCGCCGCCGACACCGGCAGCGCCGACGGCTCCGCCCGCATCCTCACCGAAGCCCTCGGCGCCGAGCGCGTGCTCCACCTCGCCCGCCGCACCGGGTTCGGCACCGCCGCCGCCGAGGCCGCGCGTACCGCGGGCGTGCTCACCCCCGAGCAACTGCCCTACCTGCGCCGCCCCAGCGGCTGGGACCCCGTCAGCCGCAGGTGGCGCGACGACGCGTACGACATGCCGGAGTTCCCGCACGGCGAGCCGGTGCAGTGGCTGTGGCTGCTGCACGACGACTGCGCCGCCGAGCCCGGCGCGCTCGCCGCCCTGCTCCGCGTCGCCGACGACATGCCCTCCGCCGCGATCATCGGCCCCAAGCTGCGCGGCTGGTACGACCGCAGGCAGTTGCTGGAAGCCGGCGTCTCCCTCGCCCACAGCGGCCGCCGCTGGACCGGCATCGACCGCCGCGAGCAGGACCAGGGCCAGCACGACGGCATCCGCGACGTGCTGTCCGTCTCCACCGCCGGCATGCTCGTCCGCCGCGACGTCTTCGACCAACTCGGCGGCTTCGACGCCCGGCTGCCCCTCATGCGCGACGACGTCGACCTGTGCTGGCGTGCCCACAAGGCCGGCCACCGCGTCGTCGTCCAGCCCGACGCCATCATGCGGCACGCCGAGGCCGCCGCCCGCGAACGGCGCTCCATCGACTGCATCGGCCGCTCCGAACGCACTTCGGCGAGCCCGCACCGCGTCGACAAGGCCGGCGCCGCCTACACCCTCCTCGTCAACTGCACCGCGGCGGCCCTGCCGTACATCGCCTTCCGGCTCGTCCTGGGCACCCTGCTGCGCACGCTGGCGTACCTCGTCGGCAAGGTCCCGCGCCAGGCCCTCGACGAAGTCGCCGGCCTCGGCAGTGTGCTGCTGAGCCCGCACCGCATCGCCGCCGCCCGCCGCCGGCGCGGCAAGGCCGCCGTGCCGCCCAGCGACCTCAAACCCCTCTTCCCGGGCCGTGGCGCGACCGTACGCGCCACCGTCGAGCAGGTGCTCAACAACTTCAGCGGCCGCTCCGAACCCGAGCTGTCCGGCGGCGGCCGGCACGGCGGCGCCGTCGAGAGCGGGCCGGGCGACGAGGACGCCGACTTTCTCGAAGTCGAACAGTTCGCCCGGCTGAAGCGGGTGGCGCGCAAGCCCGGCCCGGTGCTCTTCGCCGTCCTGCTGTTCGTCGCCCTCATCGCCTGCCGTGAGCTGATCGGCGGCGGCGCCCTCATCGGCGGCGCACTGCTGCCCGCCCCCGCCGACGCCGGGGACCTCTGGGCCTCGTACGCCGACTCCTGGCACCCCGTCGGCACCGGCGGGACCCAGGACGCGCCGCCCTACCTGGCGTTCCTCGCCGGCCTGGGCACCGTCCTGTTCGGCAGCACCAACGCCGCGCTGACCCTGCTGCTCGTCTGCTCGGTGCCGCTGGCCGGCGTCACCGCGTACTTCGCCTCCCGGCCGCTCGTCAGCTCCCGGCTGCTGCGCGCCTGGGGCAGCATCGCGTACGCCTTTCTCCCGGCCGCCACCGGCGCACTCGCCACCGGCCGCATCGGCACCGCGGTGCTCGCCGTGCTGCTGCCGCTCCTCGCCCGCGCGGCGGTCGCCGCGAGCGGGCTGCGCGGCCGGGCGAGCTGGCGCGCTGCCTGGGCGTACGCGCTGCTGCTGACCGTCACCACCGCCTTCACGCCCGTCGTGTGGCTGCTCGCCGGCTGCCTGGCCGCCGCGCTGGCCGCCTGGTACGTCACGCGCGGCCAGAGCCCCGTCGGGCTCGCCCTGCGTCACCTGGCCGTCCTGGTGACCCCCGTGGTGCTGCTCGCGCCCTGGTCGCTCGACCTGCTGACCGGTCCTTCCGGCTTCTTCACCGAGGCCGGCCTGGACACCGCCGTCAGCGACGTCAGCCCGCTCGGCCTGCTGCTCGCCTCGCCCGGCGGCCCCAACGCGGGCGGAGGGGTGCTGCTTCTCGGCGTCCTGCTCGCCGCGCTGGCCGCCCTGCTGCGCTCCGACCGGCGGCTGCCGGTGGCCGCCGCGTGGGCCGTGGCGGCCGTCGCCGGGCTGCTCGCCGCGGCCGGCGCGGGCGACGGCTGGACCGGGCCGCAGACCCTCGTCTACGGGCTGGCGCTGCTGACCGCCGCCGTCATCGGCGCCGACGGGGCCCGGCAGCGCGTCGCCGAGCAGTCCTTCGGCTGGCAGCAGCCCGCCGCGGTGCTCGTCGCCGCCGCCTGCGCGGTGGGGCCGCTGGTGCTGGCGGCCGGGTGGATGTGGCGCGGGGCCGACGGACCGCTGGAGCGCGGTGACGCCGAGCAGGTGCCCGCGTTCGTGGCGGAGGAGAGCCGCACGGCGGACCAGCCGCGCACGCTGGTCGTCGGCGGGTCGGTCGGCGAGGTCGAGTACATGCTCGTACGCGGCTCGGGCGCCCGCCTCGGCGACGCCGAGCTGGCCGCGGCCGGGGGCGGCAACTCCCGGCTCTCCGGCACCGTTTCCGGGCTCGTGGCCGGCTCGGGTGCCGACCAGTCGGCGGAACTGGGCGCCTACGCCGTGCGCTACGTGCTCGTGCGCAACGACGCCCCGCGCGCCTTCGGGCGCGTACTCGACGCCACCCCGGGGCTGACCCGGCTGAGCCAGCAGGACGGCGGCGCGCTGTGGCGCGTCGACACGCGCGTCTCGCGGGCCACCGTGATCGCCGGCGAGGGCGGGGGGCGGGGCGCCGCCACCGAGCCGGTGCCGGTGCCCGCCGGGCCCGTCGAGGTGCACACGGACCTCGACGAGGGCCCCGAAGGCCGCGTACTGCGGCTCGCGGACGCGGTGAGCGCCGGGTGGCGGGCCACCCTGGACGGCGAGCCGCTGGAGGCCACGACGGTCGACGGCTGGGCGCAGGGCTTCGAACTGCCCGCCGGCGGCGGGCGGCTGGACGTCACGTACGACACCGCCGTCACCCACACGGCGTGGACCTGGGCGCGCGGCGCGGCGCTTCTCGTCGTGCTGGTGCTGGCGCTGCCCGGGCGGCGGCGCGACGTGGACGACGATCTGCCCGAGGCGGGTACGCCGGCGGTGCCCGCGCAGGCCCTGGAGGGCGACGGCCGGCGCGCACGGCGGCTGCGGGCGGCGGCTGCCGCCGCGGAGGCCGAAGCCGGCGGCGCCGGAGCACCGGAGGGCGCGGACGCGCCGGCTCTGCCGGAGCCGCCCCCGATGCCGCCGGCTCCGCTCTCCGGCTCGCCCGACGAGCAGCCCGCCTGGGCCGCGGCGCCGGTGCCCGGCGCCGGACAGGCGGAGCAGGGCTACGGGGACCCGGCGGTCGCCGACCCCTACGCGGCCCCGCCGCAGGGCTACGAATGGGACGGCGCCGCCGGCTACGGCCGGCAGTACGACGGGACGTCGTACGAGGCGCCTTACGAGCCGCAGTACGACCCCGGTGCGTACGAGGGCGAGCGGCAGCCCGGCGCCCCCGCGGTGCCGCAGCAGGGCGGCCAGGGCTACGGCGACGGCGAGCAGGACCCCTATGGCGCGGGCCGGCACCCCGGCCCGTACTACGACCAACGCACCTACGGCGCGGGCGCCGAGCGGGACGGGAGCGACAACGCGTGAAGACCGGCCCCCTCCCCCTGATCGCCGCCGTGGCCGCGCTCGCGGTCACCGCCGGGATCGCCACCCTCACCGTCCCCGGCGACGAGGCCGACGGCGCCGGCGCGGCCTCCGCCGCGGAACGCATCGCCGTCCAGCGCTCCACCCTGCTGTGCCCGCAGCCGGGCGACACGGAGGTGGGCGAGACGACGTACACCTCCTACGTGCCTCCGGGCGACGGCGACGAGGGCAGCGCCGAACTGCTGCCCGCCACGACCGAGTCCGAAGCCGCCGAGGAACAGGAGAAGAAGGACGACGACGCCGGCAAGGACGACGGCGGCAAGAAGGACGGACAGGACGGACAGAAGCAGAAGGACGCCCCCGACCCCGTCGCTCCCCTGAAGCGCGCCGGCACTCCCGTCGCGGCGACCACCGACGAGGCCGAGGCGCCCGCGCTCGTCGGCTCCGCGGAAGGCGACTTCGCCCCCGGCTGGAGCGTGCAGCAGACCACCCTGGTCTCCGCCGGCGACGGCCGCGGCCTGTCCGGTGCGCGCTGCACGGCACCGGACAGCGAGTTCTGGTTCGCCGGTGCCAGCACGATCGACGAGCGCCGCGACTACGTGCAGCTCACCAACCCCGACGACGAGGCGGCCGTCGTCGACCTGGAGCTGTTCGACAAGGACGGCGCGGTCGAGAGCGAGGCGGGCGACGGCATCCAGATCCCGGCCCGCTCCAGCGTCTCGGTGCTGCTCTCCACGATCGCCGAGGAGCCGTCGATCAACGTCGCGGTGCACGTCGCCGTCCGCTCCGGCCGCGTCGGCGCCGCCGTCCACGCCACCGACGAGCAGCTCGGCGGCGACTGGCTCCAGCCCGTCTCCGAGCCCGCCCCCGGCGCGGTCCTCCCCGGCGTCCCCGGCGACGCGACCTCCGTGCGCCTCGTCATCTACGTCCCGGGCGAGGACGACGCCGACCTCGCCGTGAAGCTCGCCGGTCCCAGCGGCTCGATCACCCCGGCGGGGTACGAGTCGGTGCACGCGAAGAGCGGGATGACGACGGCGATCGACATGCAGAAACTCACCCAGGGCGAGGCCGGTTCGCTGATCCTGGAACCCGAGGACGGCAGTACGGCACGCATCGTCGCCGCCCTGCGCGTGACCCGCGGCAAGAACACCGAACAGGAGATGGCGTTCATCCCCTCCTCCGCGCCGGTCGAGGACCGCACCACCGCCTCCGGGAACTGGCCGAAGGCCGCGAGCCTGTCCCTGACCGCGCCCGGCAAGGCCGTCGAGGTCAAGGTGACCGCCTCGCCGGGCAGCGAGGGCGGCGAGCCCGCGGAGGAGACGTACACCGTCAAGCCCCGCACGACCCTGACCGTCGAGCCTCCGAAGTCGTCCGGCACGAAGGGCACGTTCGCGCTCACCGTCGAACGGGTCTCGGGCGGCGAGCTCTACGCCTCGCGCACGCTGGAGACGAAGGAGGACGGCATCCCGATGTTCACGGTCCAGACCCTCCCGGATGACAACGGCATGGTCGAAGTCCCCGACGCGGAGCAGGAGCTGGGCGTCCTCACGGACTGACCCGGGGCGCCGCCCTCAGTCCTGGCCGTACTGCGGATCCACCGACTCCGGGGCGACGCCGAGGAGTTCCGCGACCTGCTCGACGATCACCTCGTGAACCAGCAGCGCACGCTCATCACGGTTCTTCGTGCGGATCTCCACGGGGCGGCGGTAGACGACGATGCGGTCCGGAACCCCGCCGCCCGTGACGAGCTTGCCGAGCGGCACCCCGCCGTCGTCCTCCCAGCCGGCCGGGCCGCTGCCGCCGGGAACGTCGAGGACGGCGAACTCGACGCCGGAGAGCTGCGGCCAGCGGCGTTCGAGGCGGGTGGCGGACTCGTGCACCAGGTCGACGAAGGCGTCCGAGCGGCTGACCGCCAGCGGCACCTGGGGCGGTGCCACAGGACCCCGCATGCCGCGGCCGTGGCGGTCGCGGGTGCGGCCGCGCGGACGCGGCGGGGGCTCTGGGGGCGGCGCCGGTCTTTCTGTGTGCTCCATCACCGATGAGCGTAGCCCGCGCCGGGCCCGCCGCAGACCATCCCCGGGCAACCCCGGGAATGTCGCGAAGTGAACGGTCGGCACGGGAATCAGCCCGCAGATGAACGGACCGAAGTCCACCGAAACCGGTTGCATTGACACGATTTGCCGCCAGAGTTGATCACTTGCAACGTCGTACCCACCGCCGATGTGACCGACATCGCAGGTCAACTCGGCCATACGCGACCGGCTTCGCGCCGGACGGCTGACGACACGGGTGGGTGACGCGATGGTGAGTCGTCGCGGCCCGCTCAGGAGTGCGGTACCGTCCAACGTCGTGAGCCCTGTACGTCGCTGTTCGCGCACCGCATGCGGCCGTGCCGCCGTCGCGACGCTCACCTACGTCTACGCCGACTCCACCGCCGTCCTCGGCCCTCTCGCGACGTATGCCGAGCCGCACTGTTACGACCTGTGCACGGAGCACTCCGAGCGGCTGACAGCCCCGCGTGGCTGGGAGGTCGTCCGGCTCGCGGTCCCCTCGGGACCCGCCCGGCCCAGCGGCGACGACCTGGAGGCCCTGGCCAACGCCGTACGCGAAGCGGCCCGCCCGCCCCGCGCGGCGGCCGAGGGCGACGGCAAGGCAGCCCCGCGCGCCGCGGCCCCCGGCGGGCGGGACGCGGACCCCATGGAGGTCGCCCGCCGCGCCCACCTGCGGGTGCTCCGCTCCCCGGAAGGCTGAGCGCCGCCCGCCCCTGCCGTGGCCCGCCGGGCCGCTCCGTACGGCCGCCCGGCGGCCCCGCCCCGGACGGCGCGTGTCCGCTCCATCGCGTACTGTGCAAGCCTCAGCAGCGTGCGAAGGGCGGTAAACCGTGACCGATCTCTCGACGATCGTGAAGGCGTACGACGTACGCGGCGTCTTCCCCGAGCAGCTCGACGAGCCGCTTGTCGAGCTCTTCGGCGCCGCCTTCACCGAAACCACCGGCGCCGACAAGATCGTCGTCGGCCACGACATGCGCCCGTCGTCGCCCGCGCTGGCCGCCGCGTTCGCGCGCGGCGCCGTCACCCGCGGCGCGGACGCCGTCCTCATCGGACTCTGCTCCACCGACCAGCTCTACTTCGCCAGCGGCCATCTCGACCTGCCCGGCGCGATGTTCACCGCCAGCCACAACCCCGCGCAGTACAACGGCATCAAGATGTGCCGCGCCGGCGCCGCGCCCGTCGGCCAGGACACCGGGCTCGCCGAGATCCGCGCCAAGGTCGAGCGGTGGCAGGCCGAGGGGCCGCCCGAGCCCGTCGCACGGCCCGGCACTGTCACGGAGACCGACCTCCTCGCCGACTACGCGGCCCACCTGCGCTCCCTGGTCGACCTCAGCGCCGTGCGGCCGCTGAAGGTCGTCGTCGACGCCGGCAACGGCATGGCGGGCCACACGGTGCCCAGCGTCTTCGAGCCGCTGCCCATCGACCTCGTCCCCCTGTACTTCGAGCTGGACGGCACCTTCCCCCACCACGAGGCCAACCCGCTCGATCCGAAGAACATCGTCGACCTGCAGGCCGAGGTCCGCAGGACCGGCGCCGACGCGGGCCTCGCCTTCGACGGCGACGCCGACCGCTGCTTCGTCGTCGACGAGAACGGAGACCCGGTCCCGCCGTCCGCGATCACGGCCCTGGTCGCCGCGCGCGAGCTGGAGCGCAACGGCGGCGGCACGATCATCCACAACCTGATCACGTCGTGGTCCGTGCCCGAGGTCGTCAGGGAGCACGGCGGCACGCCCGTACGCACCCGCGTCGGCCACTCCTTCATCAAGGAGGAGATGGCCAAGACCGGCGCCATCTTCGGCGGCGAGCACTCCGCGCACTACTACTTCCGCGACTTCTGGAACGCCGACACCGGCATGCTCGCGGCCCTCCACGTCCTCGCCGCGCTCGGCGGCCAGGACGGGCCGCTGTCGCAGCTCGTCGCCTCCTACGCCCGGTACGCGGCCTCGGGTGAGATCAACAGCACCGTCGAGGACCAGGCCGGACGGCTCGCCGCGGTCAAGACCGCGTACGCGGGACGCGAGGGCGTCACGATCGACGAGCTGGACGGGCTGACGGTCACCGGTGACGGCTGGTGGTTCAACCTGCGGCCGTCCAACACGGAGCCGCTGCTCCGGCTGAACGTGGAGGCGGGCGACGCGGAGACGATGGCGCGGGTACGGGACGAGGCGCTGGCGCTGGTACGCGGCTGACCCGGCGGGCACTCCGGGGGAGGCGGCGCCGCGGACCGGGCGGTAAGGGGCACGGCCCCGGGGCACACGGCCCTTACCCCGCCCACTGCCCACCCGCGCCCCGGGGTGCCGTCCACAAAGGCCCGCCCGCGCGCGGGCGGGCCGGTACGCCCGGCGGTAGGCTGGCGCCTGCCGCTCGTACGCACAGCCGAGCCCAGCACCGCCGCAGCCAGCCGAAGGGGACGTACATGCCGGTCGACGCCAGCCTCCTGGAGATCCTCGCCTGCCCGGCCTGCCACGCCCCGCTGCGCGAGAGCAAGGACGGCGGGGCAGGCGAGGGCGCCTCCGGCGCCCCCGGCGAACCCGAGCTGCAGTGCACCTCCGACACCTGCGGCCTCGTCTACCCCGTACGCGACGAGATCCCCGTCCTGCTCGTGGACGAAGCCCGCCGCCCCGCCTAGGCCCCGCCGCCATGCTCGACGAGTCGCTGCTCGACGACGCCGAGGAACTCGGCCGCGCCGACGCCCGCGGCCTGCTGCGCACCGCCGCCCAGGCCGGCGCCCAGATGCGTATCGCCGCCCGCCAGGCCGCCGAGTCCGACCTCGCCCGGGTCCGGCCCGACGGCCGCCCCCGGGCCCTGCTCGTCGCCGGCCCCGGCCCCGTCGCGTACACCACGGCCGACGTGCTGCGTGCGCTGACCGGCGGCGCCTGCCCCGTCAGCGCCCTGTGTCCCACCGGCCCCCGCCCCGAGCCCAGCGCCCTGAACTGGACGCTGCCCGGCTGGGCCGGCCCGTACGACCTGCTGCTCCTCGCCACCGACTACGGCCGCGAGCCCGGCCTCACCGCGCTCGTCGAGCAGGCGTACCGGCGCGGCTGCACCGTCGCCGCCGTCGCCCCCCGCACCTCCGCGGTCACCGAGATCGTCACCTCCCGCGGCCTCGCGCTGCCGCTGCTGCGCGCCCCCGGCGAGCAGATCGAGACCGGCGGCCTCTGGCCGCTGCTCACCCCGCTCCTCGCGCTCGCCGACCGCATCGGGCTGATCGAGGCTCCCGACGACCTCCTCTCCCGGGTCGCCGACCGCCTCGACATCGTCGCCGAGCGCTGCGGGCCGGCCATCGAGACGTACGCGAACCCCGCCAAGACCCTCGCCGCCGAGCTGGCCGAGTCGCTGCCGCTGCTGTGGAGCGAGGGCCCCGTCGCGGGCGTCGCCGCGCGCTACTTCGCCCGCCGGCTGGCCGCCGTCGCCGGCCGCCCCGCGCTGCCCGCGGCGCTGCCCGACGCGCTCGCCGCGCACGGCATGCTGCTGTCCGAGGCGTTCACGTCCGGCGCCGACCCCGACGACATCTTCCGCGACCGCGTCGAGGAGCCCGCCGCGCTCCGCGCCCGTATCGTCCTGATGCACGACGAGTCCGCCGACACCGCCCGCACCCCGCGCGAGGCCGCCCCCGCGGTCCGCGAGCTGGCCTCGGCCCAGGGCACCCCCGTCAGCGAGCTGGAGCCGTCCGACGGGGCGCCTCTGGAGGCGGCCGGCGAGCTGATCGCCACCGCCGACTTCACCACCGTTTACCTCGCCCTGGCTGCGGGTTCCGCCTGATCCGTATGAGGATGGGCCTATGGACCGCCTGAACAACACCGTCCGCCCGTACGCCTGGGGCTCCGTCACCGCGATCCCCGAGCTGCTCGGCACCGACCCGACCGGCGAGCCGCAGGCCGAGCTGTGGATGGGCGCGCACCCCGGCGCGCCGTCCCGCCTCGACCGCGGAGGCGGGCCCGTCCCCCTGGACCAGGTGATCGACGGCGACCCGGAGACCGAGCTGGGCTCGCCGACGGTGGCGCGCTTCGGGCCCCGGCTGCCGTTCCTGCTCAAGGTGCTGGCCGCCGCCGCCCCGCTGTCCCTCCAGGTCCACCCCGACCTCGCCCAGGCCCGCGCCGGCTACCGCGAGGAGGAGCAGCGCGGCGTACCGGCCGACGCTCCGGAGCGCAGCTACAGGGACACCAACCACAAGCCCGAGCTGATCTGCGCCCTGACGCTCTTCGAGGGTCTGTGCGGTTTCCGCCGGCCGGCGGAGGCCGCGGACCTCCTCGACGGCCTCGGCGTCGACGGACTCAAGCCGTACGCCGACACGCTGCGCGCGCAGCCCGAGGAGGACGCGCTGCGCGAGGTGTTCGCCGGCGTGCTGCGCGCCGACCGCGACGAGCTGGCGCCCTCCGTCGAGGCCGCGGGCCTGGCGGCGGAGAGGCTGGGCATCACCTCCTCCCCGTACGCCGTCGACTACGCCGCCTACGGGGCCCTGGCCCGCTCCTGGCCGGGCGACCCCGGCGTCGTCGCCGCCTTCCTGCTCAACGTCGTCAGACTGCAGCCCGGCGAGGCGCTCTTCCTCGGCGCCGGCGTCCCGCACGCCTACCTGGACGGCGTCGGCGTCGAGATCATGGCCAACTCCGACAACGTGCTGCGCTGCGGCCTCACGCCCAAGTACGTGGACGTAGCGGAGCTGCTGAAGATCGTCTCCTTCACCCCGCGCGCCCCCGAGGTGCTGCGGGCCGGCGCCGACGGCGGCTACGCCGTACCCGTCGACGACTTCCGCCTCTACCGCCACGACCTCGACGCCGGCCCGGTGACCGTCACCGCCCCGGCGCCCGGTGCGGGCCCGCAGATCCTGCTGGTCACCGAGGGCAGCGCCGAGCTGACCAACGCCGCGGGTGAGCACCTGGCCCTGCACCGCGGCGAGTCGGCCTTCATCCCGGCCGCGGACGGCACGCTGCACGCCACCGGCTCCGGCACGCTCTTCCGCGCCACGACGGCCGGCTGACCACCGCCGACCGGCCCGGCGCGCCCGCCGCCGGTTGTCCACAGCCCCGGACGCCGGGGCTTGCGCCCACCGCCCGCGGTGCTGACAGAATGTCCCGCCGTGACAGGGCGCGGCCTCCCGCCGCCCCTGCGGAACGGAAGGGAAACCGGCGGCACATGGCTGCAGGCGGTGGTACGAAGGCGATCCTCGCGGCGCTCGGCGCCAACTTGGCGATCGCCGGCGCGAAGTTCGTGGCCTGGGCCTTCAGCGGCTCGTCCTCCATGCTCGCCGAGGCCGTGCACTCCCTGGCCGACTCCGGGAACCAGGCCCTGCTCCTCCTCGGCGGCAAGCGCTCCCAGCGCGCCGCCACGAAGGAGCACCCCTTCGGCTACGGCCGCGAGAGGTACGTCTACGCGTTCCTCGTCTCCATCGTGCTCTTCACGGTCGGCGGTCTCTTCGCCGTCTACGAGGGCTACCACAAGATCGAGGACCCGCACGAGATCGACCACTGGTACTGGCCGGTGGGTGTCCTCGTCTTCGCGATCATCGCGGAGGCCTTCTCCTTCCGCACCGCCATCAAGGAGTCCAACGAGGTACGGGGCAGCCAGGGCTGGTGGCAGTTCATCCGCCGCTCCAAGGCACCCGAACTGCCCGTGGTGCTGCTGGAGGACCTCGGCGCACTCGTCGGCCTGGTTCTGGCCCTCTTCGGCGTCGGCATCGCCCTCGCCACCGGCAACGGCGTCTGGGACGGCGTGGGCACGGTGTGCATCGGCGTCCTGCTGCTGATCATCGCCGTCATACTCGCCATCGAGACCAAGAGCCTCCTCCTCGGCGAGGGCGCCGGCGACGCCGACGTGGAGGCCATCGCCACCGCGCTCGTCGACGGCGACGCCGTCACCCAGGTCATCCACCTCAAGACCCTCTACCTTGGCCCGGACGAGCTGCTGGTCGCCGCGAAGATCGCGGTGCAGCACGACGACACGGCGGGCGAGGTGGCGCGGGCCATCGACGCCGCGGAGGCCCGGGTGCGGGAAGCGGTGCCGGTGGCGCGGATGATCTACCTGGAGCCCGACATCGCCCGCGCGAAGGCCGACACGTAACGGAAGCCGAAGGGCCCGCGCCGTCACGGCCCTCCGCGGCCGGACCCCGGAGCAAGCCGGGACCGCACCGGCGTGCCCGTTCGGCTGTCTCACCGACTGTCCGCTCCGCGGGATGGCCAGTTCCCGTTGTCCCCATGCCGCCGCGGTGAGGGCAGCCTGCGGTAGATTCAAGGGGCAGAGCCAGACGTCGCTGCTGATGGCGATCGGGTGGCCCGCGAGCGGGCCGGCCGAGGGGGAGAGAGGGCCTCCGGCGGACTGAGCTGCAGAGGGACCGGTGTGCCCGTACGCCCGCGTGGGCAGGTGCCGTACTCGTCCGTCTGCGCTCAGGGAACCCGACCACCCTCAAGGAGTTGCGACGTGACTTCCACGAACACAGCCACGAGCCCGGACTTCAAGGTCGCCGACCTGTCCCTGGCCGCCTTCGGCCGCAAGGAGATCCAGCTCGCCGAGCACGAGATGCCCGGCCTCATGGCCATCCGCAAGGAGTACGCCGAGGCCCGGCCGCTCGCCGGCGCCCGCATCACCGGCTCGCTCCACATGACCGTGCAGACCGCGGTTCTCATCGAGACCCTGGCCGCCCTCGGTGCCGACGTCCGCTGGGCCTCGTGCAACATCTTCTCCACCCAGGACCACGCCGCCGCGGCGGTCGCCGTCGGCCCCGACGGCACCCCGGACGACCCCCGCGGCATCCCCGTCTTCGCCTGGAAGGGCGAGACGCTGGAGGAGTACTGGTGGTGCACGGAGCAGGCGCTGACCTGGCCCGGCACCGCCACCGGCGGCCCGAACATGATCCTCGACGACGGCGGTGACGCCACCCTGCTCGTCCACAAGGGCGTCGAGTTCGAGAAGGACGGCAAGGTCCCCTCGCCCGACACCGCGGAGAGCGACGAGGAGCGCGTCATCCTCCAGCTCCTCACCCGCACCGTCGCCGAGACCCCGCAGAAGTGGACCCAGCTCGCCTCCGAGATCCGCGGCGTCACCGAGGAGACCACCACCGGCGTCCACCGGCTCTACGAGATGCACCAGGCCGCCACGCTGCTCTTCCCGGCCATCAACGTCAACGACTCGGTGACCAAGTCGAAGTTCGACAACAAGTACGGCTGCCGCCACTCCCTCATCGACGGCATCAACCGCGCCACCGATGTCCTCATCGGCGGCAAGACCGCGGTCGTCTGCGGCTACGGCGACGTCGGCAAGGGCTGCGCCGAGTCCCTGCGCGCCCAGGGCGCCCGGGTCATCATCACCGAGATCGACCCGATCTGCGCCCTGCAGGCGGCCATGGACGGCTACCAGGTGGCGCGTCTGGAGGACGTCGTCGAGACCGCCGACATCTTCGTCACCGCCACCGGCAACAAGGACATCATCCTCGCCGAGCACATGCAGCGGATGAAGCACCAGGCGATCGTCGGCAACATCGGCCACTTCGACAACGAGATCGACATGGCCGGCCTCGCCAAGCTCCCCGGCGTGGTCAAGGACGAGGTCAAGCCGCAGGTGCACACCTGGACCTTCCCGGACGGCAAGGTCCTCATCGTCCTGTCCGAGGGCCGCCTGCTGAACCTCGGCAACGCGACGGGCCACCCGTCGTTCGTCATGTCCAACTCCTTCGCGAACCAGACGATCGCCCAGATCGAGCTGTTCACGAAGACCTCCGAGTACCCGACCGGTGTCTACGTGCTGCCCAAGCACCTCGACGAGAAGGTCGCCCGTCTCCACCTCGACGCCCTCGGCGTCCGGCTCACCGAACTCCGGCCGGAGCAGGCGTCGTACATCGGCGTGCAGGTCGAAGGCCCGTACAAGCCGGACCACTACCGGTACTGATTCCGCCACCGGCCCCGATCCGCGAACCAACGCCGCCCGCCCGGGGCTCTCCCGGGCGGGCGGCCTCGCGTCCGGGGGCAGGCGCCCGCGTAGGGTGCCGGACATGCCGCGCGGACGCTATTCCCTCCACGACCCGTATGACGGCACCCCGCTGGGCGACGAACACTTCCAGTGCGCCCCCGGCGCCTCCGGCTGGCGCTACACCGCCCGGACCACCGCCCCCGACGGCACGGCCACCGGCTCCGTCGATCTCACCATCGACCGCCACGGCCGCCCCGTCCGCCTCGAACTCCAGGCCGGCGGCTGGCAGGTGCGCGGCGCCGCCCTCGACGGCGTCACCTGGGTCCGCTCGGATCCCACCGGCTCCGAGGCCCGCGAGGGCAACGCCCGGGCCCAGGGTTTCACGGGTACCTCCCCGGCCTTCCTCATCGCCACCACCCGCCTCCTCACCACCCCTCCGACCCCCACCCCCCAGCGCCTCCGCCTCGTCGCCCTCACCCATCCGGTCCTCGCCCCCCGCACGCTGGACCAGGGCTGGACACGCACGGGGGAGGACACGCACGAGGCCGACACGGGACTGCTACGGGTAGAGAACTACCAGGTCAGCGACCTGCAGACGGGCGAACAGCACGAGGTCCACATCGCCGGTGACGTGGTCCTGGCGGCGCCCGGCGTCGAACTCGAAGAACTCGACACCCCGCCCAACTCCCTCGACCCCTGAGGGCGATTCGCATCGCCCGCGGTTGACCTGGTACTGTTCACGTCGCTCGGGCCGGAGGGCACGTCGACTCCGAAGCAGAGCGCACTCTGAACTACCCGATCGGGAGCGGGAATTCGCACCGAAAAAGGTCTGGTAAGGTTCAGAACACCGAAGGGAAACGCCCGGAGAAGCCCGGTGAGGGTTTTGATGGAAGTGTCCGTTCTTTGAGAACTCAACAGTGTGCCAAGTAGTCGATGCCAAGTGTTTGATGTAGTGACACAGCAGTAAGCGAGGCAGACTCGTTTCTGTGATGCTGCTACGGGGGCTCGGTTTTTCGGAGCCTCTTCAGGTATGCATTTACGGAGAGTTTGATCCTGGCTCAGGACGAACGCTGGCGGCGTGCTTAACACATGCAAGTCGAACGATGATCCGGTTTCGGCCGGGGATTAGTGGCGAACGGGTGAGTAACACGTGGGCAATCTGCCCTGCACTCTGGGACAAGCCCTGGAAACGGG
>NZ_AXVU01000053.1:0-34385 GCF_000482585.1 Streptomyces sp. CNQ329 | reverse complement strand
ACGAGCGGCTATGGACCGGCAGACTCCGCCCCGTACCCACACCAACAGGTGACGCGATAACCCATCAAAGAGTCACGAACCGCCCTCTCAGAGCAAGGTCCTGCAAGAGCGCAGGCCCCGTTCCGTCACGTGGGTGGTGGTGCTGATCTGGGTTCAGGTCGTCGCCAATGCCTTCGGCGGCTGGCTCGTTCTCGAACTCGCCCAGGAGGAATGAGAGCCACGGTCGCGAGGTCCCGGGCGTGGTCTCTCTCCTCGGCTACGCGTCCTTCCTGGCAGCGGCGCTCCTCGCCGTGTGCGCCGTGCTTTTGATGCGGCGTCGCGTCGCCTGGCCGCGTTACACGGTCATCGTCGTCGAGTGGCTGTTGGTCACCTCCTGGGTCATGGCGCTCCTGGCCGCAGAGGGTGGTGGCGGGGCGGGCATTCCTCCGGTCATTCCCGTGATCGTGGCGATCCAGCTCTCCAAGCGAGAGCTGGCCGCCTGGTACGAGGGGTAGCCGGCCGCATCGTCGATGACGGCGCGAGGAGTGCCGTGGGCCCGGTTCATGGGCGCGTCGGGCCCGCGGAGACCTTCGCCTCTCCGGCCGCCCGGTCGATGCCCTCACGGACGTGTGTCAGCAGGTCGGCGAGGTCGTCGGGGCGGGCCTGGGGAGCGGCCGGGCCGGCAAGCGAGCGGCGTAGCCAGTCGGCTGTGGCGAGAGCGAGCGCCGCGGCCTTCCCGGCCTCTTCGTCCGCGAGCAGCGCCTCGATCCGGTAGCCGAGGTCGGACAGGGTTTCCTCGTCGGTCTGCGGCACGAGGACCTCATCCAGACCCGCCGGGTACGGTTCCTGCTCGCGGGAATCCCGCAGGGCGCCGATCACTTCCGGGGTGTCGCCGTACTGATCCAGGAGACCGAGGAGGGCGTAGAGCCGCGCCGTGAGCCGGGGGCGGCCCGGGTGGGTGTCCAGCCACTCCATCAGTTCGTTCTCCCCGCCGAGATGCGCGGTGACCTCCTGGAGCGCTTCCTTCACCTTGTAGGGCAGGTCCCAGCCGTGGGGCAGCAGTTCGGCCACTTCCCGGGCGAGTCCGGCCTCGTCCTGCTCGCCGAGTGTGCCTGCGGTGAACCCGCGCACCTTCGCCGGGTCGAGGACGAGTTCTCCGTGCCCGGCCCGAGCGATGGAGGAGGGCCGGGCGCGGCGGCGGTGGGCGAGTCGGTCGCCGGCCCTGTGAAGCAGCTTCTCGTGCACGAGAGACCTCCTCGCCGCCGGTAGCCGCAGTGCTGGTGCCAGGGCGGATACTTTCTTTCCATCATGCGGGCGCCCCGCGGGATCCGCGACTCGACCACCGGGCTCTGCGGCAGGACCCCGGAGAGCCTCCCCGGCCGGATAGGCGTTTCGTGGATGCATCCGGCTCCGGTGGTTGTTTTCCGCCCCTCTGTTGTGGCGCGTCGGGCCGCTCATCGTCGGGGATTCATCACGTCCGGGAATTCTCCGTGTGGCTCCGTCAGGACCGTGGCCACGCTCGTTTTGCCGCCTCCCGCCTGCTTCGATACGCTCGCGCCCGAACCTTGACCGTGGAAGAGCGTCATGACCGACACCATCACCAGCGCCGCCAACCCGCTCGCGAAGCGGGTGAAGCTGCTTGCGAACCGAAAGCACCGGCGGCGTGAGGGTGCCTTCGTCGTCGAAGGGCTGCAGCCGGTGTGGTGTGCCGTCGAGGCGGGCTGGGAGGTCGAAACGCTGCTCGTCGCCCCGGGTCTGCTGACACATCGGGCGGCTTTGCACATGGTCGAGGAGCAGGAGCGGGCGGGAGTCGCCGTGGCGCGGTTCGGCGCGGAGCTGTTCCAGCGCCTCGTCGACCGCGACGGGCCCAGTGGCATCGCCGCCGTCCTGCGCAGCCGGGCCGGCGGGCTGGATTCCCTGGGCGTCGGCCCCGGCGGGGTCTTCGTCGCCCTGCACCGTATCGCCAATCCGGGCAATCTCGGCACGATCATCCGCACCGTCGACGCGGTGGGCGGGGCCGGTGTGATCCTGATCGGGGAGACGGTGGACCCGTATGCGCCCGCGGCGGTCAAGGCCAGCATGGGGTCGCTCTTCGCGGTTGATGTGGTGCACACCCCCGACGCCTCGGAGTTCTTCACCTGGGCCGCGGCACACGGTGTCGCGGTGGCGGCCACGTCGGGTTCCGCGGACGAGGATCACTGGGACGCCGCGTACGATCCCCCGCTCGCGTTCCTGCTCGGCAGCGAGCGGGAGGGGCTGCCGGAGGAACTGCTGGCCCAGGCGTCCCGCCGCGTGCGCATTCCCATGGTGGGCACGGTCGACTCACTGAACATCGGTGTGGCCGCGTCGATCATGCTGTACGAGGCCCGGAGGTACGGCGAGGACAGGCGGGCCCTCCCCCGCGGGTGACGGAGCCGTCTCTCCTTACGGCTCGGGAAGGCGGTCGAGCACCTTGGGGGCCAGGTCCCGGGTGAGGGAGCACAGCTCCTGCTTCGGCGACTCACCGATGATCCCCACGGAGACCACCTCGGTGTGGCCCTCGGCGATCGGGCCGGCCTTTCCGTACTCCACCTCGACCGAGCACATCGGCAGGCTGGGGCCGAGCAGCCCGTCGTTCGTCGCGGGGCTGTACGTCAGCACTGCCGGGCGTCCTCCCACCGTGAGGGCGCGTCCGTCCCCGGGCTTGTCGAGGTGCTCGAAGAGCACCGACAACTGCGGTTCCTCGATGCTCTCGCCGCCCCAGGAGCAGCTCTGGCCGGCGAACTCCTCGTGCCGCACGCCGGGGTCGATGTCCGGAACCCGGGCCGCCTCGCTCTCCTTGACCAGTTCGCACGCGTTCTGGTTCGCCAGCGAGTCCGGAGCATGGTGTGCGGAAGGGATGTCTCCGGTCCTGAGCCGGCGGATGACGTCCCCGGCGGCGGTGTCGGCGATCCGGCAGGCGCGGGAGCCCGACTCGTCCCCGTAGACGCCGATCGCGACCGCTGCGGTCCGTTCGCGCACGACCACGTCCCGGGTGCAGTTGCTGCCGCCCCCGAGGTCGCTGATGCCCTCGCTTTCGAGGACCGTGACGCCGTCCCGGAGGACGGGCACCGGTGAGGGGTCGCCCGCGGCGACATCGCTGGCACCCGCCTGGAGGTCCACGAAGACCGAAAGGGACTCGCTGTCCGGTCCGTCGAGCAGGATGTCGCACTGGCCGTAGCTGATTCCGCGGTCGTATTCGATCTTCCCGAACCGTGCCAGCACGTCCTTGCCGATCATCTTGCAGGGGTCGGCACCGCGGAGTCCCCGGGGGCTGACGGACAGGGAGGCTTTGCGTGGCTCCGCCGCCGGCTTGGAGTGCGCTGGCGTGGACGAGGGCCGCGGGACCAGTCGACCGCTCGAACATCCTGCGCCGAACAGGGCGAGGGCGGTGACGAGCGCGAGTCTTGCCGTTCGGCGGCTGTGCCGGGGCCGGGCACGCGGAGGGGGATCGGATCGCGGCATGCCGCAACGCTAGAACAACGGGCGGGGACCGGTCCCGTGTTCACCCGGTGCGGCAGGCCCGCCGCCTCGGGGATGACGTCCCTGGCCGCGTCCGACAGCCCCGTACCGCAGGCACGTCCTCACCCGTCCCGCCGACTCAGCCGGCGACGTCGTCCGCCGACGTCGGGCCGAGTTGTGTGGCGTCGGCGTACTCCGGCATCGTCATGGGCTGGTCGAACAGGAAGAACGACTGGTTCGTGCCGACGGTGAACTCCATGTACGCGCCGGTCGTCGCGTCGAAGCCGAAGTAGGCGTTGCAGGCCGTGCCCGAGTCGTACGTGCCGTCCATACCCGGTTGCGCCACGACCACCTTGCCGTTCGACGAGGAGTCCACCGACTCGGTCGGCGTGAGCTTCTTGCAGCGGGGCACGGGCAGGCCCTTCATGACGAAGTACCCGTACTCGCCCTTGCCGTTCTGGATGTAGACGTACGACAGCTTGCCGCGCTTGCCCCAGGTCTTCACCCACTCGTTGATGGCCTCACGGGTCGGCGAGTAGGTCATCTTCCCCGCGGGCTGGTTCGCCACCAGGGCGTCGTAGTTGTCCTGCTTCGCATCGTTCTCCTTGCCCCGGCTGGAGTCGTCCTCGCAGGCGGCGAGGCCGAGGACCGCGATGAGCGCCAGCACGGACGTCACGGCGATACGGGCGATCGTCTTCATGGTGTCCCTTCCCCTTCCCTCTTCCCTCGGTGCCGACGTCGTCGGCGCAGGCCGCGGTGCCGGCGGCGTCCGGGCGGAGCGGAAGGCCGTGGTCGCGCTGAGCGGTGCGGGGGTGCCGGCGGATCGGTCGCGTACGGACGCCGCACGGGGCCTGCCGGAGCCCATTCTGGGGCGCGGGCACCGGGAGGGGTCCCGCGCCGGCGGCTACGCCGCGGGGAGTAGCGGCGGTGCCGCCCGCCGGGGGACGCAGGCCGGGGCGGTGCGGCCGATGCTGTGGGGCATGTCTCTACGTGCTCGTGTCACCGTGCTCTGTCTGGTCGTCTCGTGCTTGCTGCCCACCGTGGTCGTGCCGGCCATCGCCGCGGTGCCCGATCCCTCCCTCGTACGCGTGGACGGCGGCCTGCTGCGCGGCGAGCCGGGCGGTGACGTCGTGCGGTTCCGGGGGGTGCCGTACGCACGCCCGCCGGTCGGCGAGTTGCGCTGGCGCGCGCCCCGGCCGGCGCTCCCCTGGTCCGGAGTGCGCGACGCCACCGCCGCGGGGCAGCGGTGCGCGCAGCCCTCCGGCGGCGGCGAGGACTGCCTGTACGCCGACGTCACCGTGCCGCTGCGGCCGGGGCGCGCCGGGCCGCTGCCGGTGATGGTCTGGCTGCACGGCGGAGGCCTGACCAGCGGCTCCGGGTCCGACTACGACGCCGCGCGGCTCGCCGCAGACGGCGACGTGATCGTGGTGAGCGTCAACTACCGCCTCGGCGCCCTGGGGTTCCTCTCCCACCCGGCCCTGGACGACCGGGACGGCGTGTCGGGCAACCACGGCCTGATGGACCAGACCCGGGCGCTGGCGTGGGTACGGACCAACGCGGCGGCATTCGGCGGTGATCCCGGGCGCGTGACGCTGGCCGGGCAGTCGGCGGGGGCGCGCAGCGTCTGCGGGCATCTGGCCTCGCCCGCCTCACGCGGCCTCTTCCAGCAGGCCGTCGTGCAGAGCGGCGCCTGCGCCAACCCGGTCCTGACGAAGGCCGCGGCTGACGCCCGGGGTGCGCGGGCGGCGCGGGACGTCGGCTGCGCCGGCGCCGCGGACGTCGCCGCCTGCCTGCGCCGCGCACCGGTCGCCGCCCTGCTCGACGCGCTGAGGGACGTCGAGAAGCCGGTCACGGGGACGATCACCGATGACGCCTGGGGGCCGGTCGCGGGCACGCCGTTCCTGCCGCGGCAGCCGGGCACGGCACTGCGGGACGGCGCCGCGGCCGGGATCCCGCTGCTGATCGGCAGCACCCGCGACGAGATGCGCTCCTTCGTTCCCGCCGCGTACGACCTCGGCGGGGATCCGCTGACGGCGCGGCGCTACGCCGAGGTCCTGCGCGAGACGTTCGGCGGCGACGCCCCGGCCGTGCTGCGGCGCTATCCGGTCGACGGCGATCCGAGTCCCGTGCTGGCCCTGTCGCGCGTGCTGACCGACTGGGGCGGCCGGATCGGCGCGTGCCCGATGCTGGCCACCGCGGCCTCCGCCGCCCGTCACGCGCCGGTGTACGCGTACGAACTGGCCCAGGACAGCGGCACGGTGGTCGGCGGCGTCCCGTTCGGCGCCCACCACGGAGCCGATCTGCCCTACCTGTTCGACCTGCCGTGGGCGAAGCCCGGTCCGCCTGACCTGACCGCCGCGATGACCGGCTACTGGAGCGCCTTCGCCCACCGTGGCGACCCCAACCGCGCGGGTCTGCCCCGGTGGCGTCCGGTAAAGGCGGAGGGCGCGGCGGGCCGGCCCCACGTGCTCGCGCTGGCCGACGGCGCCCTCGCACCCGTGCCGTTCGCGGCCGACCACCGATGCGGCTTCTGGGCCGGCCGGTGACCTCCGGGCTCGGGCACTACGTGGGTGCGGGGCCGGTCGCGGCGGCGGGCAAGGTCGCCGCGGCGCGCACGACGGCGAAGAACCGCGGCTCGTTCCCGGCCAGCCCGGCGGCGGCCAGCGCCCGGTCCGCGTCGGCCAGCGGCCCGGCCAGCACCGCCGCGGCCAGCCCGGGACCGCCGGGCTCGGCGAGCGCCGCCTGCGCGCTGCGCACGAGCCGGCGGTACGCCTGGGCCGCGGTCACCTCGGCGGTGTCGTCCGCCATCGTCGCCTCCGTTCGTCGGACGTGTGTCGTACGCGCCCAGTGTGCCGGGAGGCACTGACATCGCCCGTGCGAACTCGCCCGCCGCCGGGGCCGGTTGGCGGCCGGGCGGGGTTTCGCGGCTGCGGCGGGGCCGGCGGGCGGACCCGCCTCCCGCGGTTCTAGCGGGTCAGATAGGCACCGAGGGCGTCGGCTTCGCGGCGCAGCCGGGCCGCGGCTTCGCCCTGGCCGCCCGTCTCGTAGACCCCGGCCTCGGTGTGGCGTTCGGCGATCTGCGCCCGCAGCAGGGCGCGTACGTCGTCGGCGGAGAGCACCCGCCGGGCCGCCTCGGCCGAGCCGACGCCGGCGCTGGCGCCGGCGACGTGTTCGCTCCCCTGATCGGCGGGGGTGCCGGGTGCCTGGACGGCTTCGGCGTTGTCGATGGCGGCGAGTGCGGTGCGCAGCGCGGAGACGGTTTCGCGGCGGCGTTCCTTCATCGCGGCGCGGAGGTCCGCGCGCATGAGGGACCGCAGTGCCTGCGCGTCGTCGGTCGTCTCCGGGCCGGTGGGCGGGTCTGCCGCTGCCGCTGTCATGCGCCCAAAGTACCCTTTCCGCCCCGCGAGGCGGTTCCGCGTCGGCGGACGGCATACGCGCGGCGGGAGGGCCGTCCGCCGGCGTACCGGCCGGGTGTCAGCGCTGGCGGGCCGGGCGCACGACGATTTCGCTGACGTCCACCTCCGGCGGCTGCGACAGGGCGTACGAGACGGCCCCGGCGATGGTGTCCGGACCGATCGCGTGGGCGCGGTAGGCGCGCATGGCCTCGGCGGCGCCGGGTTCGGTGATGGTGTCGGCGAGTTCGGAGGTGACGACGCCGGGTGAGACGGTCGTCACCCGCACCGAGGGGTCGGACTCCTGCCGCAGGCCCTCGGTGATCGCCCAGGCCGCGTACTTCGTGGCGCAGTACACGGCGCCGGTGGGCACGACCTCGTGGGCGCCGGTGCTGGCGACCGTGACGAAGTGCCCGGAACCCTGTGCGCCGAAGGCGGGCAGCGCCGCGGCGATGCCGTGGAGCAGCCCGCGCACGTTCACGTCGATCATGCGGTCCCACTCGTCGACGAGCAGGGAGTCCAGCCGCGACAGCGGCATCACCCCGGCGTTGGCGACGAACACGTCGACGCGGCCGTGGCGGGCGCGGGCGCCGGAGACGAAGTCCTCGACGTCCGCGCGGTCGGTCACGTCGAGGCGTACGGGCTCCAGCGTGCCGCCGGCGCGGGCCGCGGCGCCGGCCGTCCGCTCCGCGAGGGCCTGAAGCCGGTCGGTGCGGCGGGCGCCGGCCACCACCCGGTGGCCCTCGGCGGCGAGCCGGGCGGCGACCGCCTCGCCGATGCCGCTGCTGGCGCCGGTGACGAGGACGGTCTTGCGGCCTGCAGGGATCTTTTCTGCGTGCTGTGTGGTCATGGTGACGAGCCTGGGCCGGCGGCGGTGCCCGCGGGAGAGACGGCGTCCTCCTGGGTGCGGTGCACCCAGGTACGGTCGCCGGTGGGCGCCTACCCTGGCTGGATGGCCCGTACCGAACTGGGAGCGTTCCTCACCGCGCGTCGCGCCTGCGTCACCCCGGCCGCGGCGAACCTCCCGGTCACGGGGGTCCGCCGGGTGCCGGGGCTGCGGCGCGAGGAGGTCGCCCTTGTGGCCGGGGTCAGCGCCGACTACTACATACGGCTGGAGCAGGGCCGGGAGCGGTCGCCGTCCGCGCAGGTCGTCGAGGCGCTCGCCGCCGCGCTGCGGCTGGACGAGGACGGCCGGCTGCATCTGTTCCGGCTGGCCGGCCTCGCACCCCGCGCCCGCGCGGCCACCGTGCCGGACCGGGTGGAGCCCGGCTTGCTGGCCCTGATGGACGCCTGGCCGCAGAACCCCGCGGTCGTCTACAACCGCGCGTATGACGTCCTCGCCTCGAACGCCCTCGCCGACGCGCTCTTCCTCGGCTGGCCGCACGCGCGCAACTTCATGGACGTCGTGTTCACCGACCCCGCCGCGCGCTCCTTCTACCGCGACTGGCACGACGTGGCACGCAACGCCGTGGCCGGCTTCCGCCTGGGCCACGGCGCGGCGCCGGACGACCCGCGGGTGCGGCAGGTGCTCGCCGGGCTGCTGGAGTCGAGCCCGGAGTTCGCGGAGCTGTGGGCGCGGCACGACGCCCGTGGCAAGGCGCTTGAGCACAAGCGCTTCACGCACCGGGATGTGGGCCCGCTGACGCTGACGATGCAGACCTTCGACGTGCGCGCCGCCCCCGGGCAGGAGTTGGTCGTGTACCACGCGGAGCCGGGCTCGCCCAGCAGCGAGGCGCTGGCGCTTCTCGGCTCGCTCGCCGCGACCGCGGGTCCCGGCTGACGGCACGGGCCGTACGCGCTCAGCCGGGCAGGTGCAGCCGGTAGGCGTGGGTGCGGCGGTACGGGCGGAAGCCGAGCTGTTCGCCGAGGGCGAGCACCCCGGCTTCGCCCTCGGCAGCGGCGGTCTCCACCTCGCTGATCTGCGGGTGTTCGGCGTGCAGCCGGCGCAGCATCTCGGCGGTGATCCAGCGGCCGAGGCCGCGGCGGCGGTGGTCCGGTACGACGGTGAGGTGGCAGTGCTGCGCGCGGGGGGCGGGGGCGGGCGGGATGAGGACCTCGGTGTAGCCGGCGACGGCCCCGGTACCGGCGTGCAGGGCGGCCACCGTCAGCAGCCGGCCGCTGCCGGTCCGGGGCGTGCCGGCTGCGGTGCCGAGGGCGAAGCCCGGGACGGCCGCGGCGAGGCCGTCGGCGCCGTCGGCGGCCGGTGCCGGGCCGGTACGGGCCGGTGCGGCCGTCTCCGGCGCCGGGACGGCGGGTGCGTACCAGGTGGTGAGGCGGTAGCCCGGGTGGTCGGCGAAGACCAGCTCCGCGAGCCAGGCGCGGTGCACCTCGGCCAGCGGCAGCAGCAGGTGGTGGATGACACGCTCGCGGACGAAGCCGTGGCGCAGGCAGAAGACGTCCGCCGGAGTGCACGCCGGAGCCGCCGCCCGCAGGGTGACCCAGCCCTCCTCCCGGGCCGCGGCGGCGACCGCGGCCAGCATCAGGGTGCCGGTACCGCGGCGGCGGGCGGCGGGGTGGACGAAGAGCTGCAGTTCCCCCGTCGTACGGGCCGGGCCGGGCGAGGTGGCCGGCCGCACCCCCGCGACGGCCGTCACCTCGCCCCCCGCCCCCGTGGCCGCCCACCCCGGCGGTATCCCGCCGCCGGGGTGGGCGGCCCCCCGTAGTCCGGCGAGGACCTCTTCCCGTACCGGCGCCGGAACGCCGGGCAGGTCCGCCTCCCGCGCGGCGGCGACGACCGCACGCCAGGCGTCCGCGGCCGGCGCGGCGTCGCGTACGACGGCGATCTCCACCGGTGAACTCATGGCCCCAGCCTCGCCGCCGCCCGCCCGGTGAACAACGGCCGATCCCGGAACGTCCCATAACCCGTCGGTTATCGATGAGGGCGGGGGATTCATAACCGACGGGTTATCCGCCGTTGCCGGATCGGCCGTTGTTCGCGGGGGGCGCCGGACCGAGGCTGGTCCCGGCAGAGAAACCGGCAGGAGTACACGGAGCCACCGAAGGGGGCGCAAGGTCCATGACCGCCACCGCACGCACCGGCAGGGTCTGGTTCGTCACCACCGCAGGACACGGCGCAGGGCGGGCCGTCGCCGCGGCAGCGCTGGCGCGCGGCGAACGGGTCGCGGCGCTCGTACCGGACGAGGCCGCCCGGGACCGGCTGCTGGCGCGGTACGACGAGCACCGGCGCAGATTGTTCGTACGGGCGCTGGACGTGGCCGACAACTGGGCGGTGAACGCCACCGTATGCGCCGCCGCCGACCGGTTCGGCCGCCTCGATGCGATCGTCAACGACGCCCGGCCGCCGCGCCGCTCCCCCGACGACGACGCGGCCGGAGCCGGGGAGGCGGCCGGGCGGGTCGGGTGGATACCCGAGGCGGCGGCGCGGGCCCGGCTGGAGTCGGCGTTCTTCGGTCCGCTGTGGGTCACGCAGGCCGTGCTGCCGTTGCTCTACGCGCAGCGCTCCGGCCATCTGCTGCAGCTCTGCGGCTCCGTGGCACCGCCGGGGACACCCGGCGCCGCGCTGGACAGGGCCGGCACCTGCGCGGTGGTGGCACTGAGCCGGGCCACGGCGTGCGAGGCGGCGCACCGGGGAGTGGACGTCAGCGTCGTGGGCGGGCGGCCGGACGCCGGTGCGCTGCTGCGGCTCGTCGACGGCGCCGCCGCGCGCCGCCGGGCGGCCACCGCTCCCCCGTCCGCCTCCGGCGCAGGTCAGGGCGCGGCGGCCTGAGGTGACGGAGGCGGGGCGGGCGGGATACGCTCCCTGGACGGTGCCGGATTCCGGGCACGGCCGGGCGATACGGGGGTGCGGGATGGAGCTGCGGGACATAGAGATCTTCCTCGCGCTCGCCGAGGAGCTGCACTTCGGCCGCACCGCGGAGCGGCTGCACGTCTCGCAGGCCCGGGTCAGCCAGTCGATCGCCAAGCAGGAGCGCCGCATCGGGGCGCCGCTGTTCGAACGCACCAGCCGCCGGGTGGAGCTGACGGCCATCGGGGCGCAGCTCCACGGCGATCTGCAGGCGGGATACCGGCGGATCCAGGACGGCATCGAGTCGGCCGCCGCGGCGGCCCGCGGCACGACCGGGGTGCTCACGCTGGGGCTGATGTGCGCCCAGGCGTTCGACCAGGCGTCGATCCTGGCGCAGTTCAAGGACCGCTACCCGGGTGTGGAGCTGCGCTTCCGCGAGGTGGTCTTCAGCGACCCGTTCGGCATGCTGCGGACGGGTGAGGTGGACCTGGAGGTCACCTGGCTCCCGGTGCGCGAACCGGACCTGACGGTCGGCCCGGTGCTGGCCCGTGAGCCGCACGTGCTGATGGTCGCCGAGGGACACCCCTTCGCCGCCCGCGGTTCGGTGAGCCTCGAAGACCTCGCGGACTGCGTGTTCCCGCAGCCGGTGAACCCGGTGCCGGCGTACTGGATGCAGGCGCTGATGCCGGCGCGTACCCCGTCCGGGCGGCCGATCCCCGCCGACGGGCCGAAGATCGCCACGTTCCAGGAGGCGCAGGCCGTGGTCGCGGCAGGGGACGCTGTGTGCGTGGTGCAGGGTGAGGCGGCGCGGCACTTCCCACGGCCGGGCATCGCGTACGTGCCGATCACCGAGCAGCCCATGGGCGTCTGGGGGCTGATCTGGCGTACGGCGCACGAGACGCCGCTGGTCCGGGCCTTCGTCCAGTCGGCCGTCGACACCCTCGCCGCCGCCGAGACGCGCGCCGGCGCAGACGGCCCGCAGGTCTCCGGGCGGAGCCACGCCCTACCCGAGCCCGCCATCGCCCGCGGCTGAGTCCGCACGGGCGGTTCAGAGCAGGGAGTTCCGCTTCAGCACGGCCACGGCGCCGACCGTACGGTAGCCGCGCCACTCCAGCGCGGCGGCGGGCGAGAACGACCCGAAGTCGACCAGCCAGCCGCCGTCCTCCTGCTGCTCAGCCGCCAGCCGGCTCAGCTCGGCGTCGACGACCTCGGGGGCGTACAGGGTGCGCGCGGGACGGCCGGGCTCGGGAGCGACGTCGAGCGGGCGGATCGCCTCGCCCTCGGAGCCGCCGGTGACGGGCAGGATCCCGTCGTCGGGGATGAGCGGACGCAGCCGTTCCAGCAGGGCGGTGGCCCGCGGGTGGGTGTCGGAGGCGGCGTCGAGGAAGCGGATGGCGAAGGACAGCTCGATCGCGTGCGGCTTGTCGCCGACGGCCTCGACGGCGTCCAGGCAGTAGCGGGTGGCCCGCTCCAGCCAGGGGTGGGCGGCCACGGCGGGATCGTGCGCGGCCAGCCTCAGGGCGGTGCCGGCGGCGAACGCGGTGCTCTGCAGGGTGGAGACGTGAGGGTCCGCCTGTGTCCAGAAAGGCGCGCAGCCGGCGGGGTCCGCCACGGGCAGCGCGAAGGGCAGCCCGCCGTCGGGCAGTGTGACGCTCAGCAGCCAGTCGCACAGCCGCACCGCGTGCGGGGCCGTGGCCGGGGCGGCGTCCGCGAACGCCTCGAAGGCGTGCAGCGCGCCGCCGGGCTGGCTCTCCGGCGCCCGCAGGTCCGGCTCCAGGCCCCAGCCGTAGCCGCCGTCGGAGTTGCGGTAGCCGTCGACGGCGGCGAGCACGGCGGCGGGCTCCGCCGCACCGAGCAGCAGTTCGAAGCGGCGGCGGTCCAGGAGCCGCGCGTGGGTGGCCATGAACGAGGCGGCGGCGGAGAGGTCTGCGGTCATACGCCCACGATGGCAGCGGACACGGGCGGTGGTCTTGAACGTTTCGGACGTGTCTCCCGGGCGGGACCGGGCGGCCTAGCCTGACGGCATGGGCCTGTTCGAAGTGGAGCGCACGGTGCAGACGTCGGCGGCGGAGGCGTGGGGCCGGCTCACCGACTGGCCGGCGCACGGCGGGAGGGTCCCGCTGACCCGGATCACCGGTGTCTCGGTGCCCGCGACAGGCGTCGGCGCCCGGTTCACGGCGCGTACCGGTGTGGGTCGGGTCGGCTTCGACGATCCGATGGAGGTCGTCGCGTGGTCGCCGCCCGGCGCCGGACGGGCGAGGGGGCGGTGCCGGCTGGTCAAGCGGGGGCGGGTGGTGCGCGGGTGGGCCGAGATCGAGGTCGGCGGGCCGGAAGCGGATGCCCGGGACGGGGCCGGCGCGGTGCGCGTGGTGTGGCGGGAGGAGCTGGGGGTGCGGGGCGTGCCGCGCGCACTGGATCCGCTGGTGACGTGGACCGCGCGCCGGGTGTTCGGGCGCGTCCTGGACGGTCTGCTGCACGGCCGCTGAACCGCGTTCCCTCCCGCATGCCCTCGGTCGGCTCCCGTCAGCCGCCGGCCCGGAACGAGAACATGGTCACACCCGAGGCTGCCCTCACCCATCCTTTAGCCCGCCTGGCTAGCATCCGACCATGACTGTCCTGCCCGATGACGGGCTCTCCCTGGCGGCCGAGTTCCCCGACGCGTCGCACGAGCAGTGGCAGCACCTGGTGGCCGGCGTGCTGCGCAAGTCCGGGAAGGACGTCTCGGGCGCCGAGGCGGAGGCGCTGCTTTCCACCCCCGTCGGCGACGGGCTGCGCACCTCGCCGCTCTACACCGCGCGTCACCGCGCACCGGACCCGGGGCTGCCCGGCTTCGCGCCGTTCGTCCGCGGCGGGCGGCCGGAGGGGAACACCGCGGGCGGCTGGGACGTACGCCAGCGGCACGCGGTGCCCGACGCCGGGGCGGTACTCGACGATCTCGAGAACGGCACCACGTCCCTGTGGCTCGCCGTCGGCGGTGACGGCATACCCGTGGCGGCCCTGGCGGACGTCCTGAAGGACGTCTACCTCGATCTGGCGCCCGTCGTCCTCGACGCCGGCGCCGAGACCGAGCCGGCCGCGCGGGAACTGCTGCGGCTGTATGAGGAGCGCGGGGTCGCCGCCGACGCCGCCCGGGGCGGCCTGGGCGCCGACCCCCTCGGCCACGAGGCCCGTACCGGAGTCCCCCGGGACACCGCCGCCATGGCCGCCCTCGCCCGGCTGTGCACCGACCGTCACCCGGGCCTTCGGGCCGTCACCGTGGACGCGCTGCCGTACCACGAGGCCGGCGGATCCGCGGCGCAGGAGCTGGGCTGCTCCCTGGCCACGGCGGTCGCCTATCTGCGGGAGCTGACCGCCGCGGGGCTGAGCGCCGCGCAGGCGTGCGGCCAGGTGGAGTTCCGGTACGCGGCCACCGCCGATCAGTTCCTGACGGTCGCCAAGCTGCGGGCCGCGCGGCGGCTGTTCGCGCGGGTGGCGGAGGTCTGCGGGGCGCCCGCGGCGGGCGCGCAGCTCCAGCACGCGGTGACCTCGACGGTGATGGCCACACGCCGCGACCCCTGGGTGAACATGCTGCGGACCACGGTGGCCACCCTCGCCGCCGGGGTCGGCGGAGCGGACGCCGTGACCGTGCTCCCCTTCGACCACGCGATCGGCCTGCCGGACACCTTCTCCCGGCGCATCGCCCGCAACACCTCGGCCATCCTCGTCGAGGAGTCGCACCTGGCGCGGGTCATCGACCCGGCGGGCGGCTCCTGGTACGTGGAGCGGCTGACCGACGAACTCGCGCACGCCGGCTGGGCGTTCTTCCAGGAGATCGAGCGGGCCGGCGGCCAGGCCGCCGCGCTGCGCTCCGGAATGGTCGGCGAGCGGCTGGCACGCACCTGGGCCGAGCGCGGCGAGCACCTCGCCAGCCGGCGCGAGCCGGTGACCGGGGTCAGCGAATTCCCCGACCTGGCGGAACAGCCCGTCGTCCGCGAGCCGCTGCCCGAGCCGCCGTCCGGCGGGCTGCCGCGGGTGCGCAGGGACGAGGCGTTCGAGGCGCTGCGGGCGCGCTCGGACGCGCATCTGGCCGCGACCGGCGCCCGGCCGCGCGTCTTCCTCGCCGCGCTGGGCCCCGCCGCGGTGCACACGGCGCGGCTGACCTTCGCCGCGAACCTGTTCCAGGCCGGTGGCATCGAGCCCGTCACCGGCGGCACCTTCGCGGAGAGCGGTGCGGCCGAGGCGTGCCTGTGCTCCGCCGACGCGGTGTACGAGGAGCAGGGCGCCTCCGCCGCGGCGGAGCTGCGGGCCGCCGGGGCGCGGCACGTGTACCTCGCCGGGCGCCCGGGCCCGTACGACGGTGCCGACACCTACGTCCACGCGGGCTGCGACGCCGTGGCCGTGCTGACCGACGCACTCGACCGCATGGGAGTGGCCCGATGACCGTCCCCGACTTCTCGGACATCGAGCTGGGCACCCCGGCCCCGGCGGCCGGCCCAGACGAGTGGCGAGCCGCGGTGAAGCGCCGCGGCGACGGCGGCGACCTCGGCTGGGAGACGCCCGAAGGCATCGCGGTCCGGCCGCTGTACACCGCGCAGGACCTGGCGGACCTGGACTTCCTGGACACCTACCCGGGCATCGCACCGTATCTGCGCGGCCCGTACCCGACGATGTACGTCAACCAGCCCTGGACGATCCGGCAGTACGCCGGCTTCTCCACCGCCGAGGAGTCCAACGCCTTCTACCGGCGCAACCTGGCGGCCGGCCAGAAGGGCTTGTCCGTGGCCTTCGACCTGCCCACCCACCGCGGCTACGACAGCGACCACCCGCGGGTGACCGGCGACGTCGGCATGGCGGGCGTGGCGATCGACTCGATTCTCGACATGCGGCAGCTCTTCGACGGCATCCCGCTGGACCGGATGACCGTGTCGATGACGATGAACGGTGCGGTCCTGCCGGTGCTGGCGCTGTACATCGTGGCGGCGGAGGAACAGGGGGTGCCGCCGGAGAAGCTGGCGGGGACCATCCAGAACGACATCCTCAAAGAGTTCATGGTCCGCAACACCTACATCTACCCGCCGAATCCGTCGATGCGGATCATCTCCGACATCTTCGCCTTCACCTCGCGGAACATGCCGCGCTACAACTCGATCTCGATCTCGGGTTACCACATCCAGGAGGCGGGCGCGACGGCCGACCTGGAGCTGGCGTACACCCTCGCCGACGGCGTGGAGTACATCCGCGCGGGCCGGGACGCCGGCCTGGACGTGGACGCTTTCGCACCGCGGCTGTCGTTCTTCTGGGCGATCGGCATGAACTTCTTCATGGAGATCGCCAAGCTGCGCGCGGCACGTCTTCTCTGGGCGAAGCTGGTCACACGCTTCGACCCGCAGAATCCCAAGTCGCTCTCGCTGCGCACGCACTCGCAGACCTCCGGCTGGTCGCTGACGGCGCAGGACGTGTACAACAACGTGACGCGCACCTGCGTCGAGGCGATGGCCGCCACCCAGGGCCACACGCAGTCGCTGCACACCAACGCGCTGGACGAGGCGCTGGCGCTGCCGACGGACTTCTCCGCGCGGATCGCCCGGAACACCCAGTTGCTGCTGCAGCAGGAGTCCGGTACGACGCGCGTGGTCGACCCGTGGGGCGGCAGCGCGTACGTGGAGCGCCTGACGTACGACCTGGCGCGGCGGGCCTGGCAGCACATCGAGGAGGTCGAGCAGGCCGGCGGGATGGCGCAGGCGATCGACGCGGGCATCCCCAAGCTGCGGGTGGAGGAGGCCGCGGCGCGCACCCAGGCCCGGATCGACTCCGGACGGCAGCCGGTGATCGGCGTGAACAAGTACCGGGTGGAGTCCGACGAGAAGATCGAGGTGCTGAAGGTCGACAACTCCGCGGTGCGGGCGCAGCAGATCGCGAAGCTGGAGCGGCTGCGCGCGGAGCGCGACGAGGCCGCCTGCCGTGGTGCGCTGGACGACCTGGCGCGGGCCGCCGGAGGCGGGGGAAACCTGCTGGAGCTGGCGGTACGGGCCGCGCGCGCCCGGGCAACGGTGGGCGAGATCTCGTACGCGCTGGAGACGGTCTACGGGCGGCACGCCGGGCAGATCCGTACGATCTCCGGTGTGTACCGGAACGAGGCGGGCGAGTCGCAGTCGGTGGCGCGGACCAGGGCGCTGGTGGCCGAGTTCGCGGAGGCCGAGGGCCGGCAACCGCGCATCCTGGTCGCGAAGATGGGCCAGGACGGGCACGACCGCGGGCAGAAGGTGATCGCCACGGCCTTCGCCGACCTCGGCTTCGACGTGGACGTCGGCCCGCTCTTCCAGACCCCGGCCGAGGTGGCGCGGCAGGCGATCGAGGCGGACGTGCACATCGTGGGGGTGTCGTCGCTGGCCGCCGGGCACCTGACGCTCGTGCCGGCGCTGCGCGAGGCCCTGGCGGAGGAGGGACGCGCGGACATCATGGTCGTGGTGGGCGGCGTGATCCCGCCGCAGGACGTCGCGACGCTGCTGGACATGGGCGCGGCGGCGGTCTTCCCGCCGGGCACCGTGATCCCCGACGCCGCGTACGACCTGGTGAAACAACTGGCCGCCGGTCTCGGTCACGGCGCCGCGTGAGCGAGTGAACAGGTGGCCATGGACCTCGACACGTACGTCAAGGGTGTCCTCGGCGGCAAGCGCGCGGTCATCGCCCGTGCCATCACGCTCGTGGAGTCCACCCGGCCGCAGCACCGCGCGCTGGCCCAGGAGTTGCTGACCGAGCTGCTGCCGCACAGCGGGAACGCCCGGCGCATCGGGGTCAGCGGGGTGCCGGGCGTGGGGAAGTCGACGTTCGTCGACGCCTTCGGCAGCATGCTGACGGGACTCGGACACCGGGTGGCGGTGCTGGCCGTCGACCCGTCGTCGAGCCGCACCGGCGGGTCGATCCTGGGCGACAAGACGCGCATGGAGCGGCTGGCCGTGGACCCTGCCGCCTTCGTCCGCCCCTCCCCCACCGCGGGCACGCTCGGCGGGGTCGCGAAGGCCACGCGCGAGTCGATCGTGGTGATGGAGGCGGCCGGCTACGACGTGGTGCTGGTGGAGACCGTGGGGGTGGGCCAGTCCGAGACCGCCGTCGCGAACATGGTCGACTCCTTCCTGCTGCTGACGCTCGCCCGCACGGGGGATCAGCTGCAGGGCATCAAGAAGGGCGTGCTGGAGCTCGCGGACGTGATCGCCGTCAACAAGGCGGACGGGCCGCACGAGCGCGACGCCCGGTCGGCGGCGCGGGAACTGGCGGGCGCGCTGCGGCTGATGCACGGCAAGGGAGCCTTCTGGACGCCTCCGGTGCTGCACTGCAGTGCGCGTGAGGCGACGGGGCTCGACACGGTCTGGGACCGCCTGGAGCACCACCGCGAGCTGCTGGAGAGCACCGGCCGGCTGGCCGGCCGGCGGCGTGATCAGCAGGTGGAGTGGACGTGGACAATGGTGCGCGAGTCGTTGCTGGGCCGGCTGCGCGCCGACCCGGCGGTCGGCGCCCTGGCGCCCGTGCTGGAACGGCAGGTCAGGGACGGCACGTTGACGGCTACCCGGGCGGCGGAGCGGATCCTGGACGCGTTCGGCGGCTGAGCGGGCCGCGGCGGAGGGCCGTGGGCGCGGCGGTGTTCAGCTCACCGGCTGCCCGGTGCGCGACCCGATCGGCGGGGCCCCGGTGTGGTCGCGGGCGCCGGTGATCGGGCAGCCGAGGGTGCCGGCGGCGTCGAAGGCCGGCGCCTTCGGGTCCCGGTAGCCGGCCCAGGCGATCGCCCCGGCCAGCACCGCCAGGCCGCCGGCGACACCGGCGCCGGTGCGGAACGCCGACGCGGAGGCGTCCGCGAGCAACGGTTCCAGCGCCGCGCGCTCGTCGACCGGGAGCGCGGCGGGCGGCTCGTCGGAGAGCGGCCGTTCGCGCACATCGTCGAGTACGGCGTCGTCCGGCGCCTCGATGCCGGCGCGCGCGAGTCCGTCGTCGAGATCCGCGGAGAACTGCACGGAGATGACGACGCCGAGCACCGCGATGGCCATCATGCTGCCGATCCGGGCGAGGGCGTTGTTGATGCCGGAGGCGATCCCGGCCCGGTCGGCGGGCGCGGCGGACATCACGCCGGAGGTGAGCGGCGCGACGAGCATCGCCAGGCCCAGCCCGTGCACCAGGACCGACGGGAGCACGACGGTCCACATCGAGGTCCCGGCCTCGGCGCGCAGCAGCAGGAGCATGCCGAGCCCGGCGAGCAGCGAGCCGCCCGCGATGAAGGGCCGGCCGCCGTGGCGGTCGGCGAGCACGCCGAAGCGCCCGGAGAGCACGAACAGGACGATGATCGGTACGGCGCCCGCGATGCCGGCGGGGGCCGGCCTGTAGCCGAGGTTCTCCTGCAGGAAGAGGATCGTGTACGTGCCGCAGGAGATGAGCGCGCCGTAGAGGACGAACGTCGTGGCGTTGATGGCGGCGAACGCCCGGATTCGGAAGAGCGCGGGCGGCAGCAGCGGGTCACGGGCGCGGCGCTGCCAGGCCAGAAACGCGACGAGCGACGCGAGGCCGGCGACGAGCGCGGCGAGGGTGGGCGGGTCGGCCCAGCCGCTGCGCGGCGCCTGGATGAGGTAGAAGGCCGGCCCGCCGACCGCGGGGACGGCGAGCGTGGCGCCGGTGGCGTCGACGGAGGCGCCGGCCGTGCCGTCACCGGGCGGGGTCGCGCGCAGGATCAGGACGACGACGACCGCGGCGCAGGGCAGTTCGGCCCAGTAGACCGCCCGCCACGACACGGCGTCGATGAGCAGCCCTCCGACGACGGGGCCGGCGATCACGGACAGCCCGCTCCACGCGGACCAGCGGGCTATCGCCCGCGAGCGGTCCGCCTTGCCGAACGCGCCGGTGATGACGGCGAGCACGCTCGGCAGCAGCAACGCGGCGGCGGTGCCCTGCAGCAGCCTGCCGGCGACGAGCACTCCGGCGTTCGGCGCCAGCGCGCACACCAGGGCGGCGGCCCCGAACCCGGCCGTGCCGACGGCGAAGACCAGGCGGCGGCCGTAGACGTCCCCCAGCGCCCCGCCGACGAGGATCAGGCTGCCGACGGCGAGGAGGAACGCGGCGACGATCCACTGCTGCACGGCCATGCCGGCGTCGAGGTCACCGGCGATGGCGGGCAGCGCGACGGTGGTCATCAGGCTGTCCATGCCCACCAGGGACGAGGCCAGCACACAGGCCAGCAGCACCAGGCCCGCCTGGTGCCGGGGTGTTTGCCGTGTGACGGGTCCGGAGGTCATGGCGGTCATACTCCCGCCGGGCCGGTGCAGCGGGCAACGGGCCGACATGCCACGAAAGGGCGCGCCGGACGGCGCCGCCGCGGGGAGCGGCGGCGCGCAGGGCTCGACGCGGAGACCGACGCGGGACGTATCAGACCGGCACGCCTTTGGACTTCAGTAACTCGACAATGCCCGTGACGTTTCCGGCCTCCTGGATTTCCTCATGGGAGACGTCCCTCTCGAAGCGCCGACTCAGCTCCACGGCGACTTCCACCAGCACGAGAGAGTCGAATTCCATGATATCGAAAGAGGTCTGGACGGTGGTTCCCTCCGGTGCCCCGAATTCTGTGGTGAGGAGATCCAGCAGTTCTTCGGCAAGTTGCCGTGTCGACGATGTCACAGGTGAACTCCGTTCCGATCTTCCTTGCTTTCCCTACGTGCGCCGGCCGCGATTCCATCGTTCATGCCGTGACGATTCCCGGCCAGGTGAGTGCGATCGATTCCTACGAAAGTCCGCCGCCGAACGCGGCCGGGACGACAGTGTCCCTTGCCGTCAGTTCACCCGCCGCCACGGCGTCCGTGAGAGCGAGTGGATTGCATGAGCGGCCTCTCCCCCGTACTGACGCCTCTTTCGATGACATATGTTCCGAATCGGCATGGGGGTGCGTCGGACCCTCTGCGCCGACTGCGATGCAGGCTGAGAAATCGTTATCCAGGCAACTGCACCGTAGCCGACGCCCCTTCCCGGCGGCGAGGGAGAATCCATCGGTGAGGCCGCTTCTGCCAATATATTGCTACCGCCGCTCACCCGCGTTTCCGTCGTGTCCGACCAGTACGGTGAACCGGGTGAGCACGACCGAGACCCGGCATTCCGGCCGGTTCGCCCGAACCGGCCGGTCCCGACCGAACCGGGGACTTCACAGCGATGAAGATTGCCATATCCGGCACCTACTCCGCCGGTAAGACGTCGACCGTGATGCCATCTTCGCGCTACCCGGGGATTCCGCGTACGCTCGCGCGCACGATCCGGGGGATCATGCCCGAGACCCTGCCCGGCAAGAAGCCGGCGGACGTGACGCCGGCGGAGTTGCTCCAGCTCGTGACGCGCCGGCACACCGGCCGGGCGGTGGCCGAGACGCTCCTCGGCGGCTGTTTCGTCTCCGACGGGGCGTCTGCACGCCGTGGTCGAGCACGACGACGCAACCACCGAGCAGCAGATTCACCACCGGGCGCTCGTTGTTGACGATGTCGCCCCGGGGCAGCAGCAGCGCGGGGCCGGCAGCGTAGCCGACGCGGCTCGCGACCACGATCAGCGAGGCGGCGTCGCTGCTGACGTCGAAGGTGTCCGCGATCGCGGTCAGCAGCGGCCGGCAGTGGGAGACGCCGGCGACGCCGAAGCCCGCGGCGGCCGCGAAGAGCGTGACCATCGCCTGGGAAAGACCGCCGGGGCCGGGCCGGGCGCGGGCTCGGCCGGTGTGTCGCGCGGTGGCGCGACCCCGTCCGCCTGTCGCTGCACGACTCTTGAGCTGTCCGACCCGTCGATCTAGGATTTTCGAAGAGTCGGATTGAAACGTTTCAACCTGACCTTCGGACACGCCATCCTCGAGCAAGGGACGTGCGATGAGCCACGAGCGCGAGACGAACAACGGAAGTGCATGGAACCGGCGGGCCTTTCTGCGCACCTCCGCAGCCGCCGGCGCGACAGCCGGCGTCATCGGCGTCGGCCAGGGCGCCGTCCCCGTCGCCGCGGCCGGCCGGGACGGCGAACGCGGCGGCGAGGCGGGGCTGCGCGTCGAGCGCACCACGGTCGAGTACGCGCCCTCCCTGCTCGGCACCGACGTCGCCGCACCCCGGCTGAGCTGGGAGCTGTCCGCGCCGGGGAGCGGGGCGCGGCAGAGCGCGTACCAGGTCCGGGTGTCGCTGGACGCCGGCGGCAAGGGTCCCGCGGTGTGGGACTCCGGACGCGTCGCCTCGGCGCAGACCGTCGGCATCCCCTACGGCGGGCCCACGCTGAAGACCCGCACCCGCTACCACTGGCAGGTTCGGGTCTGGGACGGCCGGGGCCGGCAGTCCGACTGGAGCAGGTGGAGCTGGTGGGAGACGGCACTGGCGGACGGCGACTGGCGGGGCCACTGGATCGGCGCCGACGCCGCGCCCGAGCCGCCCGGCTTCACGGGCGCGTCGTGGATCTGGGCCCCCGGCGCCACCCCGCAGGACGCCCCCGCCGGCCCGGTCTGGTTCCGCGCCGCCCTCGATCTGCCCGCCGGGGTCGAGGTGTCGGCGGCACGGATCGTGGCCACCGCCGACGACGACTTCACCCTCTTCCTCGACGGCACGCAGGTGCTGCACGCCCCGCAGCAGACCGACGGCTGGCGCACCGGCCGGCTGGCCGACGTCACCGACGCCGTCCGCGCCGCGGACGGCCGGGTGGTCGTCGCCGTCCGGGCCACCAACCGCGGCGGCGCCTCGGTCAACCCCGGCGGCCTGCTCGTGCGCCTGATGGTGCACCGCGGCGACGACGTCACCGAACTGGTCACCGGTCCCGGCTGGCGCTGCGCGGAGGACGAGCAGGAAGGCTGGCAGCAGCCGGGCTTCGACGACGGCGGCTGGGCCGAGGCGGCGGTGCTCGCACCGTACGGCGAAGGCCCCTGGGGAACCGGAGCGCAGGTGCCCGCCGAGGTGCGGCCGGCGCCGCTGCTGCGCCGCGAGTTCGCCGTCGGCAAGCCGGTGCGGCGCGCCCGCCTCTACATCAGCGGACTCGCGTACTACGACGCCGAGATCAACGGACGCCGCGTCGGCCGGCAGGTGCTCGACCCGGGCTTCACCGACTACGACGAGACCGTGCTGTACGCCGTCCACGACGTCACGGATCTCGTCAGACGGGGCGCCAACGCCATCGGCGTCACCCTCGGCCGCGGCTTCTTCGGCATGACGACGCCCAACGTCTGGAACTGGCACACCCCGCCCTGGCACGGCGAGCCCCGCCTCCTCGCGCAGTTGGAGATTGAGCACCCCGACGGCGCCCGTACCACCGTGGCCACCGACGGCGGTTGGCGCCTCACCGACGGCCCCACCCGCTCCGACTCCCTCTACGCCGGCGAGACCTACGACGCCCGCGAGCACCCCGCGGGCTGGACCGAGGCGGGCTTCGACGACGCCGGCTGGGCGGCCCCCGCCCGCCAGGAGCCGCCCAAGGGGGCGCTGCGCGCCCAGCCCCACGACGCGATCCGCGTCATCGACACCGTCCGGCCGACGGCCGTCACCGCCCACGGCGACACCTGGATCGTCGACATGGGCCGCACCCTGGCCGGCTGGTCACGGCTTTCCGTCCGGGCCCCGGCGGGCACCGTCGTACGGCTCGTGCACGGCGAGAAGCTCAAGGCCGACGGCAGCGTGCACGCCGAGACCGGCCATGTGCCGGGCCGCTTCCAGACCGACGAGTACGTCTGCGCCGGCGGCGGGTCCGCGGAGGTGTGGGAGCCCCGGTTCTCCTACAAGGGCTTCCGCTACGTGCAGATCAGCGGGCTGCCCGCGAAGCCGGATCCCGGCGACGTGCTCGGCCGGGTCGTCCACACGCCGGTGGCCGACACCGGGACGTTCGCCTGTTCCGAGCCGTTCTACGAGCAACTGGAGCGGGCCATGCGCCGCACCGTGCAGAACAACCTGCACGGCATCCCCACCGACACCCCGATGTACGAGAAGAACGGCTGGACCGGCGACGCGCAGGTGGGCGCGCCCGTGATGATGTTCGCCCTGGGCATGCACCGGATGCTCGGCAAGTGGCTGGACGACCTCCGCGACAGCCAGAACGCCGCCGGCCAGTTGCCCGTGATCGTGCCCAGCGGCGGCTGGGGTTACCACGACCTCGGCCCGTCGCCGGAGTGGACGACGGTCTACCCGTTCCTCATCCGGGAGATGTACCGGGTGTACGGCGACGAGCGCGTCGTTCACGACCACCTGCCGGCGCTGACCCGCTATCTGGACTGGGAGCTGGACCGGCTGGTGGACGGGCTGGCGGTCACCGCGCTCGGCGACTACCTGCCGCCCGGCTACGGCGGCAACCCGCCCGAGGACACACGCCTGACCGCCACCTCCTATCTGTACCGGGCGCTCACCGACACCGCGGCGATGGCGGAAGTCGCCGGCGAGACCGGCACCCGGGACCGCTATCTCGCCGCCGCGGACGGTCTCAAGGAGGCGCTGAACGCCGCGTTCCTGGCGCCCGAGGGGCACTACCGCACGGCGAAGGACCCGGACTACCGGCAGACGAACAACTGCATCCCGCTGGCCTTCGGCCTGGTGCCGGCGGGGGCGCGGGCGAGCGTCACCGCGTCGCTGCTCGCGGACATCGAGGAGCGCGGCAACCACCTCAACACCGGCGCGCTGGGCACCAGCGTGCTGCTGCGGGCCCTGACCGCCGAGGGCCACGGCGACGTCGCCCACGCCATCGCGACCCAGCGCACGTACCCGAGCTGGGGCTACTGGTTCGACAACGGCGCGGACACGATGTGGGAGATGTGGCAGCTCGACTCACGCTCGCGGGACCACTACTTCCAGGGCACGGTCGTGCAGTGGCTGTACGAGAACGTGGCCGGCCTGCGGCCGGGCGACGCCGGCTACCGCACGTTCTCCGTACGCCCGGACGCGCGCACCGGGGTGGACTGGGCGCGCACAGAGCTGCACACGGTGCGCGGGCCGGCAGCCGTGTCGTGGTCGCGGATCGACGCGACGGTGCGCCTGACGGTCCGGGTACCGGTGGGGTCGACCGCCGAGGTGCACGTGCCGAGCGCCTCGCGCGCGGACGTACGGGAGCCGGAGGGCGCCGAGTTCGTCCGGGCCGAGCCCGGCTTCGTGCTGTACCGGGTGCCGCACGGCTCGTGGACGTTCACCGGGAAGCCGTGACAGAAGCCGCGGATTGAAACCATTCAGTGCGGGGCGGCGGCATGCGGCATGCCGCCGCCCCGGCAACGCCCGTGCCCGCGGCGGTCGTTGACACCTCCGGTGCGGCTCCTTACCGTGAGCGGCGATTCCAACGATGTAATAGCGCGTGCAGCTCATCCCCCACCGCGGCCGGCCCGTGCCGCCGCCCGGAGTCCGCTCCCGGAAGGAGCTTCCGTGTCCCCGCGCCCCGCCCGCGCCGCCACCGCCGCGGCCGCCGTCCTCGCCGCCGTCGCCGCCTTCGCCGTCCCCGGCTCGTCCGCCGCCGCGGGCCCCGGGCCCGCCGCCGCCCCCGGCCCGCCGGTTCTCGACGCGAACTTCGCCGACCCGGACGTCGTCAAGGCGGGCGACATGTACCACGCCTACGCCACCAACGGCGCCGGCAGGAACATCCAGCACGCCACCTCCACCGACCTGGCCTCCTGGTCGCTGGACGGCGCCGACGTGCTGCCCCGGCTGGGCGACTGGGCGGCGCCGAACAGCGGGCTGGTCTGGGCGCCCGAGGTCTTCGACAACGGGGCCGGCTTCACCATGCACTACACCGCACGCGACCTGGCCAGCGACAAGCAGTGCATCGGTGTCGCCCTGGCGGCGACCCCGGCAGGCCCGTTCGAACCCACGGGCGACGGCCCGCTGGTCTGCCCCGCCGATCAGGGCGGCGCCATCGACGCCTCCAGCTACACCGAGGGCGGGCAGCGCTACATGCTCTGGAAGAACGACGGAAACTGCTGCAGTCAGGACACCTGGCTGCACCTCCAGCCCGTCAACGCGAACGGCACGGCCACCACGGGTCCGGCGTCGCGGCTCATCCGCCAGGACCGGCCCTGGGAGGGCAACGTCATCGAGGCCCCGACTCTCGTCAAGCGCGGCGGCACGTACGTCCTGCTGTACTCCGCGGACTTCTACGACGGCGAGCGCTACAAGACGAGTTACGCCGTCGCCGGCAGCCTCACCGGCCCGTACACCAAGGCGTTCAACCCGCTGATGACCACCGACACCTTCTCCGGCGCCGTCATCGGCCCCGGCGGACAGGACGTCGTCACCGGCCCGGACGGCAAGGACCGGATCCTCTTCCACGGCTGGAGCGCGGACCACTCGCGGCGCTCGATGTACGCGGCCGGCATCGGCTGGGCGAACGGGTACCCGGTCGTGGACGGCAGCAAGGTGCTCTACCAGGCGGAGAACGCCACCGTGCACAACGCCACCGTCCGCGACGCCGCCGGCGCGCTCGACGGCAAGGCCGTCGGACACATCGACTTCCCCGACAGCTACGTGGAGTTCTCCGTCTTCACCCCCGCGGCCGGTGCGCACACCCTGTCCGTCCGCTACGGCAACGGCTCCCTCGACGGCTCGGCCCAGGTGGCCTCGACACACACGCTGACGGTCAACGGCGCCGCCGCCGGCGCGGTGAACTACCCGTTCACCGGCTGGGACAACTGGACCACGGTCGAGCAACAGGTCCAGCTCGTCGAGGGGTGGAACACCATCCGCCTCGGCAAGGGCGCGTTCTTCGCCGAGCTGGACAGCATCGAGATCGCCTGAGTCCCGGCGCCGGGCCTCGCTTCCGGGGTCGCGTGCCCGCTGTTCGCCCCGGGGCCCGGCGCGGGTCGGCCTCGCGATGCGCTCCGGACCGTGACATGGCAGGCGCCTGCCACGCCGGGGCGCCGCCGGCGGACAGGCCGATTCCCAGGGGGGCGCGGGTGCTACCGGCGGACGCGACCGGCTACAAGAACGTGTCCACCGGCCCGGCTGAGCGCGGCCCCCAGCTCGGGCGGGCAGGGCCGGTCGGTGATCAGGGTGTCGAACCCGTTCAGCTCGCAGACGCGATGCGCCGCCGTGCGGCCCAGCTTGCCGGAGTCGGCGAGCACGCAGCGGTGGGAGGAGCCGGCGAGTATGACGCGCTTGGTGGCGACCTCGTCCAGGTGGAAGTCGGTCAGGCCGTACGCGGAGACGCCCCCGGAGCCGAGGAAGGCGGCGTCGGCGCGCAGGTTGCCGAAGAACTCCACTGCCTGGGCGTTGGAGCAGGCCAGATCGCCCGCACGCAGCCGCCCGCCGCTGACCAGTACCTCGACCCCGGGACGGGTGCTGACTTCCGCGGCCACGAGCAGGGAGGGGGTGGCGACGACACCCACATGGCCGGCGGGCAGGGCGCGCGCCACCTCCAGGGCGGTGGTGCCGACGTCGATGACGACGGTCTGGTGTGGCTTGATCAGGGCTGCCGCGGCTTTGCCGATGGCCACCTTCTCGTCGGCGCGGGTGCCGCTGCGTTCGGCGAAGGACGCCTCCTCCCCGACCGGCTCGTGACGACTGGTGGCGCCGCCGTGGACCCGGGAGAGTGCGCCACGCCGTTCGAGGAGGGCCAGGTCCCTGCGGACCGTCTCCTGGGACACACCGAGCAGGGTGGTGAGGTCGTCGGTGGTGACGAACGTGCGCCGGGAGATCTCGGCGACGATCGTGCGGTGTCGCTCGGCAGCGAGCACGACTCACCCCTTGGATAGGTGACCGTTTCTGTGGAGCCGTGACTGCATCCTAAGGTTGCGTCCACCGGGCTCCGGGCCGAACCGCCCCGCCTCGGCGCCGACGACACCCCTCGGCCTCCCTTGACTAGGGAGGTACGGCAGATCCACAATCGCAGGAATCCTCGGTCAGAAATCCACATAAACGGTCGTCAGGGTCGGGGCCGCGGCCAAGGGAGATCACACATGCCCGTCACCCCCCGGCGCCCGCGCGACGGCGTCTTCGACGTCGCGGTGATCGGCGGAGGCATCGTCGGCGCGGCCATCGCACGCGATCTGTCGGGACACGACCTCGCCGTCGCCCTGCTCGAAGCCCGCGACGATGTCGGCGACGGCACCAGCAAGGCCAACACCGCCATCCTCCACACCGGCTTCGACGCCGAGCCCGGCTCGCTCGAATCGAAGCTGGTCGCCCGGGGCTGCCGGCTGCTGGGTGCCTACGCCGGGGCCACCGGCATCCCCGTGGAACGCACCGGAGCCCTCCTGGTGGCCTGGACCGGCGAAGAACTCCGGGCTCTGCCCGCGCTGAAAAAGAAGGCCGAAGCCAACGGCTACGAGCACTGCCGGATCGTCGGCGCCGACGACGTCCACCGGGTCCTGCCCGACCTCGGCGAGGGCGCACTGGGCGGTCTGAGCGTCCCGGACGAGGCCATCATCTGCACCTGGACCACCAACCTCGCGCTGGCCACCGACGCACTGCGGCGCGGCACCACCCTGCTGCTCCGGCACGCGGTCACCGGCATCGACGCGGGAGACGAGGTGACCACCCTGCACACGGCGGCCGGTGAGGTACGGGCTCGCTGGGTCGTCAACGCGGCCGGTCTCGGGGCCGACCACATCGACCGGCTCCTCGGCCACGACCGCTTCACGGTCACCCCCCGCCGCGGCGAACTCCTCGTCTTCGACAAGCAGGCCCGTCCGCTCGCCGACAAGATCATCCTCCCCGTGCCCACGTCCCGGGGCAAGGGCGTACTCATCGCCCCGACCGTCTACGGCAACGTGATGCTCGGTCCCACCGCCGAGGACCTCACCGACCGCACCGCGACGGCCACGTCGGAAGAGGGGTTCGGCTTCCTCCTCGCCAAGGGCGGACGCCTGATGCCGCGGCTGCTCACCGAGGAGGTCACCGCCGCCTACGCGGGCCTGCGCGCCGCGATCGACCACCCCGACTACCTCATCGAGGCCACCCCGCGGCAGCGCTACGTCCTCGTCGGCGGCATCCGCTCCACGGGGCTGACCGCGGGCATGGCCATCGCCGAGCACGTCCGCGGGCTGCTGGCGGAGGCCGGCCTGACCATGCGGCCCCGCGGCACACTGCCCGACCCGCCGCGGATGCCCAACCTCGGGGAGGTTTTCCCGCGCCCGTACCAGGACGCCGGCCTCATCGCCCGCGACCCCGCCTACGGCACCGTCATCTGCTTCTGCGAACGGGTCACCGAAGGTGAGATCCGCGACGCCTGCCATGCCGCCCTCCCCGCCCGGACCCTGGGCGGTCTGCGCCGCAGGACCCGCGCCATGAACGGCCGCTGCCAGGGCTTCTACTGCGGCGCAGCCGTCGCCGCGCTGTTCGAGCGGCACCGCATCCACGACGGCCGTCACAGCGGGGACGAACGATGACCCACCAGCCGCTTCCGACCACCCCCGACGTGCTCGTGATCGGCGCCGGCCCCGCCGGGCTGACAGCCGCCGCCGAGCTGGCCGCCCACGGCGGCGGGAAGGTGCTGGTCGTCGACCGGGAGCCGGACGCGGGCGGCGTCCCCCGGCACAGCGCTCACACCGGCTACGGGATGCGTGATCTGCGCCGGGTGATGTCCGGCCCCGCGTACGCCCGCCGTCTCGTCGGCCGGGCCGCCGCGGCCGGAGCCGAGATCCGCACGCGTACCACCGTGACCGGCTGGTCCGACGGCGATGCGGTCGAGGTCACCGGCCCCGAGGGCCGCTACCGCATCCGTGCCCGGGCGATCGTGCTGGCCACCGGGGCGCGGGAGCGCCCCCGCACGGCACGCCTCATCCCCGGGGACCGCCCCGACGGCGTCCTCACCACCGGCCAGTTGCAGAATCTCGTTCACCTGCACCACCGGACCGTCGGCAAACGCGCCGTGATCGTCGGCGGTGAACTCGTGAGCTGGTCCGCGGTCCTCACCCTCCGCGAAGCCGGCTGCGTCCCCGCCCTGATGATCAGCGAACACCCCAGGGCGGAGTCCTACGGCGCGTTCAACGCCGCCGGGCGCACGGCGCTGCGCGTGCCCGTGGCCACCCGCACCCGCGTCACCCGCATCATCGGCGGGAGCCGCTGCGAGGCCGTGGAGATCGAGCATCTCGGCACACGCCGCCGCCGCACAGTGGCGTGCGACACGGTGGTCTTCACCGGCGACTGGATCCCGGACCACGAACTGGCCCGCGCCGCCGGCCTCGCCCTCGACGTCCGCACCCTCGATCCTCTCACGGACACCGCCCTGCGCACCAGCCGGCCCGGGGTCTACGCCGCCGGCAACCTCCTGCACCCGGTGGACACCGCGGCCGTCGCCGCCCTCGACGGCCGCCACGTGGCCGAACAGGTCCGCCGCCACCTGCGCGGCGAAAGCCGGCCTGCCGAGGGCGTCCGCCTGATCGCGGAGGCGCCGTTCCGCTGGATCGCCCCCCAGCTCCTGCGTCCCGGCGATCCGGCACCACCCCGCGGCCGGCTGCTGCTGTGGGCGGACACCTTCATCCGCTTCCCCAGGATCACCGTCCGGCAGGACGGAAGGACCGTCACCGTCCGCCGGCTCCCCTGGCCGGCCGCCCCCGGCCGCGCCTTCCGGATCCCCTCCACCGTGCTCAACGGCGTTTCGCCCACGGGCGGGCCGGTTCGGATCGGGGTGCAGCAGCCGTAGCGCGGCGGCGCCCACGGCGGGGGTGCCCGTGACCGACACTGGTGCCATGGAAGATCAGGTACGCGAGGTCATGGCGCTGGCCGAGGACGTGCTCGGCCCCGAGATCGCCGGCGCCTACCTGCACGGCTCCGCCGTCCTCGGCGGTCTCCGCCCGGCCAGTGACCTGGACGTGCTCGTCGTCGCCCGCCGGTCCCTGACCGATGATGAGCGGCGCGCGCTCCTCGACGGGCTGCTGCGGTTGTCCGGCTTCACCGGCGGACTGCGTCCGGTGGAGCTGACGGTGGTCGTGCAGTCCGCGGTCCGGCCGTGGCGCTACCCGCCGGCCTGCGACTTCCTCTACGGGGAGTGGCTGCGCGAGGAGTTCGAGGCGGACGGGCCGCCGCGGCCCGGGACCGTGCCCGACCTGGCGATCGTGCTCACGATGGTGCTGGCCGGCGACCACCCGCTGACCGGGCCGCCGCCCGCGCGGCTCCTGGATCCGGTGCCGTACGAGGACGTGGTCCGCGCCGCCACGGCCGGCGTCCCGGAGCTGCTGGCGGGGTTGGCCGAGGACACCCGCAACGTCCTGCTCACGCTGGCGCGGATCTGGAGCACGCTGGCCACCGGGGGGATCCGTGCCAAGGACGCCGCCGCCGCGTGGGCACTCGCCCGGCTGCCGCCGGAGCACCGGCCGGTGCTGGAACATGCGCGGCGGCTGTACCTCGGCAGCCGGTACACGGAGGAGAGCTGGAGCGGGGAACTGAGGGCGCGGGCGCGTCCGCACGCGGAGTACGTGGCCGCCGAGATCGGGAAGCTGTCCCGGACCTGACCGGCCGCGCCCCTCATCCGCGGCGGTGGCTGCCCGGGGTCGTGCCGTAGGCACGGCGGTAGACGTCGATGAAGGCGCTCGCCGAGGACCAGCCGCAGCGGTGCGCGACCGTCGTCACCGGCACGTCGTCGGCGAGCAGCCGCAGCGCGTGGTAGAGGCGCACCTGTGTGCGCCACTGCGGGAACGTCATGCCGGTCTCGCGGCGGAAGAGGCGGCTGAGTGTCCGCTCCCCCGCACCCGCGGCCCGGCCCAGGGCGGCCAGCGTGCGCTGGTCGGCGGGCTCGGCGTGCAGCAGGTCGCAGACGGCGGCGAGCCGCGGGTCGGCCGGCGCGGGCAGCGGCACGGGCTGGTGCCCCGAGACGGCGGCCGCGGCGTGGAGTTGGTCCAGCAGGACGGTGCGCAGCCGCTGCCCCTCGGGGGTGTCGTCGTACGGCTCACGGGTGCGGGCGAGGATCAGCTCGCGCAGCAGCGGGCTGACGGCCAGGACGCCGGGAGCGCCGAGCCCGAGGGGGTCGGTCGCCGCGGGCACGCCGACGAGGTGCAGGTGGAGGTGGCCGTACGCGCGGTGGGCATGAACGCAGCCCGCGGGCACCCACAGCGCGCGGGTGCCGGGGGCGAACCAGGTGCCCGCGTCGGTGGTGACGGCGACCACGCCGGAGCCGGCGTAGATGAGTTGGTGGTCGTCGTGCCGGTGCGCGTCGATGCGCTCGCCGGCGACGAGCGTCCTGGCCCGCGTGGGCGCCTCGGGGGCGTGGCGGATATCCGGCATGGATTGGCATTTTATCGGAAGTTCGCCAGCGCTGGCTCGGTGACGATCGGGGGATGCCCGAGCCACGCGCCGCCCGTTTCCGGCCTTTGACGCTGCTGTCCGTGGGGCACGCCTGCGTGGACGTGTACCAGGGGGCGGTGGCGGCGCTGGTGCCGTTCTTCGTCGCGGAACGGGCGTATTCGTACGCCGCGGCCTCCGGTGTCGTTCTGGCGGCCTCGCTGCTCTCGTCGGTGGTGCAGCCGCTGTTCGGGGTGCTGACCGACCGGCGCCCGCTGCCGTGGCTGCTGCCGGTGAGCACGCTGACGGCCGGTGCGGGCGTGGCGATGGCCGGGGTGTCGGGCTCGTACGCCGCGACCCTTGCGGTGGTCGCGCTCTCCGGCGTCGGGGTCGCCGCCTACCATCCGGAGGCCGCGCGGGTGGCGCGGCGGGCGAGCGGGGGCAGCCACACCGCGATGGGATGGTTCTCCCTCGGCGGCAACCTCGGCTTCGCCACCGCTCCCCCGCTGGTGGCCGCCGTCGCCGCGGCCGGCGGGCTGCGGGCCTCGCCGCTGCTGGTGCTGCCGGCGCTGGCGGGAGCCGGGCTGTGCGCCGCCGCACTGCGCGCGCTGCGGCCGTACGCGCCGGCGGTGCCGGCGGACGGTGCGGGCCCGGCGGGTGCGGCCCCGGCCCGGGACGACTGGGCGTCCTTCGCGTGGCTGACCGGGGCGGTGGTGTGCCGGTCGGTGGTGTTCGTGGGGCTGAGCGCGTTCGTCTCGCTGTACGTGCCCGGCCGCACCGCGGGCGGTACGGCGGCGGGTACCGCGGCGCTGTTCGTGCTCTATCTGGGCGGTGCGGTGGGCACGGTGGCGGGCGGGCGGCTCGCGTCCCGGTTCGGGCGGCTGCCGGTGGTGCGGTGGTCGTACGCGCTGACCGGCCCGGCGGTCGCCGGGGTGGTGTTCGTGCCGGGGCCCGCGGTCTTCGTCTTCGTGGCCCTCACCTCCGCCGGGCTGTACGTGCCGTTCTCGCTGCACATCACGCTCGGCCAGGACTATCTGCCCCGGCACGTCGGCACCGCGGGCGGCGTCACTCTGGGCCTGGCGGTCAGCGCGGGCGGGCTGGCGGGCCCGCTCATCGGGGCGCTCGCCGACGCGACTTCGCTGACCGTGGCGCTGAGCCCGCTGATCGTCCTGCCGGCGGTGGGTCTGTTGTTGCTGGGCTCGCTGGGTGAGCCCGGTACGCACCGCTGAACTGCCGCCGTCCGCGGGACAGTCGGGCGGGCGGAACCCGGGGAGGGAGGCCGGCGGCAGTCCCGGGCCGGATCTCCCCGGCCCACAATGGTTAGGTTTGCCTGACTTTCATACTGGGTTGCCGGCGGGGGCGGAGTCCGCCTGACGGAGGTGCGCCGCCGGGGCGTAATCCGGTGGCGCCGCCGGGGGTGCTGAGGCAGGGTGCGGCCATGACCTCGGTAGTGCAGAACATCGCGATCGACTGTGCGGACGCCTACGGGCTGTCGCTCCTCTGGAGCCGGGTGACCGGCAGCCCGGTCCATCCGGAGGACGGACCGGGCTCGCCGGAGACGCAGGTGCTGCTGCCCGAGGGCCCCGTCCTGCACTTCAACCAGGTGCCGGAGCCCAAGACCGGCAAGAACCGGATCCACCTGTGCCTGCGCCCCGAGACCCGGCGCGAGGAGGAGGTGGAGCGGCTGCTCGGCCTCGGCGCCACGTTCGTCGCCGACCACCGCAACCCGGACGGCACCGGCTGGGCCGTCCTCGCCGACCCGGAAGGCAACGAGTTCTGCGTACTGCGCAGCGCGGCCGAGCGCGCGGCGACCCGGCCCTGAGCCGCCGTACGCCTCAGCCGTCCCCTTCCCCGGCCCCGTTCCCGTCCTCCGCGCCGATCGGGCGGAGGTGGCGCAGCAGCACCGCGAGGGCCGCGTAGAGCCCGGCGGCAAGCGGCGGCCGTGCCGCGCCCGTGACCGGCGCGGCGTGCGCTACGCCCCGGGCTCCCGGCTCACCGCGACCGCCGCCTTCAGATCCGCCCAGAACTCCGGCCGCGGCGCGATGCGGTGGCCGAGGCGGTAGACCGTCGTGCGGGACCGGCCGCGCACCCGCAGGTGCACGTCGGACGGGCCGGGATGGGCCTGGAGCACCGCCTTGAGCCGGCCCACGGACTCGGGCGTGACCTGGGCCTCGGTGATGTCGAGGCGGACCGGGGCGCGCTCGCCCGCGGCGCTGAGATCGGGGACGGTGAGTTCCATGGCGACCAGCCGGGGCACGTCCTCCCGCTTGTCGAGCCGTCCCTTGACGAAGACGATCGCGTCCTCGACGAGTTGGGTGGAGACCAACTGATACGTGGCCGGAAAGAACATGCAGTCGATCGAGCCGCCGAGGTCCTCGACGGTGGCGATGGCCCAGGCGTTGCCCTGCTTGGTCATCTTGCGCTGCAGCCCCGAGATGATGCCGCCGATGGTGACGATGGCGCCGTCGGCGTGGTCGCCGCCGTTGAGCGCGGCGATGGAGGCGTCGGCCTTGTCACCCAGCACGTGCTCGATGCCGAAGAGCGGGTGGTCGGAGACGTAGAGGCCGAGCATCTCCCGCTCCTGGGCGAGCAGATAGGACTTCTCCCACTCCTCGTCCGCGAACTGCACGTCGAGCCCGAAGCCCGGCTCGTCCG
>NZ_AXVU01000052.1:0-34727 GCF_000482585.1 Streptomyces sp. CNQ329 | reverse complement strand
TACGACGCCTGGTATCGCCATATCACCCTGTCCATGCTGGCGTTGGCGTTCCTGGCCGCGATGACCCGAACCCCGCAAAAGGGGGCTCTTCACGCCTGGGCGGTGACCGCGGGCCGCGAACGCGGCGGCTCGCGGCCCTGACCGTCACCGAGGCCCGGCGGCTGTTCAACCTGATCGGCTCGACTCGCACCGCCATCGACCAGGGACTTCACTGGTCGATCTGGAGGCGCGCGCATCAGGCGGAGGCACGACGCCACCACTTCCGAAGGCGGCTACGACTTCAGGTGATCAAGATCTAGCCCTGTAGTACTAGCCCTTCCGGTCCAGGGGCCCTGTCCCGTGCGGCGGCTGGTCCTGGGGATGCACGGCGATCGCGATCTTGCCACGGGGGCGTCTGCGGCCCTCCCTGGTGGAGCCGCCTTCCAGCAGCGTGTGCGCCTGTGCGATGTCGGCCAGCGGTAGCACGGCGCCGATCATCGGTCGGAGTTCTCCCTGGTCGACCAGTCGGCCGAGGGCTTCGAGCTTCGCCCGGCCGGGGCTGACGAAGACGAAATGGTAGGTCGCGTTCACGCCCCACGCGGCGAGCAGATTCTGGGGTTCGGAGGTGTCCACGATGGACACCACGCGGCCTCGGTCGTGGAGGACTTCCGGGCTGCGGGTGAGGGTGTCCCCGCCTACCGTGTCCAGTACGACGTCGACCCCACCCCTCGCGCGGACCTGTGGCACGTAGTCACCGGTCGAGAAGTCGATCGCGTGGTCGGCGCCCAGTTCGGTGACGAACTCGTGATCCCTGGCCCGCGCGGTGGTCACCACCTCGGCCCCGAGCGCGCTGGCGACCTGGACGGCGACGGAGCCGGCCCCGCCCGCTCCGCCGTGCACCAGGACCCGCTCCCCGGCCCGCACCGCGGCGCGTTCGACCAGCGCCTCCAACACCGTCACGCCCACCAGCACGAGACCCGCAGCCTCGACGTGCGACAAGCGCGCGGGCTTCCGGGCGACCAGAGCCTGGTCGACCACGTGGAACTCGGCGTAGGTTCCCTGCCCGGCGAACATCGGCGCCAGGTACCAGACCTCGTCGCCCTGCCGGAAGTCGTCCGCCCCCGGGCCGGTCCCGGCCACCACGCCGGACACGTCGTTGCCGATGACCGCGGGCAGCGCCACCTGGTCGCGGTAGTCGCCGCGCCGGGTCTGCAGGTCGAGGGGGTTCACGGACGTGGCCCTCACACGCACCAGCACCTGGCCGGGCCCCGGAGTGGGCCGTGGCAGCTCTCGAGCGGCGAATGCGGTGTCCGCGCCACCGAAGCGGACGAGTTCCATCACATGCATCGAAGTCGACATATAGCGACCTTATCCGCCCACGGAAAGACAGTCGCACAAGCGCCCTGCCCTGCGACGTCAGGCGGAGGCTCAACGAAACCGCACCACCCTCCTCCGGGCCATGCCTGTGCGCGTCATGGGCGCGCTTGCTCACCGTCAGCAACGCCCGTGGCCGATGCATCCAGCCAGCAGCCGGCAAGCAGGCGGGTCACCATGGCGCGGGCGTCTTCCCGCTCGTAGCCGGGGCCCAGGATGCAGAGGTTGCCGATCGCTCGCATCAGGACGTACGCGTTCACGCCGGGGTCGAGCTGCCCGCGGGCCACGGCGGTGTCGATGAGCAGCCCACACGCCGGCACGAGCTTGTCGAGCATCAGGGAGTGCAGCGTGTGGAAGCCGGCGTCCTCTGACTGCAGGGCCAGCCCGAGCCCGTGCTTGGTGACCAAGAACTCGACGAACGCGTCGGCCCACCGGGACAAGGCGCTTCTCGGATCGGGCGAGTCGGCCAGCTCGATCGCGAGGGCGGCGCACTCATCGATCTGATGCCGGTAGACGGCGATGACGAGATCGGCTCGGCGGGGAAAGTGCCGGTACACGGTGCCCAGGCCCACCTGAGCGCGGCCGGCGATGGCACGTATGGGTGCGTTCACACCCTGCTCGACGAACACCTGGGCCGCCGCCGTCAGGAGAACCTGACGGGTGCGCTGAGCTCCGGCCTCCCGGGCGCCTCCCTCTCGGGGCATGGCATCTCCTTGATTCACGGAACACTGTTCCGTTAAAGTGGCGGAACGGTGTTCCGTCAAGTATGCGGTGCACTCCCCCCTAAGAGAAACCAGCACACATGCCTGATTCCGCACAGCACCAGACGATCGCGATCAAGCCGATCGTCGTTCCCGCCGATGGCCGGGCCTTCGAGCTGCAGGTGAAGGTGACGGCCCCCGTTCACGGCACCGACCTGCCTGTCATCGTGTTCTCCCACGGCAACGCGTGGTCGATGGACGGCTATGAGCCATTGGTCGACCGCTGGTCCGCCGCGGGCTTTGTCGTCGTCCAGCCCACGCATCTCGATTCGCGCCGTTTCGGCATCGGGTTCGACGACGAGCGCTTCGGCACCATCTGGCGGGTCCGGATCGCCGACCTCCACGGTGTGCTCGACCACCTCGGCCACGTTCTGGAGCAGGCCGGGCTCACCGCGCGAGTCGACCAGACACGAGTCGCGCTGGTGGGGCACTCCTGGGGCGCCCAGACCGTGGGTGCGCTCCTCGGTGCCCGTGTCGTCGACGACGCCGGCAATCCCGGCAGGGACTTCTCCCGCGATGGCATCAAGGCCGGCGTCCTGATCGCCGCGACCGGAACGGGAGACTCCCTGACTCCGTTCGCTGTTGAGCACCTGTCCTTCATGAGGCCGGACTACAGCACGATGAGCACTCCCGCGCTCGTCATCGCCGGCGAGAAGGACCAGTCGAAGATGTCCACCCGAGGCCCGGACTGGTTCCTCGACGCCTACCACCTGAGCCCCGCGCCGAAGCAGTTGATGGTCGTACCGGACGGCGAGCACACCCTGGGCGGCATCGCCGGGGAAGCCGTTGCCGAGACCACGGACACCGACCCGGCCCGCGTGGCCCTCGTGGCCGAGGCGGTCAGTGCCTACCTGTTCGACGTTCTCGGCGTCCACACCAACGCCTGGTCCACGTTCCGCGTTGCGGCGGAGGCAGAGCAGAAGGCGTCCCTGCAGCACAAGGAATGACCCCGGCAACCCTCCCTCCCGGCCCACCGCCTCAAGGTGCACAGGCCGGGAGGGACGGCTGGTCACCGAGCTCCCTCCCCGGGGCACGGGACTGCTGTATGACCGGGTGGCAGGGGCGTTGTGCAGCTAGAGCCGTCCTCGTGCCGCGGTCTTGAGCACGCTCCGGGGGCGTTTGCTCTGTGTATCATCGGGCTTCGTAGTCCGATGTCTCCGGAAGGACGAGGTAGCGCGGTGAAGAAGCTGTTCCTGATCGCATTGGCCGCTCTGGGCGGGCTTCTCGTGTACCGCCAGATCCAGGCGGATCGCGCCGAGCAAGACCTGTGGACGGAGGCCACCGACTCGGTGCCCTCCTCTTCGGGCGTCTGAGACACGAGAATTCCGAGCAGGGCCGAACCCCCTCGCCGGGCAGGCCCTGGGCCCCGGCCCCGCCGCTTCCGCGGCGGTGCGGCCGGGGCCTCGGCATGACCGGCGCCCTGTTGCACGACCGTGACGCACACCCCCTGTTATTTGCTACTGCACACGTTTTACGGTGCATGAGCACATGGCAGAGAACGAGGGGGACATGTCATGGGACGACCACTTCACGGCCGCGGCAGCCGGCCTGTGTACGCGGGCGTGGCCGCGGCGCTCGCCGCCGCGCTGGCCGCCGGCCCGGTGCCGGCGGCGACCGCCGCTCCGGCGGCGCCCGCGGCGCCCGGCGCGCCCGCTGAGCCCGCGCCGACCGGCGGTGGCCTGGTGATGGTGCTGGACTCCTCCGGCTCCATGGCCGACGACGACGGCTCGGGCGCCACCCGTATCGAGTCCGCACGCGAGGCCGTCGGCACCGTGGTCGACGCCCTGCCTGACGGCTATCCGACCGGCCTGCGCGTCTACGGCGCCGACCGCGCGAGCGGGTGCACGGACACCCGTCTCGCCGTTCCCGTCGAGGAGTTGGACCGGGAGCGTGTCAAGGGCGCCGTAGCAGATGTGAAGCCGAAGGGCGATACCCCCATCGGCTACGCCCTGCGGAAGGCGGCCCGGGACCTCCCCGAGCGTCCGCCCGGCGCCCTCGGCCACCGCTCGATCCTCCTCGTCTCGGACGGCGAGGACAACTGCGGCACCCCCGATCCCTGCATGGTCGCGGCGCAACTCGGCGAGACCGGCGGTGCCTTCGGCGCGCTGCGCATCGACACGGTCGGCTTCCAGGTGGGCGGAAAGGCGCGCGACGAGCTGAAGTGCATCGCGGAGAAGGGCCACGGCGCGTACTACGACGCGCCCGACGCCGACGCGCTCGCCCGCCAGCTCCAGCGCGCCGCCCGGCTCTCCGCCGACGGCTACCGCTTCCGCGGCGACCCCGTCGAGGGCGGGCTCGGCCGCAAGGGCGCCGCGGACATCGGGCCCGGCCAGTACCTCGACAGCATCGGCGCCGGCGAGACCAAGTGGTACGCCGCCGAGCTGGACGCCGCATCCGCCGCCGACTTCGGCGTCACCGCCGTGCCGCAGCCGGGGGTGCCCGTGGCGTACGGCGACGGCATCGAGCTGGAGCTGCACGCCACCGACGAGTACGGCACCCGGTGCGACGCCCAGGACGACCACTTCGAGCAGGACGAAGGCGCGCAGCCGCTGACCAACGCCGTCAGCCGCATCCCCAGCGCCGAAGGCGGCGAGCCCTGCGACAGGGCCGGCCGCTACCTGCTCAGCGTCCACCGCACCAGCGCCGCCGCCTCGGACCAGGCCCGCTGGCCGCTGGAGCTGGTCGCCGGCCGCGAGGAGCCGCTCGCCGCCGGCGTCACACCGGCGCAGTCCGCGACCGACTACGGTCCCGCCGGCGAAGAGGGCGTCGAACTGCCCACCGCGAGCCCGGAGGACATCACCGGTGGCACCGGCTTCAACGACGCGAAGGCCATCGGCCCCGGCGTCTGGCGCGACGAACTGCTTCCCGCGCAGATGCGCTTCTACAAGGTCGACGTCGGCTGGGGCCAGCAGCTCCGCTACCGCGTGGAGTTCGCCAACGAGCCCACGCTCGACGGCGCCGCCGGCGTCTCCAGCTTCGCCGACACCGACCTCTACGCGCCCGGCCGCGCCTTCGTCGGCGACGGCCCGTTCAGCAGCAGCCGGCGCTACTACGGTGAGCCCGTGGCCTCCGACCTCGGTACGGTGCCGGTCAGCTGGACCAACCGCTACGAGACCGGCACCGAGGTCGTGCCCGTCCGCCGCGGCGGCGCGTACTACCTGTCGGTCTCGCTGGGGCCCGACGCCGCGCGGTTCGCGCAGAACACGGCCATCGGCGTCGTGCTCCGCGTCGACGTGCTGGGCGAGGAGAAGTCCGGCCCGCGGCACGGGGCGCCGCCCGTGGCGGGCGGCGCGGGCGGAGACGGCGGGAAGGATGATGCGCGGGCGGGGGCGGACGAGGAATCATCGGACTCCGTCCTGCCGCTCGCCGGCGGGATCGCGGGGGGTGTGCTGCTTCTCGGCGCGGGGGCCGCGTTCGTGATCGTACGGAACCGGAAGCGGCCGGCGGCGTCGGAAGCGGCGGCAGGCAACGTAAGGGGTGGATGGTGAGAACGCGAACGACGGCGGGACCGGTCGCGGCGCTGGCGGTGGGCGCCCTGGCCGTGCTCCCGGCGGCCTCGGCCGCGGCGGCGCCGGTGGAATCGCCGGTCGACGCCGATCAGTACCGGACGGCGAAGGACGCCGAGCCCATCGAGGGCGCCGCCAGCAGCACCGGCGGCGAGACGGTGGAGGCCGGCAAGACGTACACCGACTCCCTCGCCCCCGGCGACAAGCTCTACTACAGCGTGACGCTCGACGCGAAGTCCCACGCCTGGATATCCGCCGTGGCCGCGCCGAAGCCGGGCACCAAGGTCGCGTACGGGGACGGCCTGGAGCTGGAGCTGGAGAGCAAGGGCGGCGATAGGTGCAGCAGCTCCGACGTCGACTTCTCCGCCGACGGGGCGTCCCGGCCGATCGCCAACTACGTCTGGCGCGTGGCCCGGCCCGGCGGCACCTGCCAGGAGCCCGGCGTCTACAACCTCATCGTCACCCGCGTCAGCGAGGCGACCTCCAGCCCCGCGGAATGGCCGCTCGAGCTGCGCTTCATGGAGGAGCCGCCGCTGGCGAAGGCCGGGCCCACGACCCCGCCCGACCCCGAGTCGATCCCGACGGAACAGCCGGCTCCGCCCACGGACCGGGCCGAGCCGCGCAAGGGCGGCACCGGGTTCAACGACGCGGTCGGCATCGACCACGGCGTGTGGACGGACAAGATCCGGCCCGGCGGTACGCGCTTCTACCGCGTGCCGCTGGACTGGGGCCAGCAGCTCTTCCTGCAGACCGAGTTCGGTACGACGCGGGTCGCCGACGACTCGGCGTACGCCTCGAACGGCGTGCGCGTCGACTTCTACAACCCCGCCCGCGGGTTCATCGCCGGCGACAGCGAGACCTACTACGGCGACGACCCCGCCGCCATCCCGGCCATGGGGCCGCCGGTGGCGTACGAGAACCGCTACGCGGTCTACAACGGCGACATCGGCAACGTCGGCTTCGCCGGCTGGTACTACGTCGCGGTCACCGTGTCCGAGGAGGTCGGTGAGTTCGCGGACGGCCCGGTGCCGGTGGAGCTGCGGACGACGATCAAGGGCGAACCGGAGGAGGGCCCGGCGTACGACGGGGACGCGGCGGCGGCCGGGTTCGCGGTGACGGACGACGACCGCGACACGGCGGCGAAGGGCAGGGCGGCCGACGAGGACGGCGACGGGGCCGGTGCCGGGAAGAAGATCCTGGCGGTCGCGGGGATCGGCGCGGGCGTGCTGCTGCTCGCGGGCCTGGGGCTGTGGACGCTGCTGGCGCGGCGCCCGGCGGTGCCGGCCGCGGGTCCGCAGGTCGCGGGCGAGGACACACAGACGGCGCCGGGGGCCTACGGGCACGGGCCGGTGGGCCCGCCGTACGGAGAGGGCCCTCCGCCCCCGCCGCAGCAGAACTGGCGGCAGTAGGAAGCGGCGGGCAGAGCGGCAGGAAGGGCGCCGCCGGGCCGCGGGCCGCCGGGTCGTACGGGCCTCAGCCCGACGCCAGCGCCCAGAGCCCGGCCGCCATCAGCAGCACCGCGAGCACCACGACCGGGACGGCCACCTTCGCCGGCGGGCCCGGCCGCCGCCCCGGCGCGCCGCTACCGGGCCGGGGCGGCTGCGGCGGTGGCGGCTGCCGGGACTGCGGGTGGGCGGCCGTGTACGGGGCCGTGGGTGTGGGCGGCTGCGTGCCGGCCGGCGGCGCGATGCCGTAGCTGGTCGCCTCGGCGACAGCGCCCCCGCCGGGCGGGTGTGCGGTGCCGGGCCCCGCCGGGCCCGGTACGGCTTCGGCCGGCTGCGGAGGTACGTGGCCGGTGGCGGCGGCGTGGGCGGGGCCGGGTGCGCCCGCAACGGCGTCCCCGGCGGGCCGCCCCGCGTCCGTACCGGCACCGGGTGCGAGCCCCGTACCGGCACCGGGGCCTGAACCGGCACCCGGATTGATACCCGCACCCGGATTGATACCCGCACCCGGACCGATACCCGGACCCGGACCGGGCACCGGACCGGGCACCGGACCGGGTCCCGCCGCCACCGGCGCGTCCTGGCCGCCCGGCGCCCCGGCCCGCTCCGGACCGCGCGGCCCGAAGCCCACCGGCAGCGGCCCGAGCTGGTCGAAGACCTCCACCGGCTCCTCCGCCGGATCCAGCTCCGGCAGCAGCTCCGCCGCCTCGGCCAGTGCCTTCCGCGTACCCGTCGCCGTCCGGAACCGCAGGTCCGGATCCGGCTGCAGCAGGCTCGCGAGCACCTGCCACAGCGGCTCCGGCACCTCCTTCGGGGCCGGCGGCACACCGTTGTTCAGGTACATCTCCACCAGTGCCTGGCTGTCCGGACGCTCCCCGGTCAGCAGGTACAGCGCCACCAGACCCACCGCGAACAGGTCCGCGGGGAAGTCCGGTTCCGCGCCCAGCATCTGTTCCGGCGCGAAGTACCCGGGCGTGCCGACGACGAAGTTGGTGTCCGTCAGCCGGGGTTCGCCCTTGCGCATGGAGATGCCGAAGTCGGAGAGCCGGAGGTGCGGCCGGCCGGTTCCGGTCGCCTCCAGCAGCACGTTCGCCGGTTTGATGTCGCGGTGCACGACGTCCTCGCCGTGCACCGCGGCCAGCCCGGAGAGCAGCTGGTCGAGCAGCAGGCAGACGAACCGCGGCGGGAGCGGCCCGTAGTCGCCGATCAGATGGGCCAGTGAGCCGCCGCCCACCAGGTCCATCGTGAACAGCACCTTGTCGTCGTCGGCCGCCCAACTGGCGGGTGCCAGCACGTGCGGGTGGTCGATGCGGACCGCCTGCTCGCGGACGAAGCGCAGCAGCGTGTGCGCGTCGCTCTGCTGCAGCACCTTGGCCGCCACGTAGCGGCGCCGCCGGTGATCCCAGGCGCGCCAGACCGCGCCCACCCCGCCCCGGCCGATCGGATCGATCAGCTCGTACCGCCCAGCGAAGACCTCACCCATGCTGCTGTGCCCGCCCCTTGTACGGATTCCCTAGTCATGCATCCGGTTATGACTGATGCGCTTCGTAATGTGCCACCGCGTCGGCGGTGCGCCCGGCGCCGTACACCCGGAGGAACTCTGCCAGCTCCGGTTGTGTCGGCGCGAGCCTGTCCGCCGCGTCGATGATGTCGCCGGCGGCGGCCACCGAGCGCAGCAGCGACTGGATCTCCCGTACGACGCGGCGCACCGTCGTCGATCCGGTCGACGGCTGCGTCTGCGTCGTCCCGAGCACCGCCCCTCCCGCGCTCTTGCGAATGCCTTCCATCCGTTCCGCCGCCTCCGCCGCCGAAACGCTGCCGCTCGATACCTCCGCGGCCAGTTCCTGCAGCGCCTGCACGCGCTGTACCACCGACGGATTGCCGATCTTCGCCCGCTGCCCGCTCATGAGCTGCGACAGCATCGGCGCCGAAATACCGAGCACGGCGGCCAGCCGTGCCTGGTTGAGGCCGAGATCGTCGATCAGCCGCCGGAACAACACGCCCAGCGGTTCGCCATACCAGCTTCGCTGTAGCTCTCGTGCGCGTTCGCTGGTGTCCTGCCGTGGAGCTCCCATGCCGTGCGGCCTCCCCAGATGTCCCCGAGTCCAGATTCGCGCTTGCGAACTGCATCCTACGGAGCGGGACCGCGCCCAGACAGACCTCGGGGAAATGAGATAAGCGGGACACGTTCTTCCACGTCCGCGACGGTCTACGCGTGCCACGCCCGGGGGGTCTGCCGGGGCCTCAGGACAGCTCGGGCGGCGGCGTGCGCTCCTCGTCGACCCGGTCCACCCGCTCCAGCTCGCCCCACACCACGTAGCGGTGGCGCGAGGTGTACATCGGGGTGCACGTGGTGAGCGTGATGTACCGGCCGGGCTTCGTCTTCCCGGACTCCTCCGGGATCTTGTCCAGCACGGCGGTGTTGTACTTCGAGGTCTCCGAGAGCACGGCGTACGTCTTGTACACGAACCAGCGATCCTTCGTCTCGAAGACGATCGGGTCGCCCTCCTCGATGCGGTGGATGTCGTGGAACTTCGCGCCGTGGCCGTCGCGGTGCGCGGCGAGGGTGAAGTTGCCGCGGCGGTCCCAGGGCATGGCCGACTTCCTCGGCTCGGTGTAGTAGCCCGCGACGCCCTTGTTCAGGTCCTCGGTCGCCGTGCCCTTGCGGACGAGGATGTTCTCCTCCATGGCGGGCACGTGCAGGAAGCCGATGCCGCCCTTGAGGTCGCCGATGTCGACGGGGCGGGGCTTGCCGTCGTCCGGGGTGTTCTCCCAGGAGTCGCGGAGGTCGTCGGTCATGCGGCCGGCTTCGCGGTTCGCCTGGACGTTGGTCCAGTACAGGGAGTAGACGACGAAGAGCGCCATGAGGACGCCGACGGTGATCAGCACCTCGCCGAAGAGGCTGACGGCCCCGGCCAGGAGGCCGCGCCGGCGGCGGGGACGGGAGCGGGGTGCGGGCCCGTCCTCTTCCGGGGCGTCCTCCTCCGTCTCCCCGGGAGCCTTCCGCTGCGCGCCTTCGCGGGTGTCCTCCTCCGCGTCTCCGGCGGTGTCCTCCTCCGTCGTCCCGGGGGCTTCCGGCACAGCCTCCTCCGCGGCCTCCGCCGCGGGACCGTTCTCCCGCTCATCGTCCGTCGCTGCCACCGCTTCCCCGTTCGTTCCGTCCCGCCGGCGCCGGTCCGGCCCGTATCGCTCAGTTCACGAGCGCGTCGGGCTTGCCCTTGCTGCGCGGACGCTCCTCGACCATCTTGCCCCAGACAATAAGCCGATATTTGGACGTGTACTCAGGCGTGCAGGTCGTTAGTGTGACGTAGCGGCCCGGCTCGGTGAATCCCGACCCCGGGGGCACCGGATCGATGACGTCGGTGTTCGACGGCGAGGTCGACGGGAGCGTGCTGGCCACCTCGTAGATGTAGTACGTGTCCTTGGTCTCGACGATGATCTCCTCGCCCGGCTCCAGCTTGTTGATGTACCGGAAGGGCTCGCCGTGGGTGTTGCGGTGCCCGGCGACCGCGAAGTTCCCCTTCTTGTCCCACGGCATCGCGGTCTTGAGGTCGCCCTCCGAGTAGTGGCCGAGGAGCCCGCGGTCCAGCACCTTCTGCTTGTCGATGCCCTGCGCCACCGGACGGTTCACGTTCAGCGACGGGATGTGCATGATGGCGAAGCCCTCGCCCGCCTCGAACGCCCCCGGATCGCGGGCGTCGTCCTTGCCCGCGCCGTCGCCGCGCTCCCACTGCTCCTCCAGTTGCTTGGCCTCCGCCCGGGACTCGCGGTCGGCGAGGACGTTGGTCCACCAGAGCTGGTACACGACGAAGAGGAGCATCAGCACGCCGAGCGTGATGAACGATTCGCCGGTGATCCGGCTGATCAGCACGGTGCGCTGCTGCTTCGCGGCGCGGGCGGCCTTGCGGGCGGACATGCGGGTGCCGAGGGCGCGGGCGACGTTCAGGGACATCGTCTGGACGGTGCGGTCCTCGCGCTCGCCGCGGCCCTCGCCCGGCGGTATGCCGCGACGGCGGGCGGCGGGGGCGGTGCCCCAGGTGAGGCGCTGGTCGTCGGCGGGGTTCGCGGGCCGCTCGGCGGTACGGGCCGTGGCCGGGCCGGGCGCCGGGTCGCCGCCGGGGGGCGGTGCCGCGTCGGCGGTGGCCGGGGCGCCGGCGTGGGCGGCGGCGGAGAGGTCGCCCCAGGGGGAGGGGTCGCGGTGGGCCCCCGGACCGGTGCCCCCGGGGGTGGTGCCTCCGGCGTGCCGGCCCGGGGCGGCGGGCGCGGAGTACGGCTGCTGTTCCTCGGCGGCGGGCCGTCCGGCGTGGCGGCGGGGGGACGGCGCGGGGGCGGCGCCGGGGAGCGGGCCGGTGAGCGGGTCGCCGGTGGTGGCGTCGCCACCGGGCGGGCTCGGCTGCCCCGCGGCCGGGTCGAGCCGATCGAGCGGATCCGTCAGCGGGTCGCCGGCCGGTGCGGGGCGCGGGGTGCCGAGGGGGTCGGCGGGGGCCTGGTCGTAGCCGAGGAGCTGAGGGGCGTACGACGCCGGGTGCTGCTGGTCGTACGCGGGGGTGGTCTGCCCGTACGCGGCTGTCTGCGGCGCCTCCGCGTACGGGGACGGGTGCGGGTCCACGTCGTACGACGAGACCGGGTACTGCGCCGAGGTCCCCTCCTGCGGCGCGATCGCCGCCGGGCCGGCCGGCGCACCGGTGTGCGGGGGGTATGCCGAGGGCGCGTATCCGCCGGGGGCGGCGCCGTCGTCCCCGGCGTGGGTGTGCGGGGCCGGTGCCGGGCCGGGCGCGTAGGCGTCGGGGCGGTGGCCGTCGGGCCGGAGCGGCGGATCGTTTCGCGGGGCGCCCTGCGCGGGGTCCCCCGGGCGCGCGTGGCCGGCGGGGGCGGCGTTCGCGTCGCGGGCGTCCGGCGCGGTGTGCGGGCGGAACCAGCGGGAGACCGCCGAGGTCGGCGACTCGGGCCGGGGCTCCAGCGGCCGGGGCCGCGGAGGGCGGGGCTGCGGGTAGGCGGCCTCGGCGTACGGTGCCTGCGGGTGCTGCGCCTGCGGGGCCCGGTCCTGCGGGAACTGCCCCTGCGGGTCGTGTGCGTAGGGGTCCGGCTGCGTGCCTGGCTGCGCCCCCGCAGCGGCGTCGCGCGGCGGGGGGAGGGGGTCGCCGCGCAGCGGGTTGCGGTGCGCGTACTCCGGCAGGTGCCCCTGCTCCAGCGGGTCCTGCCCGCCGCCCTCGCCACCGTGGGCCCCGGGCCTCGCCCTGCGGCGCCCGGTGCCCGGGCCGTAGCCGCCCGGCTCCGGCCCCGTGTCCGAGGTCCCGGCACTCCGCCTGCGGCGCCCCGTGCCCGGTGCGACCGACCCGCCCGTGCCCGGACCGGCGCGCCCGCCCGCCCCCGACGTGTCCCGGCGCGGCAGCGGCGGCCGGCCGCCGGTGAGCGGGTCCGCGGCGTCGTCCGCCGCCCGGTCGGGGGCGCCCGGGTCGTGGAAGTCGCGGTAACGCGCTTCGTGCCCCGGTTCGCGCCCCTCCGCGCGCCCCGGGGTGTTGCCGTCCGGCCGGGTGTCGGTCACCCCGCGGTCCCGGCCGGCCCACCCGCCGGCGCCAGGTCGCCCGGCGCCGGGCCCCGCGACGCCGGCCCGCCCGTCACCGGCGCCAGCCCCGCCGACCGCTCGACGGCCCCGCCGTCGCCGCACTCGACCAGCCAGTTCGCCAGCATCCGATGCCCCCACTCCGTCAGCACGGACTCCGGGTGGAACTGCACGCCCTCCACCGGCAGGTCGCGGTGCCGCAGCCCCATCACCAGCCCGCTGTCCGTCTCGGCGGTGACCGCCAGCTCGTCGGGCAGCGACTCCCGCTCGACGGCCAGCGAGTGGTACCGCGTCGCCGTGAACGGTGACGGCAGCCCGGCGAACACGCCCGCGCCGCCGTGCGTCACCGGCGAGGTCTTGCCGTGCAGCAACTCCGGCGCCCGGCCGACGACTCCGCCGTACGCGACCGCCATCGACTGCACTCCGAGGCAGACCCCGAACACCGGCAGCCCGCGGTCCGCGCAGTGCCGCACCATCTCGACGCACACGCCCGCCTGCTCCGGCGTACCGGGCCCCGGGGACAGCAGCACGCCGTCGAACCCCTCGTCCGCGTGCCGCGGCGTCACCTCGTCGTTGCGCAGCACCTCGCACGCGGCGTCGAGCTGGCACAGGTACTGGACCAGGTTGAAGACGAAGCTGTCGTAGTTGTCCACGACCAGAATGCGCGCGCTCATCGCCGGGCCGCTCCCTCGTCGACGGTGACGTCGTTGAACGGCAGCAGCGGCTCGGCCCAGGGGAAGACGTACTGGAAGAGGAGGAAGACGATGCCGAGGACGAGGATGAGCGAGATCAGCGCCCGTACCAGCGCGTTGCCCGGCAGATGCCGCCAGATCCAGCCGTACATGCGTCCCTCTTCGCCGATCTTCGCCGTTGTCCCTGTCGTGGCCCGTTCCGGCCTGTTCTCCGGCCCGTCCCGTGGCCCGTTCCGTGGCCGTCGGCGGCCCGCGTGTGGCCCTGCGCCGCTGCCGTATTCGTCCGTACGAGTCACCAGACTAACGACCCCCGCCCCGCGAAGCTGCTGGCTTCGCACGCGCCACCGTCCGGGGGGACGTGGGAGTCGTCACTCCACGGGGCGGGCGTGGTGCAGGCCGACGGTGCCGGAGTAGCCGGGCAGCTTCACCGAGTCGTGCGGCTCGACCTCGTAGCCGAGGCCGTACGCCTCCACGTAGCGCAGGTAGTTCTGCACCGCGGGCTCGCCGTCCAGGGCGGCCTGGAGGTCCTGGCGGTCACCCACTGCGGTGATCTTGTAGGGGGGCGAGTACACCCTGCCCTGCAGGATCAGGGTGTTGCCGACGCAGCGCACCGCGCTGGTGGAGATCAGCCGCTGGTCCATGACCCGGATGCCCTCCGCGCCGCCCGCCCACAGGGCGTTGACGACGGCCTGCAGATCCTGCTGGTGCACGACGAGCGTGTCCGGCGTGGGGTCCGGGACGCCGGGGATGAGCGCGGTGGCGTCCGGCGGGGCGTCGGTGAGGGTCACGGTGAGCCCGGCGCCTTCGACCGGGGCGGCACCGGCCGCCCGCTCCGCCTCCCGCAGCTCCTCGCCGGGGGCGGTACCGGCGCCGTGGTCGCGTTCGGCGAGGGAGTCGACGTCCTCGCGGAGGGAGGCGTTGCCGCCGTCGAGGCGCTGGTTGGCGCGGTCGCGCTCGTAGATGAGGTCCGTGAGGCGGAGCATGGAGTCGTCGGTGCGCAGGTTGGTGCCCTGCGCGGTGTTGAAGCTGGTCCAGAAGATCAGCCCGGCGAGGCCGAAGGCGGCGAAGGTGAACAGCCGTGCGGGCCTGATACGGAGCCGCTGAGCGGAATTGGTCACCGTACCCTTGTCTCCTTACCCCCGGTGGAAGGACTACGCTAACGGACACGCCCGGGGAAGGAGCCGCCCCCGCGGCTCGGGGCCTCCCCGACAGGCCCGCAACCGCAGCATCGACAGGAGAGTCTCTCGTGCCGAAGTCACGGATCCGTAAGAAGGCCGATTACACCCCGCCGCCGGCGAAGTCGGGCGAGTTCAAGCTGTCAGGCTCCGGCAGGAGCTGGGTGGCGCCGTTGATGCTGGCGTTGTTCATCCTCGGACTCGCCTGGATCGTGGTGTTCTACGTCACCACCGGAGACCTGCCGCTCGAAGCGATCGGCAACTGGAACATCGTGGTCGGCTTCGGCTTCATCCTCGCGGGGTTCGTCGTCTCCACGCAGTGGAAGTAACCGCCTCCACCGGCCTCGCGGTCCCTCGTGGGCAGAGTTATCCACAGGTCATCCACAGCTGTGCAGAAAGCAGAAGATCTGTGGATAACCTCAGTGGCGTTGACGCCGGTCCGACCGCGGTACACCGTCCGGACCAGCGGTGATTCCCTGGCCTGCCAAGGAAAACGCAGGGGTGTTCGATATCGAACGACTGTCCCCACGGTACGCACAGGATCGCTGACTACCTGTGGACAACTTCGGGCGTGGCTGCTTGCCCCATCCCTCTCAACGCGGCTGCGGCCCGGAGGTTACGTGGGCCGGCGCGCCGGGCGCGGCACGCGCCGCTAGGTCAGTTCCAGCGTGCGGATCACGACCACCGCGACGATCGCCAGCAGCGCCCCCGCGGCCGCCGCCCGCTGCACCAGGATCCGCTTCCCGCGGGGCGCGTGGACGAACCCGTACGCGACGGCCGTGCCGATCACCAGCCCGCCGACGTGGCCCTGCCAGGCGATGCCCGACCAGGTGAAGGTGAAGGCCAGGTTGATCGCCAGCAGCACCAGCACGGGCCGCATGTCGTAGTTCATCCGGCGCATCAGCACCGCCGTGGCGCCGAAGAGGCCGAAGATGGCGCCGGAGGCGCCGAGAGCGGCGTCGTTGGGCGCGGCGATCAGATAGAAGAGCGCGCTGCCGCCGAGGCCGGAGAGCAGATAGAGGGTGACGAACCGCAGCCGGCCGAGCGCGGCCTCCAGCGGCGGCCCGAGGAACCACAGCGCCAGCATGTTCAGCGCGATGTGGGCGACTTCCTCGTGCAGGAAGACGGAGCTGAGCAGCCGGTACCACTGGCCCTCCGCGACTCCCTCGACCGGACCGCCGAAGGAGAAGACGGCCTGCCCGACGAGGAGCATCGGGTCGGTGACCCGGTCGCCGCCGGAGAGCACGGCGAGGAAGACCGCGAGGTTGAGACCGAGGATGATCTTGGTGAGGAGCCGCGGGTCCGACGAGGCGACCCCGCCGGCGAGCGTACGGGGCGCGGTGGCGCGCGGCGCATGGCCCGTACCGGAGCCGCCGCGGACGCACTCGGGGCACTGGAAGCCGACCGACGCGCTTATCATGCACTCCGGGCAGATGGGCCGGTCACAGCGCACACAGCGCACGCCGGTCTCGCGGTCCGGGTGCCGGTAGCAGCCCGGCAGCCCGCTCTCCCCGGCCGGTTTCTCCGCGCCGCCTCCCGGTGCCTGCTCCATCAGATCCCCGCGTCCCCTCTGGTCTCCGCACGCCCCGCCCCGCGCTCCCGCCCGTCGGCTCATCTGATGGTGGTACGACGGGCGGGGCGCTCAGGTTCCCGGGGTCAGCGCCGCGTGATCTTCACGGACTCGATGATCACGTCCTCCTCGGGGCGGTCGGAGCCCTTCGTCCGGACGGCCGCGATCTCGTCGACGACCTTCTTGCCGGCGTCGTCGGTGACCTCACCGAAGATGGTGTGCTTGCCGGTCAGCCAGGCGGTCGGCGCCACGGTGATGAAGAACTGCGAGCCGTTGGTGCCCGGCCCCGCGTTCGCCATCGCCAGCAGGTACGGGCGGTCGAAGGCCAGGTCCGGGTGGAACTCGTCACCGAACTCGTAGCCGGGGCCGCCGGTGCCGTTGCCCAGCGGGTCACCGCCCTGGATCATGAAGCCACTGATGACGCGGTGGAACACGGTGCCGTCGTACAGCCGATTGCGGGACACCTGGCCGGTCGCCGGGTGGGTCCACTCGCGCTCGCCCGTGGCGAGCTCGACGAAGTTCTTCACCGTCTTCGGCGCATGGTTCGGCAGGAGCTTCACCTCGATGTCGCCGTGGTTGGTCTTCAGGGTGGCGTAGAGCTGCTCAGCCACGGTGTGCCTTCCTTACGGATTCATTTGCGTCCCCCGATCCTCGCACGCCCGCCCGGGCGGTCCCCAGCCTCCCGCCAACTCTCGGATGTAACAGAACATGCCGAGTAGGGCGAATCCGGGCATGATCTGTACGCAGGTGAACAGGCGCACAGTGACACCGTCCCGTACGAAGGCGAAGGAGAGTTCCGTGACCCGCAAGAACGGCGCGCGCACGGCCACCGACACGGCAAGGCAGAGCGTGCATCAGGCGGCCGAGGCGGTGGCTCCGTACGCCGCCACCGCCAGGGACCACTGCGCCCACATGGCGCAGGGGGCGCGCGAGCGCATCGGCCCGAAGGTCTCCGACCTGACCACGAGCGCTCACGTGGCCTACGGCGCCCACGTCGGCCCCCGCGTACGCAAGGCGCGCCAAGCCGTGCCCGGAGAACTGGACAGAACCGCCTCGGACGCCGCCCGCCGGGCGCGCAAGGCGGCAGGGTACGCCGCCCCGCGCGTCCTGGGCGCCGCCGCGGCGACGAAGGCCGCCGCAGCCGCGACGAAGGCCGCCGCCGGCCCCGTCACCCGGCAGGCCGCCGCCCGCGGCACCGCGGCGGTGTCGGCGCTGAAGGGCGAGGTGAGCCCGGCGGAGATCGACGACCTGGCGCGCAGAAGGCACCGCCGCGAGGCCGTCGGCCGTACGGCCAGGCGCACCGCCGTCTTCGGTGTCCTCGGCGCCGCCGCGCTCGTCGCCTGGCGCTGGTGGAAGCGCCAGATCAACCCGGACTGGATGGTCGAACCCCCGGAAGCCACCGAACCCGGCGACGACGCCTCCCGCACGCGGATGGTCGACGACACCGCGTCCACGGACCGCGAGACCCGTGAGGCGGCGGCGGACATGGATGCCGAGGGCGGCGGCACGGCACGCTCGGAGGCGGGCGAGCCCACGGACACCGGCCGCGCGTACTACGAACGGGAGGACGACCTCTGACGGTGCACCCGTGCCCGGGGGCCGCGGCCGGACGTACCCGGCGCCACCGGGACGTTACCGGGCCGCGCGGCCTCCCCGGCGGGGACGAGCGCCTGTGAACGGGCGAGCGCCCTCCGGGAGGATCCTCCCGGAGGGCGCTCGCATGCGTCTGATCCGCTGAGCGGAACCGTGGAGCCTAGGAGAGTCGAACTCCTGACATCTGCCATGCAAAGACAGCGCTCTACCAACTGAGCTAAGGCCCCGAGCGGCCCCCAGCCTACCCGCTCGGCGGGGGCGCTCGCATCGCGGTGATTGACGCGGCCGGGGAGCCGGCCGCCTCTCAGCCGCCCGGCCGCGTGACCAGGTTCACGGTGCTGCCCGGGGCGACCTCCGAACCCGCGGCCGGATCGTGCGCCACGATGATCGCCGCATCGTCCGAGGGTGCGCCGGGGATGACGCTGACGGCCAGACCCATGCCCTCCAACTGCGCACGTGCCTCTCCGACGGTCTTGTTGACCAGGTCCGACGGCACCGTCACCGTATCCGGCTCGTCCGGCTCGACGGCGACCGTCAGCGTGACCGTGTCGCCCTCCGTCGCGGCCGTGCCCGCCTCCGGGCTCTGCGCGATGACCGTCTCCGGGGCCGCGTCGGCCGTCGCCTGGTCCGTGCGCTGGACGACGAAGCCCTGGCCCTCCAGGGTCGCCTTCGCGTCCTCGTACGCCAGACCGTCGACCTTCGGGACGTTGATCGCCGCCGGCTCGGTCTCCTCCGGCTCGGTCGCGACGGTGAGGGTGACGGTGGAGTTCTTCGCGGCCTTGGTGTCGCCCTCCGGGTCCTGGCCCAGGACCTGGCCTTCCGGCTCGCTGGACTCCTGCTCCTCCTGCTCGACGTCGAAGCCCGCCTCCCGCAGGGTGTCCTCGGCCTCGTCGACGTCCAGGCCCGTCACGTCCGGGACGGTGACCTTCTGCACGCCCTGGCCCTTGGACACGATCGCGGTCACGGTCGAGCCGCGCTCGACCTCCTCGTCGGCCGCGGGGTCGGTGCTGCACACCGTGCCCTTGGGCTGGTCGCAGCGCTCCTCGCCCTCCTTGGTCAGGGTGAGCTTGAGGTTGCTCATGGAGTTCTGGGCGTCCTCGAACTTCTCGCCGACGACGTCCGGCACCGTGACCGGGTCGGCCCCCTGGTCGCCGAAGATCGACTTGCCGATGAAGATGGCGCCGACGAGGACTAGGATGCCGGCGAGGACCAGCAGCACCGTCGACGTCGCGCCGCTGCGCTTCTGCTGCCGGCGGCGGCCCGCGCCGCGGTCCTCGTAGCCCATGCCGCCGTCGTCGTCCCGCGCGGGCGGCAGCATCGTGGTGCCGTACCCGTTCTGCGGGGCCATCGCGGTGGTCGGGGTGTCGGCGGCGAAGCCGGCGGCGCCCATCCCGGCGGCCGCCGCGACGGGCAGGCCCTCCAGCGCGGCGTCGATGTCGGCGCGCATCTCGTCGGCGCTCTGATACCGGTAGTCCGGGTCCTTGACGAGCGCCTTCATCACGATGGCGTCCATCTCGGGCGTGACCTCGGGGTCGAACGTGCTCGGCGGCTGCGCCTCCTCGCGTACGTGCTGGTACGCCACCGCCACCGGGGAGTCGCCGACGAACGGCGGCCGGCCGGTCAGCAGCTCGTACAGCAGGCAGCCCGTCGAGTACAGGTCGGAGCGCGCGTCGACCTGCTCGCCCTTGGCCTGCTCGGGGGAGAGGTACTGCGCGGTGCCGATGACGGCCGCGGTCTGCGTCATCGTCATGCCGGAGTCGCCCATCGCACGGGCGATGCCGAAGTCCATGACCTTGACCTGGCCGGTGCGGGTCAGCATGACGTTCGCCGGCTTGATGTCGCGGTGGACGATGCCGCTGCGGTGCGAGTACTCCAGGGCCTGGAGGATGCCCGTGCACATCTCCAGCGTGCGCTCGGGCAGCAGCTTGCGCCCGGAGTGCAGCAGCTCGCGCAGCGTGGAGCCGTCGACGTACTCCATGACGATGTACGGGATGGAGACGCCGTCGATGTAGTCCTCGCCGGTGTCGTAGACGGCGACGATGGCGGGGTGGTTCAGGGAGGCGGCGGACTGGGCCTCGCGGCGGAAGCGGGCCTGGAACGAGGGGTCGCGGGCCATGTCGGCACGGAGCGTCTTGACCGCGACCGTACGGCCGAGGCGGGTGTCGTGGGCGAGGTACACCTCGGCCATGCCGCCGCGGCCGAGCACCTGGCCCAGCTCGTACCGCCCGCCGAGGCGACGCGGCTCTTCCATAGCTTCTCCCAGCCCTCTTCCGTTCCTGCTCCCGTACCGAAGTGGAGCGTCGGCACGGGGTGTCCGGCTCGTGCTGCTCGGCATACCGTACCGGGCGCGGAGGACACCGTTCGGGCCGGACCGTCAGCCGATATCCGACCGGTATCCGACCGCTATCGGGTGACGCCGCAGACCCGCTCCGCGGTTCCCCTCACGGGGTCACTTTCCCGGCACTCCTCCGGGATGACGCCCCCGTCGCCCCACTCCGCACCCCTTCGTCCCCGTGTGCTTCCCCGTCCGCTTCGCCGCGCGGTTTCCCCGCGACTTTCCTGCACGACCTCCCCGCGCCGCCGTCCCTGCCGGCAGGGCCTACCGCCCCAGCCCGGCTTCCATGACGCTCTTGGCGATCGGCGCCGCGACGCCGCCGCCGGAGATGTCGTCGCGGTTCGCGCTGGCGTCCTCGACGACGACGGCGACGGCGATCTGCTTACCGCTGTCGGGATCCTTGGCGTACGAGATGAACCAGGCGTACGGCAGGTCCCGGTTGTCGATGCCGTGCTGCGCGGTACCCGTCTTGCCGCCGACGGTGGCCCCGTCGATCCTGGCGTTGGAGCCCGTGCCCTCGTTGACGACGGTCTCCATCATCTGCTGCATCTTCTGCGCGTTCTCGCCGGACAGCGGCTCGCTGAGCTTCTCCGGCTGCGTCACCTCGATGTCGTTGAGGTTCGGCGCGACCAGCTTCTCGACCATGTACGGCTTCATCAGCTCGCCGTCGTTCGCGACGGCCGAGGCGACCATCGCCATCTGCAGCGGCGTCGCGCGGTTGGACGCCTGGCCGATGCCGCCCATGGCGTTCTGCGGGCGGTCCATCTCCGGATAGATGCTCTCGGCGGCGCGGACCGGGGTGTCGAGCTCGGAGTCGCCGAAGCCGAACTCCTCGGACATCTCGATCATGCCCTCGTTGCCGATCTTGTCGCTGATCATCGCGTAGACCGAGTTGCAGGACCACTGCAGCGCCTCGCGCAGGGTGGCGTCCTCGCACACGCCCTTGACCTCGTTGCCCAGGGTGTTGGTCGACAGCGGCAGCTTGTACGTCTCGGGGGCGCCGGTCGGCTCGTCCATGTCGTACTTGCCGCTCTCCAGCGCCGCCGCGGCGGTGACGACCTTGAAGGTGGAACCGGGCGGGTACGTCTCGCGCAGCGCCCGGTTGAGCATGGGCTTGTCCTTGTCCTTGTTCAGCCCGACCCAGGCGTCCTCGTCCTTGCCGGAGTTGCCCGCGAAGGAGGACGGGTCGTAGCTGGGGCTGCTGGCGAGGCCGAGGATCGCACCGGTCTCCGGGTCGATCGCGGCGACGGCGCCCTTGCGGTCGCCCAGGCCCTCGAACGCGGCCTTCTGCACGCCCGCGTCGAGGGTGGTGACGACGTTGCCGCCCTTCTTGTCCTTGCCGGTGATCATGTCGATCGTGCGGTTGAAGAACAGCCGGTCGTCGTTGCCGGTGAGGATGCCGTCGTTCAACGACTCCAACTGGTTGGCGCCGAACGCCTGGGAGGCGTAGCCCGTGACGGGGGCCCACAGCGGGCCGTCCTTGTAGGTGCGCTTGTACTTGAAGTCGCTGCCCGAGGTCTCGGTCGAGCCGGTGATCGCCTTGTCGCCGACGATGATGTTGCCGCGGGGGTGGGCGTAGCGCTCGATGGCCACGCGCCGGTTGTCCTCGTGGGTGCGCAGCTCGTCGGCCTCGACGAACTGGATCCAGTTGACCCGGACGAGCAGGGCTATCACCAGCAGGCCGCAGAAGACGGCGACGCGGCGGAGCGGCTTGTTCATGTGCGTACCACCTGGGTCATCTCGGCGTCGGGTGAGGGTGCCGGCGCCGGGGCGGGTCTGCGTGCGGTGTCGCTGATGCGCAGCAGGATCGCTATCAGGGCCCAGTTGGCGATGACCGAGGAGCCTCCCTGGGCGAGGAACGGCATCGTCATGCCGGTCAGCGGGATGAGCGCGGTGACGCCGCCGGCGACGACGAAGCACTGCAGCGCGAACGCGCCGGACAGGCCGACCGCGAGCAGCTTGCCGAACGGGTCGCGGGCCGCGAGGGCCGTGCGCATGCCGCGCTCGATGAGCAGCCCGTACAGGACGATGATCGCCATGAGGCCGGTCAGGCCCAGCTCCTCGCCGACGGTGGCGAGGATGTAGTCGCTCTTGGTGGCGATGCCGCCGATGAGCCGGGAGAAGCCCTGACCGAGGCCGGAGCCGAAGAGGCCGCCGGAGCCGAAGGAGAACATCGCCTGCGCGGTCTCGGTCACGCCGTCGTTGACGGGGCTGCGCGCCAGCGGGTTCAGCCAGTTGTCGACGCGGTCGCCGATGTGGCTGTTGAAGGAGGCCACGCTGACCGCGCCGAGCGCGGACAGCAGCAGGCCGAAGACGATCCAGCTCGTGCGCTCCGTGGCCACGTAGAGCATGATCACGAAGAGGCCGAAGAAGAGCAGCGAGGTGCCGAGGTCGGTCTCGAAGACCAGGATCATGAGGCTGAGGCCCCAGATCACCAGGATGGGGCCGAGGTCGCGGCCCCGCGGCAGGTACAGCCCCATGAAGCGGCGGCTGGCCAGGGCCAGGGCGTCCCGCTTGACCATCAGGTAGCCGGCGAAGAAGACCGCGATGACGATCTTCGCGAACTCACCGGGCTGCAGCGAGCCGAGGCCCGGGATGCGGACCCAGATGCGGGCGCCGTTCACGTTGGCGCCCAGGCCCGGCACCATCGGCATGATCAGCAGGGCCAGCGCCGCGGCCATGGAGATGTACGTGTACCGCTGGAGGACCCGGTGGTCCTTGAGGAAGAGCAGCACGAAGACGAAGAGGCCCACGCCCACCGCGGACCACATGAGCTGGCCGGGGGCCATCGCGCCGCCGAGCGCGGGCGTGGTGAGGGACGGCTCCTGGTCGAGGCGCCAGATCAGCACCAGGCCCAGGCCGTTGAGAAGGGTGGCGATCGGCAGCAGCAGCGGGTCGGAGTACGGGGCGAACTTCCGCACCACCAGGTGCGCGACGGCGGCCAGGCAGCCGAGCCCCGCCGCGTAGCCGAAGACGCCGGCGGGGACCGAGTCCTCCTTGGCCAGACCCACGTTGACGTAGGCGAAGACCGGGATGACCACGGCGAAGACGAGCATCGCCAGTTCCGTGTTGCGCCGGCTGGGCGCGGCCACCGAGCTGATGGTGCTGGTGTGGCTGCTGCTCATGTGCGGTCCGCCCCCCCCATCGGTTATTGCTTCGGGCACTGCCTCGCCAGTTTCTGCTCTTCCTCGCTCAACGAGGCTCCGGGCGCCGGCGACTCGGACTTCTCGTCCTCCGCCGCGTTCCCGGTGTCGCCCGGCTTGTCGGGGTTCTTCCCATCGGGGTTCTGCCCGTCCGGGTTCTGCTTCTCCTGCTCCTGCTGCCGCCGCTCCTCGTCCTGCGCGCGGGCGTCCTCGGCCGCGGCCTCGGCGACCGTACGGCAGACGTCGGCCTGCTGCTGGAGGTCGGCCACCTTCGCCCGGGCGTCGACGAGGCTCTCCTCGGCGATGGTGTCCTCGACGCGCTTCTGCTGGTAGGTGGGCAGGTACTTCAGCTCGATGTCCGGGTGGTCCTGGTGGACGGAGGACAGGCTCATCCAGGCGAGCTTCTGGTCGATGCCCTGGTAGAGGGCGACGTGGTCGTCCTTCGTGCCCACGTAGTACTGCGACTGGGTCCAGTCGTACGCCTTGTAGCCGCCGAATCCCAGCCCGCCGAGGACCACGGCGAGCAGCAGCCCGCGCTTGAGCCACCTGAAGCGCGGCGGGGCCTTGACGAAGTCCTCGTCGTTGTACGAGAGCCCGTACGGGTCGCCGTCCTCGGCCGGGCCGAAGCCGCCGGCCTGCGGCGGCGTGGGCCGGCCGAGGCCCGCGGCGCGGGCGGCCGGGGTCTGCATGCCGGCGGTGTCGATCTGCTGCTGGTTCTCGGCGACGGCGCCGACGACCAGGGGGGCGTCGTTGAGCCGGCCGGCCATGGTGTCGTCGTCGGCGGCGTCGAGGACGTCGGCGATGATGACGGTGATGTTGTCCGGGCCGCCGCCGCGCAGCGCCAGCTCGATCAGCTCCTGCACGGTCTCCTGCGGCCCGGCGTAGCCGGCGAGGGTGTTCTCCATCGTCTCGTGGCTGACCACGGACGACAGGCCGTCGGAGCAGACCAGGTAGCGGTCGCCGGCGCGCACCTCCCGGATGGACAGGTCGGGCTCGACCTGGTCGCCGCTGCCCAGCGCGCGCATCAGCAGCGAGCGCTGCGGGTGGGTGGTGGCCTCCTCCTCGGTGATGCGGTTCTCGTCGACGAGCCGCTGCACCCAGGTGTGGTCCTTGGTGATCTGCGTGAGCACGCCGTCGCGCAGCAGATACGCGCGGGAGTCGCCGACGTGCACCAGGCCGAGGCGCTGGCCCGTCCACAGCAGGGCCGTGAGCGTGGTGCCCATGCCCTCCAGCCGCGGGTCCTCCTCGACCATGCGGCGCAGCCGGTCGTTGGCGTGCTCCACGGTGCCGCCGAGCGAGGTGAGCAGGTCGGAGCCCGGGACGTCCTCGTCCAGGGAAACCATGACGGAGATGACCTCGGAGCTGGCGACCTCGCCGGCGGCCTGGCCGCCCATGCCGTCGGCGATGGCGAGCAGCCGGGGGCCGGCGTAGCCGGAGTCCTCGTTGTGGTCACGGATCATGCCCTCGTGCGACCCGGCCGCGAAGCGCAGAGAGAGGCTCATGCGCACCTCGCCGGTCGGCTCCGGGTACATCCGCATGGTGCCCGCCCTCCGGTCATGGTGTCTTCTACTTCCGCAGCTCGATGACGGTCTTGCCGATACGGATCGGCGCGCCGGGCGGGATCGGCACCGGCACGGTCAGCCGGGTCCGGTCGAGGTACGTGCCGTTGGTGGAACCGAGGTCCTCCACGATCCAGCGCCCGTCACGGTCCGGATAGATCCTGGCATGCCGTGAGGAGGCGTAGTCGTCGTCCAGCACGATTGTGGAGTCGTGGGCCCGGCCCAGGGTGATGGTCTGCCCCTGGAGGGTGACGGTGGTGCCGGTGAGCGACCCCTCGGTGACCACGAGTTTGGTCGGGGCGCCGCGCTGGCCCCGGCGCCCGCCGCGCCCGCCCCTGGCGTCCTGCGGCGGCGCCTGCGGGCGCGGCGGCGGACGGTCCTGGACGGCCGCGGCCCGCCGGGTGACCCGGGTGCCGAACAGGTCGCTGCGGATGACCTGCACGGCGACGATGACGAACAGCCACAGTACGGCGAGGAAACCCAGCCGCATGACCGTCAGGGTCAGCTCTGACATCGGCCCCGCTTCACCCTTCGGCTTGCCGGTAGAGGACGGTGGTGCTGCCCACGCGGATGCGTGAGCCGTCGCGGAGCGTAGCGCGCTGGGTGTGCTGGTCGTCCACCACGATGCCGTTGGTGGACCCGAGATCCTGCACCATCGCGCCGCCGTCGAAGGTACGGATCTCGGCGTGCCGGCGCGAAACGCCGGGGTCGTCGATCCGTACGTCCGCTTCCGTGCTGCGCCCGAGGACCAGCGACTGCCGGGTCATCTGGTGGCGTACGCCGTTGATCTCCAGCCAGTGGCGCAGCCGGCGCGCGCCGCCCGCGGGGGCGGCGCCGGGCGCCCCGGGGGGCGGGCCCGCGGGCATCGGCGGCGGCTGGTGCTGCGGGGGGCGGCCGTAGGCGGCGTAGTCGGTCGGCTGCGAGCCGTAGCCGCCGGGGCCGGCCGGGGCCGCGGGGGCCGGAGGGCCGGGCGGCACGGTGGGCGCGCCCCCGCCGGGCCGGCCCCGTGCGGGCGCCTGCGAGTGGCTGCCGGCCAGGGTGCGGCTGCGGATCCGGTAGAGCCCCGTGTCGAGGTCGTCCGCCTTCTCCAGGTGCACCTTTATGGGGCCCATGAAGGTGTAACGCTGCTGCTGCGCGTAGTCGCGGACCATGGAGGCCAGCTCCTCGCCGAGCTGGCCGGAGTACGGAGCGAGCCGGTCGTAGTCGGGGGCGCTCAGCTCCACGATGAAGTCGTTGGGCACGACCGTGCGCTCACGGTTCCAGATCGTGGCGTTGTTGTCGCACTCGCGCTGGAGGGCGCCGGCGATCTCCACCGGCTGCACCTCGGACTTGAACACCTTGGCGAAGGTGCCGTTGACGAGACCCTCGAGACGCTGCTCGAAGCGCTTGAGTACTCCCACGGGGCACCTCCTCTCCTACGGGCCTTCCCGCCGGGCCCTCGAACATGCTGCTCGAAACTGCACGCTGATCGTATCCACGCGCGGGGGAATGGAGTGGTTCCCGTCCCCGCCGCCGGTACGCGGTGTCCTCTCTCACACCGGTCTCGCACCTGTCCGGCCGGCCGTCCGGCCGGACGTCCGCTCCTGCTCCTCCACCGTCCGCCCAGGCGTCCACTGGGATGGTACGGGCGGCTCCTCCCAGTGTCCCGCACCACCGGCACCGAGCGGCCGCGGTGCGGGCAAAACGGATGTGATTCGGGTCCGAACAGCGTGCTAGGCTTCCTGATGTCAGCACGACGCCGGAGCGGCCCGCGGGTCGCGTACGGCACACCCTTTGCGCGGGTGGCGGAATAGGCAGACGCGCTGGATTCAGGTTCCAGTGTCCGAAAGGACGTGGGGGTTCAACTCCCCCCTCGCGCACAGAGCGGGCAAGTGAGTGTCCTTGCCCGGTCAGAACGACAGAACCCCCGCTTCGGAGAAATCCGACGCGGGGGTTTGCTGCTGCGGGGGGAAATCGGCGGGCCGGCGGTGGCGGGCTGCCGACGGGGCCGACGCCGTACGGGAGGCCAGTCGCCCTGGTGGGGGGTGGTGCGGGGCGGCGGTGAACGCCACCCGAACGTGCTCCGGACGCCGGCGTGCGCTCCCCTCCCGGCGTGCTGCCCGCCGTCCTGCCTCGGGGTGGAGAATGTCCCTTTCCGGGCGCTCGATGGCTAAACGTAATTGATTGACAACATCCAATGTGACCACGCAGACTCGTGCCCGATTTCACTGGCAAGTTCTCAAACGGGGTGGCGGCCAAGGGGGTTGGCCGCTGGGAGGAGTGAAATGACGGGGCAACAGGCGCATGCGTCCGCCGAGCTTCCGGCGGTGCTGGACGGCTTCGATCTCACTGATCAGGCGCGGTTCACCGACGGCTTCCCGCACGAGGTCTTCGTCCGGCTCCGCGAGGAGGCCCCCGTCCTGTGGCACCCGCCGGGGACGACGGTCGACGGCGAGGGGTTCTGGGTCCTGTCCCGGCACGCCGACCTGAAGGCGGCGGCGGAGGACCCGGTGTTCTCCTCGAAGGGCGGCGGCGGACGCGAGGGCGGCGGGACGCACATCGACGACCTGAAGCCCGGGGTGCACGCCGGCAGCCTGATCAACATGCAGGACGACCCGCGGCACCAGATGTTCAAGGATCTGGTCAGCCCGCCCGTCGCCCGGCAGGCCGTCGAGGCCCGGTTAACGGAATGGCGTGAGATCGCGGCCCGGCTCGTCGGGCGGGCGGTCGCGCAGGGCCGGGTGAACTTCCAGCCGGCCGTCACCGCCCCGTACACCATCGAGTGCGTCGGGAGGGTGCTCGGCGCACCCGAGTCCGACATGCCGCAGCTCATCGAGTGGGGCGAGACGCTCGCCGGCTTCGAGGAGCGCCTCTCGGGCAAGGTCAACCAGACCGCCACCGAGACCCAGTACGCCATGTACGAGTACAGCAAGAAGCTGATCGCGCAGAAGCGCGCGGCCGGCGGCCCCCCGGCCAACGACCTGATGTCCGTGCTCGCGCACGGGGACATCCCCGCGGACCGCGGTGAGGAGCCGCTGTCGGAGTACGAGCGCGAGGCGTTCTTCTGCCTGGTGCTCATCGCCGGCAGCGAGCCGCCGCGGAACGCGCTGGCGACCGGCATCCTCGCCCTCGCCCAGCACCCCGAGCAGTGGCAGGCGCTCCGCGCCGACCGCTCCCTGCTGCCGGGGGCCATCGACGAGATGCTGCGCTGGTCCACCCCCACGCCGTACAACCGGCGGACCGCGACCCGCGACACCGTCTTCCGCGGCACGGAGATCAAGGCGGGCGAGAAGGTCACCTTCTGGTGGGCCTCGGGCAACCGGGACGGCTCCGTCTTCGACGATCCGACGGCCTTCGACATCCGCCGCTCCCCCAACCCGCACCTGGCGTTCGCCCACGGCACCCACTCCTGCCTCGGCGAGCAGCTTGCGCGGATCGAGATGCGCGTGCTGCTGGAAGAGCTGCTCGACCAGGTGGCCGAGATCAGGCTCGAAGGCGACGTGACCTGGGCGCCGAGCAACAAGCACACGGTCATCCTGCGGATGCCCGTCGAGCTCGTGCCGGCCCGTACCGCCTGACACCCACCACGTGTAACGGGACTTCACCATCTAACGGGGAGCAAGAGAGCATGTCGGAAACACCAGTGAACGAGGAAGGGGCGGACGCGGCCGAGGCGGCGATAGATCCTGCGATCTTCTCGCAGCTTCTGCCCTTCGACCCGTTCGACCCGGCCTTCCACGCCGACCCCTACGCGGTCTACCGCAAGATCCGCGAGCAGGGCCCCGTGACCCGTACGCCGCTGGGACTCGTCGTGGTCCCCACGCACGCCGGGGTCTCCGCGGTGCTGCGCGACAGCCGGTTCGGCTGGGGCGACGGGGCCACGGTGGCCGAGCACTTCAGCGAGGCGCCCGACGGCACCACCGTGCGCCCGTTCATCTTCATGGACCCGCCGGACCACACCCGCATCCGCGGGCTGGTCGGCCAGGCGTTCTCGGCGCGCCGCATCGACGCGCTGCGCGACCGGGCCCGCGAGGTGGTCGAGGAGCTGATCGACAAGGCCGTCTCGGCGGCCGGCGGCGGTCCCGTCGACCTGATCTCCGCGGTCGCCCACCCGCTGCCCGCGATCCTCCTGGGCGAGCTGATCGGCGTGCCGCCGGAGAAGCACGAGCGGTTCCAGGCGCTCTCCGCCGACATCGCCCACGGCCTCGACCCGAGCCTCTTCCTCACGCCCGAGGAGGTCGCCCGCCGCGACAGCGCCCGGGCCGAGCTGTACGAGTACTTCGGCAAGCTCGCCGACGAGCGCCGGGCCGCGCCCACCGGGGACCTGATCAGTGAGCTGGTCGCCGCCGAGGACACCGACGGCAAGCTCACCGGCCACGAACTGGTCGTCACGCTCACCCTGCTGCTGTCCGCCGGGTTCGCGCTCACGGTCAACCTGATCGGCAACGGCATGTACGCGCTGCTCCGGCAACCGGAGCAGCTCGCCTGGCTGCGCGCCCATCCGGAGAAGACGCCCGCCGCCGTCGAGGAGCTGCTGCGCTACGACCCGCCCGGGCAGATGATCTCGCGGGTCGCGCTGACGGACGCCGAGGTCGCGGGCGTGCCGGTCGCCGCCGGCGAGCAGGTGATGCTGCTGATCGGGGCCGCCAGCCGCGACCCCGAGGTGTACGAGGACCCCGACGCGCTGGTGCTGTCGCGGCCCGCGGGCCGGAACCTGGGCTTCGGCCTCGGCGTGCACTTCTGCGTCGGCGCGCCCCTCGCCCGGCTCGCCGGGCAGGTCGCGGTGGACGCGCTGGCCGCGCTGGACCTGGAGCTGGAGACGACGTCGCCGCCCCGGGCCGCGTACATCATCACGCGCGGACTGCAGGAGCTTCCGGTGCGCCTCGCCCCGGCGGCCTGACGGTCCTTTCGGCGCAGGGCACCACGGACCGGGCGTCGCGTCGGCGAAGCGGTGGGTCACGTTCGAGTACGGAGCGATGATGTCCCGCGCTCGCCTCCCCTCACCCGCGCACGCCCGCCGGATCGTACGGGGGAGTCATGAGCGAGAGAAGCGTGACGAGCATGGCCGGCGCCGCCGCGGGCGGACCGGCCGATCGCCGGATCGCGGTGGTGGGGATGGCCTGCCGCGTGCCCGGAGCGGCGGACCCCGGGGCGTTCTGGGGGCTGCTGCGCGACGGCGTCGACGCCGTCGCCCCGGCACCCGCGGAGCGCGGCCTGGGCGAGGGCGTCCACGGCGGCTTCCTCGACGGCGTCGACCGGTTCGACGCCGCGTTCTTCGGCATGTCGCCGCGCGAGGCCGCGGCCGTGGACCCGCAGCAGCGCCTCGCGCTCGAACTGTCCTGGGAGGCGCTGGAGAACGCGGGGATACGGCCCGGCCGGCTGCGCGGCACCCGTACCGGCGTCTTCGTCGGCTCGATGACCGACGACTACGCCCGGCTCCAGCATGCCGCCGGCACGCTCTCCGCGCACAGCACCACCGGGCTGAGCCGCGCGGCCACCGCGGGCCGCCTGGCGCACCTGCTCGGCCTCGCCGGCCCCGGCCTCGCCGTGGACACCGCCCAGTCCTCCGGGCTGGCCGCCGTGCACCTGGCCGTACGGAGCCTCCTCGACGGCGAGTCGACCCTCGCCCTCGCGGGCGGCGTACACCTGAACCTCCTCCCCGAGGGGTTCACCGCGGCCGAGCTGTTCGGCGCCCTGTCGCCGGACGGGGCCGACGCCCGCTGCCGCGTGTTCGACGCGCGGGCCAACGGCTACGTCCGGGGCGAGGGCGGCGGCATCGTCGTCCTCAAGCCGCTGGCCGCGGCGGTCGCCGACGGCGACCCGGTCCACGGCGTCATCCTGGGCAGCGCCCTGGGCAGCGGCACGGGCCACACGCTGACGGCGCCCGACCCCGCGGCGCAGGAGCGCGTCGTCCGGGCCGCGTACCGGGACGCCGGAGTCGACCCGGGCGAGGCACAGTACGTCGAACTCCACGGCACCGGCACGCCCGTGGGCGACCCCGTCGAGGCGGCGGCGCTCGGCGCCGCGCTGGAAACGGCGGGGCGCGGGGCCGGCGAGGAGCTGGTCGTCGGCTCGGTGAAGACCAACATCGGGCATCTGGAGGGTGCGGCCGGGGCCGTCGGCCTCATCAAGGCGCTGCTGAGCCTGAAGCACCGGGAGCTGCCGGGCAGCCTGCACTTCGAGCGGCCCCACCCGGAGATCCCGCTGGACGAGCTGAAGCTGCGGGTACGGGGGGAGCCGGGGCCCTGGCCCCGGCCGGGGGCGGAACGGCTCGTCGCGGGCGTCAGCTCGTTCGGCATGGGGGGCACCAACTGCCACGTGGTGCTGGCGGACTGGCGGCCGGAGACCGTGGAGAGCGGGCGGGACGGCTCGTCCGGCACGCTGCCGTGGCTGGTCTCCGGCCGGAGTGCGGCGGCGCTGCGCGCCCAGGCCGGGGCGCTGACGGCGTACGCGAACGGTGCCGGCGGGGCCGGGCTGCCGGACCTGGCGGGCGCGCTGGCCACCACCCGCACCGCGTTCGAGCACCGCGCGGTGGTGCTCGGCGAGGGCCGCGAGGCGCTGCTGTCGGGCCTGGCCGCGGTCGCGGCGGGCGGCGACGCGCCGCACGTGCTGCGCGGCATGGCAGCCTCGCCGCCGGGGGAGGAGCGCGTGGCGTTCCTGTTCTCCGGGCAGGGCAGCCAGCGCGTCGGCATGGGGCGCGCGCTGTACGCCGCCTTCCCCGCGTACGCCGAGGCGTTCGACGCCGCCTGTGCCGCACTCGACGCCCACCTCCGGCGCCCGCTCCGCGACGTCGTCTTCGCCGCGGCGGACACCCCCGAAGCGGAGCTGCTGGGCGGTACCGGCTACACCCAGCCCGCGCTGTTCGCCGTCGAGGTGGCTCTCTACCGGCTGCTGGAGCGCTGGGGCGTCACCCCCGACGTACTCCTGGGCCACTCCGTCGGCGAGCTGGCGGCGGCGCACGTCGCCGGGGTCCTGGACCTGGCCGACGCCGCCGCGCTCGTCACCGCCCGGGGCGCGCTCATGCAGGCCCTCCCCGCGACGGGCGCCATGGCCGCGATCGAGGCGGGCGAGGCCGAGCTGCGCGGCACGCTCGCCGAGGCCGAGCGGCAGACGGGCGGCAGGCTCTCGATCGCCGCGCTCAACGGCCCCGCGGAGACGGTCGTCTCCGGTGACGCCGACGCCGTACGGGCCCTGACCGGCGCCTGGTCCGCGCGCGGTCGCAGGACCACCGCCCTGCGCGTCAGCCACGCCTTCCACTCCCCGCACATGGACGGCATGCTCGACGCCTTCCGGGAGGCCGCCGCCCGCCTCACGTACCACGCGCCGCGCGTCCCGGTCGTCTCCGACCTCACCGGCGCCCCCGCCACGGCCGCCGAGCTGTGCACCCCCGACTACTGGGTGCGGCATGTCCGCGAGCCCGTCCGCTTCCTCGACGGTGTACGGGCGGCGCACGCCGGCGGGGCCACGGTCTTCGTCGAGACGGGTCCGGGCGCCACGCTCAGCGGCCTCGTCCGGGACTGCCTGGAGGACGAGGCCGCGGCCGGAGTACGGGCTCTGCCCACGCTCCGGCGCGACGTGGCCGAGGACCGCTCGGTCCTCACCACCCTCGCGGAACTGCACGTGCACGGCGTCGAGATCGGCTGGGACACGTTCTTCGCCGACGCGGGAGTAAACACGGGTGCGGGCGCGCGGCGGGTCGAGCTGCCGACGTACCGCTTCCAGCGCAGCCGCCACTGGACGGGGCGCTCGCCGGAGACACGGCCCGCGGAACCGCCGCAGACGCCGCAGACGCCGGAGCCGTCGGACGAGCTGTCGGCCGGGCCGGCCGACGAACCCCTCGCGCCTCCCCCTGATCTCGCCGGCCTCACCGCTCTCGTACGGACCCACACGGCCGCCGCACTCGGCTACGACTCCGCGGACGCCGTCAGCACCGGGACGGCCTTCCGCGACCTCGGCCTCGACTCGTACGGCGCCGTCGAACTGCGCCGGCGCCTCACCGCCGCGACCGGCGTGCGCCTCCCCAGCGGCGCCCTGTTCAGCCACCCGACACCCGCCGCCATGGCCTCCTGGCTGCACACCGCCGGCGGCGGCGACGGCACCACGCGGCAGCAGGACGGCCCACGGCCCCCGGCCGTCGCGGACGACGACGACCCGGTGGTCATCGTCGGCATGGCCTGCCGCTACCCCGGCGGCGTCGCCTCGCCGGACGACCTGTGGCGACTCCTGCGCGAGGAACGCGACGCGATCGGGGACTTCCCCACCGACCGCGGCTGGGACCTGACCGGCCTGCACGACCCGGACCCGGACCGCGCGGGCACCTCGTACACCGCGCACGGCGGCTTCCTCCACGACGTCGCGGGATTCGACGCCGAGTTCTTCGGGATCTCGCCGCGCGAGGCGCTGGCGATGGATCCGCAGCAGCGGTTGCTGCTGGAGACGAGCTGGGAGGCGTGGGAGCGGGCGGGGCTCGACCCGTCGGCGCTGCGCGGCAGCCACACGGGCGTCTTCGTGGGCGCCACGGCGCAGGATTACGGGCCGCGTATGCACGAGGCCGCGGACGGGCTCGAAGGCTACGTGCTGACCGGCACCACCCCGAGCGTCGCCTCGGGCCGGGTCGCGTACGTCTTCGGCCTGGAGGGGCCGGCGGTGACGGTGGACACGGCGTGTTCGTCGTCGCTGGTGGCGCTGCACCTGGCGGCGCAGTCGCTGCGGACCGGCGAGTGCGAGCGGGCGCTCGCGGCCGGGGTGACGGTGTTGTCGACGCCCGGGATGTTCGTGGAGTTCAGCCGCCAGCGCGGGCTGTCGGCCGACGGCCGGTGCAAGTCGTTCGCGGCGGCGGCGGACGGGACGGGGTGGGCCGAGGGTGTCGGCGTGCTGGTGCTGGAGCGGCTGTCGGTGGCGCGGGCCCAGGGGCACCGGGTGCTGGCGGTCGTCCGCGGCACGGCGATCAACCAGGACGGCGCGAGCAACGGGCTGACCGCACCCAACGGCCTGTCGCAGGAACGCGTGATCCGCGCGGCGCTGGACAGCGCCGGCTTGGCCCCGGGCGACGTGGACGCGGTGGAGGCGCACGGCACGGGCACGGAGCTGGGCGATCCGATCGAGGCGGAGGCGCTGCTGGCGACGTACGGGCGGGGGCGTCCGGAGGACCGGCCGGTGTGGCTGGGGTCGGTGAAGTCGAACATCGGGCACGCCCAGGCGGCGGCGGGTGTGGCGGGCATCATCAAGATGGTCCAGGCGATGCGGCACGGGGAGTTGCCCGCGACGTTGCATGTGGACGAGCCGACGCCGCACGTGGACTGGGACGGCGGGGGTGTGGCGCTTCTCCGGGAGTCCCGAGCGTGGCCGGAGGCGGGTCGGGTGCGCCGGGCGGCGGTGTCGTCGTTCGGGGTGAGCGGGACGAACGCGCACGTGATCCTGGAGCAGGCACCGGACGCGGCGGAGGTCGAGGCGTCGCCTGCGGCGCCGGGGACGGTCGCGTGGCCGCTGAGCGGCCGGACGGCCGGGGCGCTCCGGGACCAGGCGGCGCGGCTGCGCGGCCACGTGGAGGAGCGTCCGGAGCTTTCCGCCGCCGAGGTGGCCGCGGGGCTCGTACGCCGCACGCACTTCGACCGGCGCGCGGTGGTGGTGGGTGCTGAGCGGGGGGAGTTGCTGGCGGGGTTGGAGGCGCTGGCCGCGGGGATGCCGCTCGACGGTGTGGTGCAGGGGGAGGTGGTGCCGGGGAGGACGGTGTTTGTCTATCCGGGGCAGGGGTCGCAGTGGGTGCGGATGGGTGCGCGGCTGCTGGAGGACTCCCCGGTGTTCGCGGAGGCGATGGCCGACTGTGCCCGGGCGCTGGCTCCGCATACGGACTTCGATCTTCTTGATGTGCTGACCGGTGGGGATCCGGCGGTGTTGGAGCGGGTGGAGGTGGTGCAGCCTGCGTTGTGGGCGGTGATGGTGGCGTTGACGCGGTGGTGGGAGTACCACGGGGTGCGTCCGGATGCGGTCGTCGGCCATTCGCAGGGCGAGATAGCCGCCGCGCACATCGCGGGTGCGTTGGGTTTGGAGGACGCG
>NZ_AXVU01000051.1:0-34786 GCF_000482585.1 Streptomyces sp. CNQ329 | reverse complement strand
ACGCGCGGACCCACCCGCGGTCCCGGATTCGCGAGCCAGAAGCGGCCTGCGCGCACGCCACCGGGACAAACTCGCAGCGACCCCATCCCTGAACTGACCCAAAACGCCCACGCGGGCGGAGTTTTGCCCAGCGAGACGCAAAAACTCACCCCGCGGCTCCGGATTCGCGGCCGGGAGCGGCCGGCGTGCACGTCGCCGGGACAAACTCGCGGTAACCCACCCGTCAGATACGGCTAAAACGCCCACGTGCCCCGACTTCTACCCACCCACGCACACCCGCCGCTCCCCGCCAGGCCCCGGCTCAGCCCCGACGTTTGCCACGACACCCTCCCCACCCAGCACCCAGGCCGCCCTCCGTCTGGCGGGAGCATCGGCGCCGGAAGGCCCCACTCCAGGGTCCCGGCCGCCCCGTGAGCCGGGACGTCCGCGCCCAGGGCGGGCCCGACTCCGGCCTCCGCCCCTCGCGCGCCGACGCCTCGGCCGCCGGAGCAGACCCGGCTCCGGCCCCCGCCCCCGCCTACCGGACCGTCCGTGATCAGGACGCGCCCCGCCCGAGGGCTTCGGCCCCGTCCGCCGCGGCATCCACGATCGGGACAGGCCCGACTCCGGTGGTCCAGCCCCCGTCTTCCCGGGGCACCCGCGATCCGGGCAGGCCCAACTCCGGCCCGCGGCCCCCGTCGGCCGGGCTCTGCATCCGTAGCTTCGGTCAACGGGCGCCCGCTCCCGCTGGGCCACCCTTAGCTGCCGGTCTGTCACGGGCCGGAGTCCGGAGTCAAGGGTGGGGCGAAGCCCCATCGCGCAGCGACGCCCCCGCAGCGAAGCGGAGGGAGCGCCCTTGACGCCGGACGCAGGCCCGCACACTCAGGAGATGGGTGGCCCGGGGGGAGCCCCCACGACACCGCCCCACCCCGACACCGACACCCCCGGACCCGCGCCCACCACGGACGACCCCGACGCGGGCACCCCGCACACCGGCCCACCCCACGCACCAACCCCCACCCCGACACGTACCCCCGCACACCGCTCCGCTCCGCGAACCACCGTCCACCCCGGCGCGTACCCCCGCTCCCGCCTCGCCACCAACGACGGGCCAACCCAGCGCCGTTACCCCGGGCCCTCTGTCAGAGCAGGCGCATACCCTTGGGTGGGTGTGAGGGGGAGATGGGATTCCGGGCGAACACCGCCCGCGCCGGCACCGGCGCCAGACCGGCACCGGCGCCAGACCGGCACCAGCCGACCAGACCGACGCAGGCGCCAGACCGGCACCAGCCGACCAGACCGACACCAGCGCCAGACCGGCACCAGCCGACCAGACCGGCACCAGGCGCCCTCAACACTGGCACCGGTGCCCACCCCCGCCCACGGCACCGGCACCGGCATCGGCACCGGCACCCTCCGACACCGCCACCGGCGCCACCCTCGGCACCCTCCCCGCCGGCCCGACCGCCCCTTCCCGCCACCGGATCGCCTCCAGTGACGTGGTGCGCCGGGTTGGACACCCCCGACCCGTAGGTCACGACCCCGACCCCGCACGTCACGACCCCGACGCCAACCCCGGCCGCCCAGGCCCCCGCCCCCGGCCCCCGGCCCCCGGCCCCCGGCCCCCGGCCCCCGGCCCAAGCCCACACCCCCTCGCCCCGGCCCTCCCTGCGATCGCCCCCTCGCAAACCGCGCGCCCCTCCGCCTGCGGCGGCTCCTACGCCACGCCGTCTCGCAAGCGCCGCACCGGCGTGCGACCGCCACACCACGGCGTGCGCGTGCCTCCACCACACCGGCAGACATCGCCTGCTTCCACAGCCGGAAGACCCCGAAGACCCCCGAGACCCCTCGGACCCCGAGACCCCAAGGACCCCGAGGACCCCGAGGACCCCGAGGACACCGAGGACCCCGAAGACACCGAGGACCCCGAAGACACCGAGGACCCCGAAGACACCGAAGACCGCGACGGCCCCGAGAAGCCAAGAGAGAACGGCGGGCCGGGCCAGGGGATGAACCGGCCCGCCGGGTACCGGAAGAGCGAGTGCAGAAAGGAGCCGTTCAGCGGCCGAGGGGGGCACCCACGTCGTACAGGTGGTGGATGACGTCGTGCGCGAAGTAGCGCGAGAAGGTGTCGACCGTGAACGCCGCACCGTCGCCGCGGAATCCGGTTCGCTGCCACTCCCCCTCGCCGACCTCGTCGAGATGCTCGGCCATCGTCTCGCCCCACGCCGACAGCTCCGCGGCCACCTGGAGCGGGTCCTGCTCCCCGTACCGGTCCTGCACCGCCGTCTCGTCCTGCGGCCAGTCGGCGAACAGCGGGCCGGACTCGGTGAGCATCAGGCGCAGCCGCTCGTCGCCCAGCCGGAACACGTCCCGCACATGGCACGCGTACTCCAGCGCCGACCACACGTCCGGCCGCGGCCGGGCACGCAGCCGCTCCGGCTCGTCGGCCAGCACCTGCACCCAGCGCACGGCGCACTTGCGCATCAGCCCCGAGACCTCCTGCGCGCGCGTCTCCGCCGCGTCGAAACCGCACTCGGGGCAGGGGCGGTCCAGAACCCAGGTCCAGTCCTTGGTGTCCGGTGTGATCATGCCGCCAGTCTCCCCGGGGAAGACTGTGCAGCACCAGCGAAAGTTCGTTGAGGAGATCGGTAAGCGATGCTTAATCGACGGTCCACCGCTGCAGCAGCCCCCAGGCGAACTCCGCCGTGCACGCGCGCGCTTCCCCGGCCTCGTCCGGTGCGGTGAAGGCCAGCGCGACGCGCTGGGGGGCCGAGCCCTCGCGCGGTACCGCGGGCGGGAACGCGCGCGACCTCGCCGGCGGTGCACCCCCACGGGGCCAGATCGGCGAGCGTACGCGGGGCGGGCCCTTCTGCTTCCGGAGCACGTACGAGCCAGGCGTGGAGTGCGACGCCGCCCACGCCGCAGGTCGCCTCGAACCGCAGATCCGGCCAGAGCGGCAGGGGCCACACATGCACGTCCACCCTCATGTCCCCGTGCGCGCGCCGCGTCACCGACGCGGCGGGACCCAGCAGCGCGGCGAAGTCCCGGGCCCGCGCGGCGCCCGGCGCCGGGCCGCCGCGGGCGCGGAGGCGGCCCTGCCACCGGCGGTTGGCCTCGCGCATCGCGGTACGCGGCACGCCGAGGGTGCGCAGCGCGCCGGCGACCAGCTCCGGCTGGAAGTCCTGCATGCGGCGCAGCAGGACGAGCTGGAACTGCACGGGGCCGGGCGGCGGGGCGGAGTCGTCGGACAACAGGGAGGCCATGGCCTCCATGATTCCCTCCGATGAGTTCCGGCGCTCCGGGCAGTCCACACACACGACGAGCGCGACTTGCGGACAGGATCTGTCCGCAACGCTTCGTATCGTCAGGGGGACGGGCTCGACCTTCGGAGGGGACATGAACGGCATGAACGGCCTCGCGACGGCACTGGTGCTGGCGATCGCGTCCGCCGCCGCGTACGCGGGGGCCGCCGTGCTGCAGGAGCGGGTGGCGGGGGCGGACCGGGACACGGACGCCGGGGTGTGGGCGGCGCTCACCCGGGGTTCGTGGTGGCTGTCGGTCGGGCTCAACGTCGCGGGCGCCGCGCTGCACGTGCTCGCGCTGCGGTACGGGCCGTTGACCCTGATACAGCCGCTCGGCGCCCTCACCCTGGTCCTCGCGCTGCCGCTGCAGGCGGCCTGCACCGGCCGACGGGTCGGCGCGGTGCGGTGGCGGGGCGCGGGGCTGACGCTGGCGGGCCTGGTGGGAGTGCTGCTGCTGGTCCGCGGCGGCGGGCACATCGAGGTGCTCACGCCGGCGCAGGTACTCGGTACGGTCGCGGCCACCGCCGTCGCGCTGGTCGCGCTGGGCGCGGCGGCGCGCGGGCTCGGGCCGCGGACGGCCGGGATCGCCTACGCCACGGCCGCGGGCATCGCCTTCGGCGCGGGCTCGGTGCTGACCCAGACGGTCGCGGTACGCCCCGGCCCCGACGTCTTCACGGTGCTGACCGGCCTGACGGTGGCGGCGCTTGCGCCCGCCGGCCTGATGCTCTCGCAGACGGCCTACCGTGGCGGCCTGGGCGCGCCCCTGGCCACGGCCACGCTGGTCAATCCGGCGGTCTCGGCGGCGGTCGGCCTCACGCTGCTCGGCGAGCGGCTGACCGGCGGGATGCCGGGGGTTGCGGCGGCACTGACGGCAACGGCCCTGGCCACCTGGGGCGTGGCCCTGCTGTCACGCCCCGGCCCGGCGGCGGTCCCGCCGCGGGCAACCGCCCTCCTGGCCACCCGGGGCGTAGCCGCGCGGCCGGGCCCCGGCCCGGCGCGGGAACGGACCCGGGCCCCGATCCCCGCGCAGGCGGGTACGCCCGGCCCGGCCCTCCGCGGCGGGGGCACCCCCGGCCACGACGACGGCGGCCCCGGCCCGGCGGCGGTACCGGCGGCGCAGCCGTCCCTGGCCGCCAAGGCCGGGAACGGGGCGCCCGGTCGGGCCCGCCGCCTCGCACCGCTCCCGTCCGAATCCTTCGACCTGGCCCGCTGACCCCCCGCAAGCCCTGCCCCGCACGGGCCCGGGGGCTGTCAGTCCGCCGCCACCAGGACGATCTTGCCGCGCAAGTGGCCCTCCTCGCTCGCCCGGTGGGCGTCCGCCGCCTCCGCGAGGGGAAGCGCCCGCCACACCGGCAGGTGCAGCCGCCCGTCGCGGTAGAGCGCCAGCGCCCGTTCGATCCCCGCCACATGCAGGTCCTCGCCGTCCGTCTGGCGGGAGAACCGCACGCCCGCGGCCCGCGCCCCCTCCGCGTCCGCGAGGGTCAGGACCCGCGACGCGCCGCCGGCCAGCTCCACCGAGTCCGGCAGCACGCCCCGTCCCGCGGCGTCCAGGACCGCGTCGACGTCCGGCGCCAGCTCCCGTACGCGCGCGCCCACGCCCTCCCCGTACGCGACCGGCTCCGCGCCGAGCGAGCGCAGGTAGTCGTGGTTGCCGGGGCTCGCGGTGCCGATGACCCGCACCCCCGCGGAGACCGCGAACTGCACGGCCAGGCTGCCCACTCCGCCCGCCGCGCCGTGCACCAGCAGCGTGTCGTCCTTGGTCACGCCCAGCACCGCCAGCGTGCGGTACGCGGTCTCGGCCGCCACCGGCAGTCCGCCGGCCAGCTCCCACGGCAGCCCCGGCGGCTTGGCGACCAGCTCGTCCGCGCGGGCCAGCGTCTGCACCGCGTACCCCGCGGCCACCGGCCCCAGCACCTCGTCGCCTTCCCGCCACGGGCCCGCGCCCGCGCCGACGGACTCGACTACGCCCGCGGCCTCAAGGCCCAGGACGTGGGGGAACATCAGCGGCCGCAAGGCCGCCAGCCGGCCGTCGCGCAGCTTCCAGTCCAGCGGATTGACCCCCGCGCACCGGACGCGGATACGCACCTCGCCCGCGGCCGGGGCCGGTACGTCGACGTCGAGGCGGCGCAGCACCTCGGGGCCGCCGTATGCGGAGAATCCCATGGCGAACACCACGGGTCATCACCTTCTTTCGGGACCGCGGACACCGAATGGACCGACTATCCCACCGAGGTGCGCGCACCGGCGCGGTTTCGATCCCGTGGCGAACAGACGTTTCGCCCCCCGCAGCCGTGGAACACCCGCGACATGCCTGGTGGGGGGCGGTGTGTCACACCGCCCCCCACCGGTACCGCGTACGGCTCAGCCGACCGTATACATCACAGCGGCTTGATGCGGATGTCGCGGAACGAGACCACGTCCGCCGTGCTGTGCACCTGCAGGCCGATGTAGCCCTGCGCGTGCTGGCGGCCGTCCGTGCCCGGGTCGTCATCGCGCACGGGGTCGAAGACCTGCCCCGGCGCGTTCTCGAACTCGTTGAGGAGCACGCCGTTGCGGTAGATCTCGTACTTCTGATCCACCACCCGGATCTCGTAGTCGTTCCACGTGCCCTTCGGCGTCACCCCGGCGCCGCCGTGGGTGATCTCGTCGAAGCCGTAGAGCGAACCCGTCTTGTACTTGTCGCCGCTCTCCGAGTCGAAGATCTGCACCTCGTGGCCGTACTTGATCGCCGCCCACTCGGGCCGCGGCTCGTCCGGGTGGTTGCGCACGTCCGGGAAGCGGACGAAGACCCCGGAGTTGGTGCGCCCGTCGCCCGGCGCGTCGTCGCGCCACTGCAGCTTCAGCGAGAAGTCGCCGAACTGGGCCTCCGGGTACCACAGCATGCCCAGCCCGTCGGCCGCCCCACTGGTCATCGAGCCGTCGCCGTTGAGGTGGAAGCTGCCGCCGCCGACGTGGTCCCACTTGGAGAAGGAGTTCTCGGTGCCGGTGAAGATCGGCGTGTAGCCGTCGTTCTGGCCCGGCTTGCCGATCCCCGACTCCTTCGCCGTGTCGCGGATGATCTGGCGCTCCTCGCCGTTGATGACGGCGTCCGCGTACAGCTCGTCGGTGACGTCCCGGATGTGGTCCAGGAACGCCTTCTGCTTCGGCCACGCCTTCTCGTCCTCGATCACCTCGTTGATCGTGCAGCCGTTCCCGGTGACACGGTTGGGCACGTGGGTGTCGTACTGGCCGATGAAGACGATCGGACGGGAGTCCAGCTCGGGGCAGTCCGGGTCGGGGTTGGGGTACTTCTCCACGATCGTGAAGGTGACCGTTCCGACCTCGGAGGAGTTGCCCGCCTTGTCGGTGGCCCGGTAGCTGACCGTGTGCTCGCCGACGGTGTGGACGTGCAGCATCTCGGTGTACCGCTGGAAGGGGCTGCCGCCCACCGAGTACTCGACCCGGTCCAGACCGGAGCCGCCGGTGTCGGTCCCTTTCAGCGTGACCATGGCCATGTCCAGGTACGCGCCGTCGTCGTTCTGCTCACCGCTGACCGAAGCGGTGACCGTGGGCGGCGTCGTGTCGTTCGCCTCGACGACCGTGAAGGTCACCGACTTCTCCTCGGCGGTGTTGCCCGCCTTGTCGGTGGCGCGGTATCTGAGGGTGTGCTCCCCCGCCGTGTTGACCACGACGGGCGCCTCGTAGGCGGTCCAGTCCGCGGCCCCGTCCAGGGCGTAGTCGATGCGGTCGACCCCCGACATGTCGTCGGTGGCGGACAGCTCGACCGTGGCGCTGCCCAGGTACGCGCCGTCCGCGTCCTGCTCGCCGGTGACCTCGGCGGCCGTCTCGGGCGCCGTGGTGTCCTCACCGCCGCCGTCCGTGACGATCAGCTCGCCGAACATCGAGCCGTGGCCGGGAATCGCACAGAAGTAGCGGTACTTGCCCGGCGAGAGGGTGACGGTCGCCTGCCACTTGCCGTTGTTCTCGTCGTTCGGGGACGCCTGAAGGTTGAGGCTGACGTCCTTGTTGTATCCGTCGGTGAACGTGTCGAACGTGAGCGTGTGCACCATGCCGGTGGTGTTGCCGGTGGCGGCGCTGTTCTCGAAGACGATGGTCGTCTCCCCCGCCACCGCCGTCGTGGGCGCGGACGTGTACTCGGTGATGCTGTCGCCCGCGGTCCAGGTCAGCGTCTGCGCCGCCCTGGGCTCGTCGGGAACCGCCGCGTCCGCGGCGGGCAGGCCGCCCGGCACCAGCAGTGCCAGGCAGACCGCCACCAGAGTGATCAGCGCCCGCCGCAGTCCACCCGCGGTCAGAGCTCCGGATCTCATCGACTTCCCTTCGTGATCAGGTCCTCGGGCAGCGGCGTCGCCGGCCCGCCCTTGTACGTCACCCGCCACAGCGCGGACGCCGAGTCGGCGTTGAAGAAGCCGCGGCCGTAGTCGAGCACGTAGAGCGCGCCGTCGGGCCCGAACTTCCAGTCCATCAGGTTGCGGATACCGCCGTCGCCGACCGGGATGATCTTGTCGAGCGACTCGGCGTGCACGGGCAGCCCGCCGTCACCGGCGTTGTCCGGGTCCATGACCACGGCGTGCCGCGGCTGGTCCCCGTCGTAGAAGTCGCCGACGAACCACTTGTCGTTCCAGTACTCCGGCCACTTCACGTCGCTGTCGGACGAGGCGTCGTAGCGGTAGACCGGGCCCGTCATGGCCGCCTGGCCGCCGCCCTTGAGCCAGGGCAGCCGGTACTGCGCCTCGCCGACGTCGTAGCTGGGCACCCCGTCCGCGTTGCGCGGGTAGTCGGGGCCGCCGCCCTGGGGCGAGTACCAGATGTTGTTGTCACGGGCCGGCGGGAGGTCCGTCAGGCCGTCGTTGTTGGGCGAGGTGTTCTTGAGGTTGTCGCAGTCGTACCACTCCAGCGGCTGCGCCGGGTCGGGCAGATTGCGGTCGCGGTACGGCTGCGAGTTGCCCATGCAGTACGGCCAGCCCTGGTTGCCCGCGCTGGTGATGACGGCGAACGTGTCGTACTTCGCCGGGCCCCAGGTGGTGCTGGGCTCACCGGCGTCGGGGCCGACCCAGCCGGCGTAGAGCCGGTCCTGCGCGTCGATCTCGATGCGGGACGGGTTGCGTACGCCCATCACGTAGATCTCGGGCCTGGCCTGGTCGCCGTCGCCCTCGTCGCCGGTGAAGAGGTTGCCCTCGGGGATGGTGTACGTGCCGTCGGCCTCGGGGTGGATCCGCAGGATCTTGCCGTTGAGGTTGTTGGTGTTGCCCGCGGTGCGGCGCGCGTCGGCGAAGGACACGCCGCCGAAGTTGGGCTCCGGGTTGTTGCCGGAGTAGCCGTCGCTGAACCGCGAGGAGTTGGTGTCACCGGTGGCGATGTACAGGTTGCCCTGGGAGTCCCACTCCATGTCGCCGCCCGCGTGGCAGCAACTGTGCACCTGGACGGGCCAGGAGAGCAGGACCTTCTCGGACGCGGTGTCGAGCTTCTGCGTCTCCTGGTCGATGGTGAACCGGGAGACCTGCCGCTCGGCCATGTGCGCGGCACGGTCGACGCCCGCGTGCGGCGTGTAGTGCAGGTACACGTACCCGTTGGAGGCGAAGTCCTGGTCGAGGGCGATGCCCAGCAGGCCCTCCTCGACCTTGACCAGCTCGTCGCCGCCGCCCTTGTTCCCGAAGACGTCGAGCGTGCCGACCGCGGTGACCTCTTCGGTATCCGGGTCCCACATGTGGATGGTGCCGGGGCCCTTGCCCATCTCCGGGCTGTCCCAGTCGACGTCCACGGGGGCGCCGGACCAGCGTCCGCCGCGGCCGATGTAGTAGACCTTGCCGTCCTCGGCGATGTCGATGCCGTGCGGCTCGCCGATCTGGTCGAGCTGGTCGGGCTGGTTCGGCTGGGTCAGCCGCGTCGCCTCGTAGTTGGCGTTGATGCTCGCCTGGCAGTCGGCCTGCGCCTGGCGGGTGGTCCACAGCAGGGCGCCGCGCAGGTGCGCACGGAAGTCCTCCTCGGCGAAGCCGGCGGCGGTGCCGCCCATGCCGGTGTAGAAGGAACGGCCGCCCTCGTAGTCACGGCACCAGGAGATCGGGTGGTCCGCGCCGTTGGCCGTCGAGCCCGGTTCGTACGAGCTCTCCCGGACCCTGGCGACGGTGTGGACGCTGCCGGAGGGGTTGTTCTCCCAGTTGGTCCACACGTCGCTGCGCTTCCACTCCAGCGGCAGGTCCTTCGTGGCCGGGTTCAGCCGGTCGCCGACCTCGACGACGGCCTCCTGCGCACCGCCGGAGGTGCCGGAGGGGCGGCTGCCGATCAGGCCCGTGAACCAGTCGGACTCCGGCTCGGAGCGGGCCGCGTCGTGGATGCCGAGGAACCCGCCGCCCGCCTCGATGTAGCGCTGGAACGACTGCTCCTGCATCGTGTTGAGCCGATCGCTGCCCGGTGACAGGAAGACGACCGCGTTGTACTTGGCCAGGTTCTTGTCGGTGAACGCCGAGACCTCGTCGGTCGCGGTCACCGTGAACGTCTCGGGCCCCTGGGCCCCGATCGCCTCGATGGCCTCGATGCCCGCCCGGGTCACGGCGTGTTGGTCGCCGTCCACCCGGTGGAACACCAGCACCTCCGCGGCGGCCTTGCCCGGCGGTTTACCCGCCGCGAGCGGTCCGCCGTCCGACGGATCCGCCACGGCCTGTGCTCCGGCCAGAAGCGTCGCCGTCATTGCCACGGCTGATGCGCCGGCCGCCCCTCGTAGGGCGTTTCCCCTGCGTCGCATGGTCCTCCCACCTCGTCCCGGGATGCTGCGGGATAGCTGCGCCGCCGTAGGAAGTTAGACCCCTTTTCGCAAACTGCCAATGCCTACAGCCGGATTCCGTTCGAACTTTGTCCTGAGGATGGGCAAAGCCTCGGCAAGCCCTTACCATGAGCGGCTGTCAGGGACGAGTCACAAACGCGCGAGAAGGCGGGGGCCACCATGCCGCGCAATGTCTTTACCAGAAGGTCCTTCACCAGCGGTGCGGCCGCGGCCGCACTGGCGACCCCGGTCGCCCTGTCCACCTCGGGAGCGACGGTCACGGCGTCGGAAGACAAACCGCAACCCCAGCCGCTCGGCGAGATCAAACGGATCACCATGTACGCCGAGGCCATGCCCGACGGCCAGCTCGGCTACGGCCTCGAACCGGGCAAGCCCTCCATCCCCGGCCCACTGCTGGAGATGTACGAGGGCGACAGCATGATGATCAAGCTGGTCAACAACCTCGACGTCGAGGCCAGCCTGCACGTCCACGGCGTCGACTACGACATCGACAACGACGGCACGCCGATCACGGACAGCGCGGTGCCGCCCGGCGGTTCACGTGACTACGTCTGGCACTCGCACACCGCCGGCACCCGCCGCGACGGCACCATCCAGCCGGGCAGCGCGGGCTACTGGAACTACCACGACCACGCGGTCGGCACCCCGCACGGGTCCGGCGGCGTCAAGCGCGGGCTGTACGGCGGGCTGATCGTCCGCAAGCGCGGCGACAAGCTGCCCGACAAGCAGTTCGTCATCGTCTTCAACGACAACACGATCAACAACGTCGCCGGTCACGGACCGGACTTCACCGCCACGCTCGGCGAGCGCTGCGAGATCATCATGATCACGCACGGCGAGTTCTACCACACGTTCCATCTGCACGGTCACCGCTGGGCGGACAACCGCACGGGCATGCTGGCCAGCGTGGACGACCCGACGCCCATCATCGACAACAAGATCGTCGGGCCGGGCGACTCGTTCGGGTTCCAGTTCATCGCCGGAGAACTGGTCGGCTCCGGACGGTGGATGTACCACTGCCACGTCCAAAGCCACGCGGACATGGGCGTGGCGGGGCTGCTGGTGGTGACGAACCCCGACGGCACCGTGACCGGAAAGCACAACGCGAAGGCGATGGAGCCCACCCGCGACGCACCGGCGCACGGCAGCCACGACACCGACTGAGCGGCACGCGCACGGAAGGGCAGCACGTGCCCGCCCGGGCACGCGCTGAGTTCCGGCACGCGCTGAGCCACGGCACGCGCCGAGCCGCGAGATCGGCCGGCGGCCCCGCTGGGTGGGGCCGCCGGCCTTCGCATGCGCGCCTTCGTCGAGGGCCGGCGCGGGCGCCGGGCGAGGCGTCGGGGTACGTCACGGACCCGTTCACCGGATCGCTGGTTGAAGGCGGAGGCGGCCGGGACGGGTTCGAGGCGACGCGGACGAGGGAGCCGGGCTTCCCGCCGTACGCGCTGACCGTGCTCGGCATGGCGGGCCGGCAAGGGGGCACCCGGACCGCGGCGGCGGGGCATACGCGGACGGCGCGGTGCCCCGTCGCCGTGTCCCGCTGTTCGCCGCGGGATTGCCCGTGCGTCACGTACGGGCAGGATGGCCTCGCCATCATCGGGCGCCGGACGGAGCCGCCGCGGGGGAGCACCCCGCCGACCGGGCCGGCCCGCGAGGGAGAGGACAGATCCATATGAGGTACGTGAGAACGCTCGGCGTCACGGCTCTGGCCGCGGCCCTGCTCGGCACCGTCGCCGCCTCCGCCGCGCCCGCCGCGCGGCCCGGCGGCGACCACCGCCCGGAGCGCGACGCCCGCATCGTCGAGGCCGTCGCCAAGCTGGACCGCAACAGCACGTGGGAGCTGGTGGAGAAGCTGCCGCTGGACTTCGAGACGTACCACCCGCAGGGGCTCACCCGCGTCGGCGACCGGCTGTTCCTCTCCAGCGTCGAGGTCATCGAGCCGCCCGTGCGCTACCCCGAGCCCGTCGACGGCTACGACCGCAGCCCCGGCCGCGGTGTCGGCCACCTCTTCGTCCTCGACCTGAAGGGCCGGCTGCTGGACGACCTCACGCTGGGCGAGGGCGACATGTACCACCCCGGCGGCATCGACACCGACGGCCGCTCGGTCTGGGTCCCGGTCGCGGAGTACCGGCCCCACAGCGCCGCCGTCGTCTACCGCGTCGACGTCCGCACACTGAAGGTGACCGAGGCGTTCCGGGTGGACGACCACGTCGGCGGCGTGGTGCCCGAGCCGCGTACCGGCGCGGTGCACGGCGTCTCGTGGGGCTCGCGGACGCTCTACACCTGGGACCGGCACGGCCGCCAGGTGCAACGGCGAACGAACCAGAGCCACTTCATCGACTACCAGGACTGCGCGTACGCCGACTCGCGCAAGATGCTCTGCACCGGCATCACCGGCTTCAAGAACGCCACCGGCGCCGACTTCGAACTCGGCGGCATCGCGACCATAGACCTGCGCACGTTCGACATCGAGCACGAGGTGCCGGTGCAGCTCTGGTCGACCGGCGGGCACGTCGCGACCCGCAATCCCGTGCTGCTGGAGGCGCTGCACGGCGACGGCCTGCGCATGTGGGCGGCCCCCGACGACGGCACCTCGCCGACGGGCACGGAGCTGCTGGTGTACGAGACCAGGCCCGCGAGCTGACCGGGATGCCGAGCACCGCGCCCCTCCCGTAAGATCCCGGACGACCGAGGGGGGCCTTCGCGGCGGGGGAGCCGCGGGGGCGGACAAGGGAACAAGTGGGGGCGCGGTGCACGGTGATGGCGCGATACGCGACGGCGACGGCGACGCCGAATGCGGGGGCGGGGGCGGTACGGGACGCGGGGGGCGGCCCGTACGGACACGGACACCTCACCGCCGGCCCGCGGGGGTGACCCCCGATGCCTAGCCGGCCGGCGTTCCTGCGCCCCGTCCACCGCACCCGCGCCGGCGACGTCGCCGGCTACGCCGCCGCCGTCGTCGCCCTCGTCGCCGGCGGGGCGATCTTCACCCGCGGCATCCTCACCTGGACCCGCGGCCCCGTGGTCGCGATCGCGGCGATCCTCCTGACCGGCTGGGCCGTCGACAAGGTACGCGCCCGCCGGCACCCGGGCGGCGACGGCACGGACGACGGCCGGGACGGCGGCGAGGGGGAAGAGCGGTGAGCTGGGCGGCACATGAGCTGGAGAGCTACATCCTCCACAAGCACACCAAGGTCAAGGTCTCCTACCTGGCGATCCTCCTCGGCTGTTTCCTGCCCGACATGGGCACGAAGGGCACCGTCTACGGCTTCGAGATCGGCAGCTTCTCCTTCAAGCCGGAGAACGCCTGGGACTACCACCGCGGCTGGCCGGGCGTCGGCTTCACCCACACCCTGGCGTGGGGCGTGGTGCTCGCGCTGGCCGTGCTGCTGATCTTCAAGAGCCGGGAATGGGCGCTCGGCCTGCTGATCGGCCAGTGGGCGCACGTGCTGACCGACTGCTTCGACAGCGTCGGCGTGATGCTCTTCTTCCCCTTCACCGACCAGCACTACTCGACGGGCATGTGGGCGTACGCGGCGCAGGAGGGCCGCTACGGGGACGCCGCGGCGTACTACGGCAGCCTGGGTCTGGTCTGGGACCTCTTCTGGCTCGCGATGCTCGCGTACAACTACCGCTCGCTGACCGCCACGTACTTCCGTCGGCACGTCTATCCGGCCGACCCGGCCTGGGGCTGGCTGCGCCATCGCGTGGGCCTGTCCGACCGCTTCCTGCTGGCGCTCTACCACGCCTACTTCCTGTACGGCGCATGCCGGATATTCGCCTGGACCATCTGGGCGCAGGCGTCCGAGGACGCCCCGATGGACTGGACGTGGGGCGGCCCGTACTGGGTCGACAAGGCGACGGTGGAGCATCCGCCGGTGACGGAGTTCCTGGCGAACACCCTGGTGGGGCTGACGGGCCTGGTGGCGTTCTGCTGGGTGGTGTGGCTCGCGGTGGGACGGCGGCTGTGGCTGCGTACGCCGCCGTACGCGGAGGTGGAGATCGTCCGTACGCCGGTGCCCCGGCCGCGCCGCTCCGACGAGAACGGCGCACAGGACGGGCCGGACGGGGACGACGCCTACCGGGAGGACGACGGGGAGACGGCCTCTTCCGGCACCGGGCCCGTCCGGCAGAGCCCGGACCGGGCGTAGCGGAAGCCCCGGGCACGGCGGGCGTCCGGTCAGGGTCCGGGGCTCGGGGGTGCGGAGGGCTCCGGTGACGTCGCCGGCTCGCTTTCCGGTTTGCTTGCCAGTCGTTTCGCGATGCGTTCGCGCATCCCCGGCATGCTGAAGCCCCGCGGGTCGATCTTCTGGTCCGTCCACTCCTTGTGGGCGATCACCGACTTCGCCCGCCACCCGTGCTCCCGGCACAGCGCCGCCGAGGCCCGCTCGACGGCGTCCAACTGCGCGTCGGGCCACGGGTCCTCGCCGTCGCCGCGATTGATGCACTCGAAACCGTAGAACCGGGCGTTGCCGTCGGTGTTCTGCTCGTTGGGCGGCGGCGGGCGCTCGCCGTACCGCTCGGCGATCACCGCGCGCAGCACCTCGTCGTCGCCCATCCCGGCATGGTTCGACCGGCCGTGGCCCACCAGGTGGACCCGGCCCCGCTTGTCGATGACCCCGTGGCAGAGAGGGCCCGGCAGGTCGGGCCGGCCCCGGTAGCAGAGACGGACGCTCTCGTCCGTGCCGGACGTGGCCGTGTGGTGGACGACCACGCCGTGCACCGGGCCCCACGGGCCCTTGTGGTTGCGGTTGTGGGTGCGCCATTCGCCGTGCTCGACGAGCGTCAGCCCCTCGCGCTTCAGCGCGCGCAGGACGGCGGAGGCGGACAGTGGATCGGCCATGCGTGCAACCCCCCGGTTCTCCCCGGCTGGTGACGTCGGTCCGCGCCGGTCGTCGACGCCGTCACCCACCTATCGTAAACATTCCATCACTCTCCGTAAAGAGGGCGGCTCCCCCTCCGCCCCCGGGCCACCGCACGCCCGCCCAGGCGCCCCTGTGCGCCCCGGTGGACCGCCCGTAGCGTCGTCTCCGTCGGAGAACCGCGGCGGAGAGGACGGCTCGTGGAGGTATCGACGTTCCTGGCGCGGAAGCTCGCGCGGCGCTTTCGCACCTACGACACCGACGGCGACGGCTACGTCGACCGCGCGGACTTCGAGCGCGCCGCCCGTCGGCTCGGCGAGGAGTTCGGCCACGGCCCCGGCTCGCCGGCGCGGCAGCGGCTGGAGGAGCTGTGCCTCGGGGTGTGGGAGCGGCTCGTACGGGCCGCGGACACGGACGGGGACGGGCGGGTCGACCAGGGCGAGTACGCGGCGGCGTTCGCCGCCGGGCTGCTGGAGACGCCGGAGGACTTCGACGCGGGGTACGGGGAGTTCCTGGAGGCCATCATGGCCATCGCCGACGAGGACGGCGACGGGCGACTCGACGAGGAGGAGCACGTGCGCTGGTCGGGCGCGCTGATGAACCTCCCGGCGAACGACGCACGCGACGTCTTCCGCCGGCTGGACACCGACGGGGACGGCCACCTGACCACCGCCGAGCTGCTGGCGGCGATCCGGGAGTACTACTTCGACGACGACCCCGCCTCGGCCGGCAGTTGGCTGCTGGGCCCCCTCGACCCCGTCTGACGCCGGACCGGGCCGGTCCGTACGGCCGTGCTCAGCGTGGACCGCTCGTCCTCGACGAGCACCGGGGCACGGACGTCCGGGCGCCCGGCGCCCTGGCCGGGCACGCCCCGGTCAGTCCACTCCGCACAGCCGCAGCAGCGCCGCCGTGGCCGCCGCGGCGACCACCACGACCACGAACGGCGCCCGCCGCCACGCCAGCACGCCGCCGACCGCGACCCCCGCCGGCCGCGCGACCCCCGCGAAGCCCCCGTCGTCCAGCAGCGCCTGCGTGCCGACCAGGGCGGTCAGGAGCACGATGGCCGCGGCCGTCATCAGCCGCTCCACCCGCGGCTCCAGCCGGACGCGGGAGCGCAGCACGGGTCCCGCGACGCGGAAGGCGAACGTGCCGGCGCCCAGTACGAGAACGGCGAGCACCAGGGTCGTCGTGGTCACGGCACACGCTCCTCGTCGTACGAACCGGCGCCGGGCTCGTCGTCACCGCCACCCGGCTCCCCGCCCACGGCCGCCCGGCCGCCCGCCGGACCGCCCTCCGCGACCGCGGCACCGCCCCCCGCTCCCGGCTTCCCCTCTCCCCCGCCGGCCCCCGCCACCGCCAGGCCCGCCAGCGCCAGCAGCACCGGCACCCCCGCCGGCAGGAACGGCGCCGCCGCCAGCGCGACGCCCATCCCCACCAGCGCCGCCCGCCGCGTACCCGGCTCCCGCAGCGACGGCAGCACCAGCGCGAGCAGCACCGCGGGGAACGCCGCGTCCAGCCCGAAGGCGTCCGTGTCGCTCACCGCCGTACCGCCCAGCGCACCGAGGACCACCCCCGCGTTCCAGCAGACGAACAGCCCGACGCCGCAGGCCCAGTACGCCGCACGCCGCCGCTCGGGCTCGCGCTGGGCCAGCGCGAACGCCACGGTCTCGTCGATCATCAGATGGCTGCCGGCGATCCGCCGCAGTCTCCCGCCGCCCAGCGCGTCGCCCACGGTGAAGCCGAACGGCACGTGCCGCGCGTTCACCAGCAGCCCCGCCGCCACGGCCGCCAGCGCGGTGCCACCGGAGGCGACGATGCCGACGAACATGAACTGCGCCGCCCCCGCGAAGACCACCACGGACAGCAGCACCGGCAGCCACAGGGGCAGTCCCTCGCCGACCGCGATGGCCCCGAAGGAGACGCCGACCAGCGTGTCCGCGGCGCAGACGAGCGCGATGTCGCGGGCGAGGCCGCCGCGCAGGGTTCGCCATATCGAACGCATGGCTGCCATGCTGAACATCCGCTACGCTGTTCGTCAACCCGAATAAGCGGTCGGCAGAGCGAACACCCGGGACGAACGGAGCGCGCCATGGTGCCGAGCGGCGGAGCCCCACTCGACGCCATCGCCGCGTCGCTGCAGCGCGAGCGCCGCCGTACGGGGCTGACGCTGACCGAGCTGGCCCGCCGCGCGGGCATCGCCAAGTCGACGCTCTCCCAACTGGAGTCCGGCACCGGCAACCCGAGCGTGGAGACGCTCTGGGCGCTCAGCGTCGCGCTCGACGTCCCCTTCTCCCGGCTCGTCGAGCCACCCCGCCCCCGCGTGCGGGTCATCCGCCGCGGCGAAGGCCCGTCCGTGCCCTCCGAGCACGCCGACTACGCCGCGACGCTGCTGGCCTCCTCCCCCGCCCACGCGCGCCGCGACATCTACCTCGTCACCGTCCAGCCCGGCACCCCCCGCCGCTCGGATCCGCACTCCCCCGGCATCGTCGAGCACGTGATCGTCGGCAGCGGGCGCGCCCGCGTGGGGGTGGCGGAGGAGCCGGTCGACCTCGCCCCCGGCGACTACGCCTCCTATCCCGCCGACGTCCCGCACGTCTTCGAGGCGCTGGCGCCGGACACGGTCGCGGTCCTCGTCTCCGAGCACGCCTGACGGCCCGGGGCCCGCCGTCGCCGTCGCCGTCGCCGTCGCCGTCGCCGTCGCCGTCGAGGACGTTACGCGGCAGCCAGGTAGCCGTGCTCCAGCAGCCAGGTGACGTTCAGCTGCTGTCCCTCCCCCGGGTCGAGGAACACCGGGTCCAGCTTGATCTGCTCGCCCCCGCCGGGCTGTTCGAACCACGGCGCGACCGCGCCCTGCCAGACCCAGAACGGCTTGGTGACCTGGTAGACGCGGTAGTCACAGGGTGCGTCGGGGTCCTGGGTGTGGAGGTTCTGCGGCGGCAGCGCGCGCTCCGCGTAGCGGTCGCCCGCGGGGGCGAGGTAACCGCCGAACTCGGAGCCGAAACGGTCGAGCAACTGCCCGGCCTCCAGTCGCGTCGCCTCGCGGTCGACGGTGCCGTTGACCTCGGCGAAGCCGTCGTTCGGCGGGTACTTCCAGGTTCCGCCGTCGGCCGGGCCCGTCCAGTACTTCTCCAGGAACGCGGCGGGCGTGAGCGCCCCGGTCGGCCGCCAGCCCTGCAGCAGGGGCCCGACCCGCGGCTCCCACCGGCCCGGCAGGTGCTCGGGGCCGAGCCGGGCGTCACCGAGGCGCTTGCCGGTGCAGACGGGCTCCGCCCGCCGGTCCGCACCCGCCGCCGCGGCGGCCTCGTCCCAGGGCGCCGCGGCCGGGAGGTTGCGGACGGCCGCGGGGTGCCTCACGGGATCGGGGGGTCCGGCGGAGTCGGCGGCGGCGGGGAGGCCCCCGGCCAGGCCGGCGGCGGCTGCGACGAGGACGGCAAGTGCCGTGCGTACGGTACGGGTTGGCATCACGGTGGGGGCCCTTCACGCTCGGCGGTCGGCGGCCCCACCATGATCCGCAGGGCGGGCGGCGGGCCCGCAGACCAACACGCGCGCCCCCGCACACCCTTCGGGTGAAGGGGAGGGGGCGGCGGGCGTACGCGCCCGGGGCGCCGCTTCCCGCGGCGCGCCCCGCGCCCCGCGCCGTGCCGTGCGCCGCGGTCCGCCGCCGTCAGTCGCGGGCCTGTATGCCCAGCTCCGCGAGGAGTTTGCGCAGCCGCCGCTCGATCTCGTCCCGCAACGGCCGCACCCGCGCCGCCTCCCACCCGCGCGGATCCGGCAGCGGCCAGTCCACGTAGCGCTTGCCGGGGAACACCGGGCAGGCGTCCCCGCAGCCCATCGTGACGATCACGTCGGCCGCCCGCACCGCCTCGTCGGTCCACGCCGTGGGGAACTCCCCGGAGATGTCGATCCCGCGCTCCCCCATCACGGCCACCGCCTCCGCCCCGTCCGCCGTATCCGGCATGGAGCCCGCCGACCAGCCCACCGCGCTGTTCCCCGCCAGCCGCGCCAGCAGGGCCATCGCCGTCAGGCTCCGCCCGGCGTCGTGCCCGCAGAGGAAGAGCACGACCGGCCGCCCGTCGCCGCTCACCCCCTCGGCCCGGGCCAGCGCGTGCAGCCGGCGGCGCGCGTACTCCTCGGTGAGCCGCGGCAGGTCGTCCGGCGGGGCGCCGCGCACCGCCACGTCTCCGTACGCGCCGTACAGGAAGCGCTCGATGGTCTGCTCGCCGAAGACACCCTGAAACTCCGCCCGTAACCTCTTGGCGGCGGTGTGCAGCGCGAGCCGGTGACCGGCTCTCGGACCTGGATGTGCCTCGCCCCCGGGGTCGCCCATCGCCGGATTATGGGCCCTCCGGGCCGTTCGCACACCCGGAACGACTCCGTCACCCCCCGGGAGTGACAACGGGGGCACGTTCGACGCTGTACGGGGTAGGCAATGCCGCGGGCGGGCCGGAAGGGACCGCGCACCGCGGCTCACCGGAGGAAGCGAAGGACCATGACCGAGGCACCGCAGGGGAACGACCCCTCGACCACTCAGCGGGCGCTGGAGGCGCTGGCGACCGACGCCAAGGACCCGGCGGCGCTGCACGCGCTGGCCCACAGCGAGGTGCTCGTGCCCGTGCCGGACGAGAGACCGGACGCGCCGGAGGAGAGCGCGGAGCAGGAGCAGGACGGCGCGGAGGAGAGCATGATGCTGCCCGTGATGGAGCAGCCGAACGGCGACCGGCTGGTGCCCGTCTTCACCTCCGAGTCGCGGATGGGGGACGCGCTGCCCTCCGTCGACAAGTACCGCAAGCTGCCGCTGGTGCTCCTGGCCAACGCCTGGCCGTCGGACGAGGTGTCTTTGACCATCGACACCGGCAGTCCGGGCGCGCTGACGCTCAGCGCCGCGGGGGTACGCACCCTCCTCGGCCGCTCCGGCGGCTGAGTCCCGGCCGTACCGGGGGACCGCTCCGGCCGTCTCAGCCCTGCCCCGCATCTCCGTCCGGCCGCCTGCCGCGCCCGTGCCTGCCCCCGCCCAGCCGCTTCCCCCCGCCATGCCGCCTGCCGCCGCTTCGCCCCTGGCCCAGTGCCCGGCGCACCCGGCGGCTCAGCGCCGTCGCCGCGGCGGTGAGGAAGACGAAGCTGTACGTGATCTGCCCCATCACCAGGATCCGGGCCGTCTGCCCGCGCGCGGTGATGTCCCCGTAGCCGACGGTCGCCACGGTCGCGACCGTGAAGTAGAGCGCGTCGACCCGGGTGCGCAAGCCTTCGAACTCCGCCGACTGCCGGGCGACCCCGTTGTACGCGGCGGCGAAGACGAGGATCGAGGCGATCATCAGCATGGGGATGGCGACACCGGGACGGGCGCTCGGCACGTCCAGCAGCACCGCCCGGATCTCGCGGAGCAGCAGCACGCTGACCGCACCGAGGGCCAGCACGAAGAGTGTCCAGCTCAGCTCCGGGTTCTGCGTGCCCAGCAGGTGCAGGGGCAGCAGGAAGTAGGCGACGACCATGAGCGTGACGGGTACGGCCTCGCGCAGCCAGGGCAGCAGAGGGTCCCGGTGCCGCTCCGGCTCACGGTCGGGGCCGCCGTCCCCGCCGTCGTCCCGGCCGCCGTCCGGGTCCCCGGCCGGGACGTCGTCCCCGTCGTCGTCGCGACCGATCTTCATGCCCGCAGGACGACGATCGCCTCGTCCGTGTACGTCAGGAACGTCAGCGTCTCGTGCAGGTAGAGCTGCACGGTCTTCGCGTCGTGCGCGGTGTACCCGACGGCCAGGTCCTCGCCCAGACGCAGTTCGAAGTCGCCGCCGCGGGTGGACAGCGCGAGACCGCCGGTCATCGCGGGCGCCCAGATCAGCTCGCCGTCCAGCAGCCGCGCGAGGCGCTGGGCGACCGGGTGGCCGTGGTCGGCGATCTCGCTCACCGCCGTGTACGCCTCCGCCCCCAGCAGCAGCGAGTACGGGCCCTCCACGCCGGCCAGCCGCAGCGCGGAAAGGGCCTGGCCGACGGTGCCGGGGTAGTCGCGGACCTCGGCGGGCAGGCTCAGCACGGGCAGCGAGGTGCGCGTCCGCAGGCCCTCGATACCGGCGGCGGCGTACCCGTCGGCGACCATCCGGTCCTCGGCGAACGCGGCGGTCCGGGCGGCGTCCTTGACCGGCTGCCAGTCGGAGTCACGGGAGCCGCGCTCCACGTCGTCCACGGCTTCGCGGGTGACGGTGAACGGCACCCGCAGCTCGACCAGCCGCTGCGCCGCCCGCAGCCGCGCGGTCGCGCCGGGCGCGGGCGGGGCGATCTCCTCCAGGTGCCCGGTGCCGACAGCGGCCAGCTCCGGCCCCTCCGGCCCGGTGACGTCGACGACGCGGCGGCCGGCGATGTGGCGGCGAAAGCTGCGCCGGGCCTCTTCCTCGATCTCCGCCCAGGCCGCTTCGGTGATCGGAGCGAGTTCACGGTGCAGGTTGTTCATCGTGCGGGTGCTCCTTCGAGGCCGCCGGTCCCCGGCGAGCCGTCACCGGCGGCCGGCGGGTCGGGTACGGGGTCCTCGCCGCCGGGCGCGACGCTGAGGACGAGGAACACCGCCGCGGTCGCGGGCGAGGCCAGCACGGGCCGGGATTCGGGCACGGTCCCTCCGGATCACAGGGGCATTCGTGACGATACGGGACACACAGGACAGCGCAATCCGGCGATCGCCCGCGTTCACCCGCCCGCGCCGCGAAGGTCGTCCGGCGGGGCACGGGGGAGGTCACCCGACCGGCGCCGGGGCCGGCCCGCCGGCAGGCCGTGGGCGCGGATCAGCCGGCAGACCGCCTTCAGCCGCGGCACCGGAAACCCGGCACCGGCGGGCCCCCGGCCGTCTCACGCGCCCCACGCTTTCCCCGTCCGGCGCGCGTGCAGTGTTTCCAACGCGGTGGTCCGCCACTATGCTCCCGCAGCGCATGGGAGCGCTCCCAAGGCTCCGTGACCTCCCACCCGGAGACCTCCGGTCTCCGGCAGACGCGACAAGGACGGACCACCATGCGCACACGCATCCTGCGCCGATGGCACCGCACGGCCCTGGCCGGCGTCCTCGGCGCCGGCCTGGCTTTCGCCGGGCTCGCCACCGCGGCCCCGGCGGCCGAGCCGGACACCGGCGCACCCGCCTCCGACACCGCCGCCCAACTGCCGGGCCCGCTCTTCGTCGACCCCGACTCCCAGGTCCGGCGGTGGACCGAGGCCAACTCCGGCGACTGGCGGCAGCCGGTCATCGCCGACCGCATCGCCTCCCAGCCGCAGGCCCGCTGGCTCTCCCAGTACAACCCCGACACCGTGCAGCAGGAAGTCGCCGGCTACATGTCCGCCGCCGGCGACGCCCTGCCCGTGCTCTCGGTCTACGGCATCCCCAACCGGGACTGCGGCGGGCCCAGTTCGGGCGGCGCCCCCGACCTGCCCTCGTACCAGAACTGGATCAGCCTCATCGCCGACGGTCTCGGCGGCCACCCCGTGGTGATCATCCTGGAGACCGACGCGCTCGCCCTGGAGGACTGCCTCGACCAGTCCGGCCGCGACGCCCGGCACGCCGCGCTGCAGCAGGCCGTCACCACCCTGAAGTCCGCCGGCCCGGAGACCCACGTCTACCTCGACGGCGGCCACTCCGGCTGGCACTCCCCCGAGGACCAGGCCGCCCGGCTGTCGGCCTCCGGCGTCGCGGAAGCGGACGGGGTGTTCACGAACGTCTCCAACTTCAACACCACGGCCGACGAACTCGCCTACGGCAAGCAGATACTGTCCGCCGTCGGCGACTCGGACCTGAAGCTGGTCGTGGACACCAGCCGCAACGGCAACGGCTCCAACGGCGAGTGGTGCGACCCCGCCGGCCGCGCGCTGGGCGAGAACCCCACGCTCACCCCCGGCGATGACGCCGTCGACGCGCTGCTGTGGGTCAAGCCGCCCGGCGAGGCGGACGGCTGCGCGGCGGGCGCGGGGCAGTTCGTCCCGGACCTGGCGTACGCGCTGGCCACCAACTGAGTCCGCCCGCCCCCGCGGAGCCGGGCGCGCCTTCGGCGCGTTCAGCCGGGCCGGTCCGGGTCGGCCGCCACCGACCCGGACCGGCCCCGGCCCTCAGGGGTGGTCCTCCGGCGTGATTCCCGGGCGGGTTCTCACGGATAGATCAGCGGCTCGTAGCCCGCGCGCACGTCGGACGCCGAGGACGTGACGTACACCTCCGACGGCGGGCCGGCGTCGACGCCGTAGTAGGTGTACTCCAGCACGGCCGGGCAGCTTGAGCCGCCGATCTCGACGGTGGTCTTCTTCGCCAGTTCGCCGGTGCGCAGTTCGTAGACCCGGACCGGGATCTCCCGCTTCTTGAACGCCACGTTCTGGACCCCGCCGATGGCCAGGTCGGATTCGTACGGGCAGGTCGCCACCGTGGAGCCGTGCTTGGAGCGGCCCGCGCAGATGATCGCCACCGCGTCCTTCGGGTCCTTCGCCAGCCAGGAGGACGGCAGCTTCGAGCGGTGCTTGCTCTGGCCGATCAGCATCGCGCGGTAGGGGCCGTTGCCTCCGTACGCCCTGGCGCCGCGGTACGGGGCCGGGTTGTCGCAGTACTCGGGCTTCTCGCCGTACGGGCCGGGCTTCAGCAGCCCGCGCACGTTGTCCAGCTCGATGGCCAGGTTCGCGCGCTCGACGCCGTCCTCGGCCGCGCCGGACAGCTCGTGGTCGGGGTACTCGTCGAGGAGCTGCTCGTACTGGGTGCGGGCCTGCTTCCAGGTGTCGTCGGCCATCAGCGCGTCGCCGCAGTCGACGATCGCCCCGGGCGCGACCTCGGGCACGACGTCGGCGGCGCGCGCCAGTTCGCCGTCGCCGGACTCGCGGGAGCCGAGCCAGTCGGTGACCGCCTTGGTCTGGCAGGCGTCGTCGGTGGGCAGCGCGCCCAGGAACTCGTCGAGCGCGTCGTCCACGTCGCCGCCGCGGTCCTCGCGGCCTTCGCCGCCCCCGTACTCCTGAAGGACGGTGTCCAGATGGCCGAAACCCGCACTCAGCGCGTCGGTGTCGCCGGTCAGTCCGGTGTCCAGCTCGTCCCCGGCCTGGGCGAGGAGGAGGTCGGCCCGGCGGCTGTCCGCGCCCTCCCAGAGCGCGCCGGGATGGTCGGCGTACGCCTTGAGCGTGCGGGCGCCGCGTACGCGGTCCTCCTCCGCCTGGCGCTCGGCTCTGAGCAGCAGCTCGCACGCCTCGGTGCTCTCCTCGGCGCGGGCGGTCAGCGGGGCGTCGGCGAGACGGTGGCCGAACCAGAGGCCGTCGAGGTCGGAGACGGCCTCGGCGCACTTGTCGGCGCGGTGGGCGTCGGCGGCGTTGCCCTCGATCCGGGAGGCGTCGAGACGCAGCGCGGTGCAGGCGAGGATGACGGGGGCGGCGACGAGGAGGGCGACGAGGCGGTCGCGACGTACGTTCGCGGGGAGGGTGGGGGGAGCCGAGGGCGGCGGTGGCGGCGCGGGGCGCGTGTCTTCGGGTTCTGCCCCGGCGGTCCGCGCGGCTGCGACGGGTTGCTCCGCCTCCGCGGCCTGCTGCACCTCCGTTTCCTGCTGCACCCCTGTGGCCTGCGCCGACGCCTCCGGCGCGGCGGCTGGGCGGCGGCGCGGACGGCCGCCGGCGAGGTACCAGCCGTGCACCGTGACACCGATCCACCAGGCCAGCACGACCGCCTGGAACCACACGTTCCGTCCGGCCGTCGCCAGCAGGGTGACGAGCACGACCGACACACCCGCGGCGCCGAGCGCGATCCGGGGCCGGCGGAGCATCCCGTAACCGATGCCCAGCAGCGAGGCGTTGGCCAGCCCGACGGCGTACGGGTCCCGTTCCCGTACCGGGACGGGCGCCGGCTCGAAGCGCGGACGGCCGGGACCGTGGGCCAGGATGTCCAGCTCGGTGGGGTGGTGTTCCTCACCGGCGGGCTGCCCCGGCTCGGTGGGCTCTCCGGATTCCGCGGGCTCGGGGCGTTCGGCGGGATGCCCGGATCCGGCGGGCTGCCGGGGTGCGGACGGCGGCTCGCTGGGCATCGGAGGAAACGCATCCATCGTGATCCCTTTCTCGGGCGAGCCACCGGCGGCCGTCCCCATCATCCGGCACCGGAGCCGGGAGGGGTCCCGGAGCAACACCCGCCCCCCGGCGGCCACTTGCACCGCCAGGGAGATCGTGACCCATCGCGGCCCCGCCGAACAGACAGATGCCGGCCTTGGCGTACGGGCCGGGTGTGCACCGGGCACGCGCGCGCCCCGCGAGGGGCGGGTGCGCCGGGTGGGGATGCAGGGAGGGGGTGCGGGAACCGGGCCGCCGGGGCTGCACGCCCGCGGGCCCGGACGCGTGGACGCTGCGGCGCGTCAGGCCGACCGCCGTCCGCCGCGTGGCCCGTGCCGCGTACGCCGTACCCCTTACTCCCCCGTCAGCGCTTCCACCAGACCGTCCAGACCCTCGGCGTACCAGTCGAACTCGTCCGTCTCCGCCGGCGGGTCACCCCCGGGCCGCGGGACGTACGCCGTCCGCAGGCCGTTCTCCTGCGCCGACCGCAGGTCCCAGGCGTGGGCGGCGACCATCAGGACCCGCCCGGGCGGGCAGCCGGCGGCCTCGGCGGCGAGCCGGTAGACCTCCGGCGCGGGCTTGTAGGCCCGTACGGCCGCGCCGGACAGTGCCTGGTGCCAGCGCAGCCCGCCGTGTGCGGCGAGCCTCAGCAGCGCGGGGGCGGCGGCGTTGGAGAGCCCGGCCACGGGGAAGTGCCGGGCGATGCGGTCGAGTCCCGCCGCGGAGTCGGGCCACGGGGGCAGCCGCCGGGTGGCGGTGGCCAGCCGGGCGACGGCCGCCGGGTCGGTGACGCCGGCGCGTTCGGCCACCAGCTCGGCGGCCTCGCGGTCGACGGTCTCGCTGTCGGCGTACGGGCGCTCGCCCCGGGCCATCCGCGCCTGCTCGGCCTCGACGTGCCCCTGCCAGAGGGCGAGGAGTCGGGCGACGGCCGGCTCGTCGGCGGCGGGCGCGGCGGCGCGGATCTCGGCGCGCAGGCCGCCGGGTTCGTCTACGAGCGTGCCGAGAACGTCGAAGACGACGACTTCGGCTGCGCGGATGTCGGGCACGTTCTTCCCCTGTTCGCGGCGGACCTGTCGAGATCGGCAACAACGGCGCGGCCCGGTCCATGCCCCGCGGAGGAGCAGAGAAGTCGGCGGACCGGTGCGCACTCCGTTTACAGCCGCGAAATCCCGCGCTACCGTCATTGGGAGCGCTCCCATTGACCTGTTCACGACGAACGTGAGACCCCCTGCCAGGTCGGTCGTCGGCCCCCGGGCCCGGGGACGGCCCGGTGGCCCGTCGCGCACACCGCGGTCGCGGGCTCTCGCGTCAGCGCTCAGGAGAACCCGAAGGAGACCATGACCATGGCTATCCAACGACTCGTCAGGGCCGCCAGATCGCTCCGCCTCCGGCGCACGCTCGCGCTCGCCGGCGTCGCGGGCATCGCGACCGCCGCGCTGGCGGTGCCGACGCCCGCGTCCGCGCACGGCGTCGCGATGGTGCCCGGCTCGCGTACGTTCCTGTGCTACAAGGACCTGATCGCGAACGGCGCCACGCAGATGCCGCAGAACCCGGCGTGCGCGGCGGCGGTGCAGTCCGCCGGCACGACCCCGCTGTACAACTGGTTCGCCGTGCTGGACTCCAACGCCGGCGGGCGCGGCCAGGGCTACGTGGCCGACGGCACGCTCTGCAGCGCCGGCGACCGCAGCCCGTACAACTTCTCGCCGTACAACGCGGCCCGCAGCGACTGGCCGGTCACGCACCTCACGTCCGGCTCGACCATCAACCTCGAGTACAGCAACTGGGCGCACCACCCGGGCCGCTTCGAGGTGTACATCACCAACAGCGGCTGGAGCCCGTCCCAGGCACTGGGCTGGGGTGACCTGACGCACATCCAGACGGTCACCGACCCGCCGCAGGCCGGCGGCGCGGGCTCGGACGGCGGCCACTACTACTGGGACCTGCAGCTCCCGCAGCGCAGCGGACAGCACATGCTGTTCATCCAGTGGATCCGCTCGGACAGCCAGGAGAACTTCTTCTCCTGCTCCGACGTCGTCTTCGACGGCGGCAACGGCGAGGTCACCGGTCTGACGCAGGGCGCCCTGTCGGCGGATGAGGTCCGGGCGCTGGGCGCGGACCAGAAGAACACCAAGGCCGACCCGATCAAGGGCGCGCACGGCGACCACGGCACGCAGCCGCAGGCGGTGGAGACGCTGAACGCGGACGAGTCGAACCTCGCCGCCGCCTCGGACGACTCCTCCGTGGTGCTGCCGGCGGCGCTGGCCGGCGCTGGCGCGGTGATCTTCGCGGGCGGTGCGCTGGTGTACAACCAGCGGCGCAACGGCGCGGGGAGGCAGCAGGCCTGACGACACGGGGGCGGGGCCCGGTGCCCGGGCCCGGCATGACCGGCGAAGGACGCCGCGCTGACGGGCGGCGCCCCGCGGGGCCGGGCTGCCACGAGGGCACCCGGCCCTGCGACCGGGCCCGGTCGGCGTGGGGTTCGACCGGGCCCGGACCCGTGTCTGGACGCCCGGAGCCCTGGAGCGGCCCGGGCCCTTGAGACCTCCGCCTCCGCGTCCGTCTCCGTCTCCGCCTCCGTCCGGCTCCGCTCCGTACAGCCGGAGCACCCCCACGCGCAGCGCCTCCGCCGCCGCGGCCCGGGATCATCCGGCCGGCGGCGGCCTCGGCTCCCGCCGCCCTGCTGTCAGCCGCCGTCGCCGCGTTCGCATCGGCGTCGTTCCGGGCCCTCCGACAGCGTCAGGCCCCCGGCTCGGTCCCCCACTCGTCGACGTGCGCGACGAAGTCATCGACCATCCGGTGGAACAGCTCCGCGAGCTGCCGCAGTTCCTCCGGCGACCACCCCGCAAGGGCCCTCTGCATGCCCCGGCACGCCACCTCGCGGATACGCCCGATGGCGTCGCGCCCGGCCTCGGTGAGCTGGATACGCTGCGCCCGGCCGTCGTCCGGGTCCGGGACACGGGTGACGTAGCCCACCTTCTGCAACTGCTGCACCTGCCGGGTCACGTGGGACGCCTCCACCCCCAGCCGGTCCGCCAGTTCGCCGAGGCGCAGCGGCTCGGAGTCCTCGATCTGCCGCAGCAGCGCCACCGCCGCCCGGTCCAGTGGCACGTCGGCCAGCGCCGCCAGCCGGTCATGCTGGCGCGCCCGGCCGCTCAGATACGCGATGCGGCTGAGGGCGCGCTCGATCTCGGCCACGTCGGGTGAGACGTGGGCGGCTGCTGAGGACCGGGCAGACATAGGCATCACTTTAACTTTAATTTGCTTGACTCAACTAAGTACCACATGCTTGCGTAAGTCAAGTAATCCACTTCCCGCCGCAGGAGTCCACCCCGATGACAGACACCGCCACCACGGTGGCCGAGGACGGCCGCACCGACCGGCCCGGCCGGTCCTCCGGACCCGGCCTGACGCTACTCGCGCTGGCGACCGCCGGGCTCGTGGTCTCGCTGCAGCAGACCCTGGTGCTGCCCCTGCTCCCGCAGCTCATGCAGACGTTCGACATCTCCGTCGCCACCGTCTCGTGGGTCTTCACCGCGACGCTGCTCGCGGGGGCGGTCGCCACGCCGCTGCTGTCCCGCTTCGGCGACATGTACGGCAAGAAGAAGATGATCTCGGTGACGATGGGGCTGCTCGTCACCGGCACCGTGGTCTGCGCGATATCCGACTCCCTCCCCGTCTTCATCGTCGGCCGCGCCCTCCAGGGCACCTCCTCGGCCGTCATCCCGCTGGCCATCGGGATGATCCGCGACTCCTACCCGCGCGAGCGCGTCACCACCGCCATCGGGGTCGTCAGCGCCACCCTCGGCGTCGGCGGTGCCGTCGGCATGCTCGTCGCCGGCCTCATCGCCGACAACACCGACTCCCACCACCCGGTCTTCTGGTTCGCCGCCGCCATGGCCGCCGTGGGGCTGCTGTTCGTGCTGGTCTACACCCGCGACTCGGGGCGCCGCGCCGGTGGCCGCCCCGACCTGCCCGGGGCCGTCCTGCTCGGCGGCTGGCTGGTCAGCCTGCTGATCGGCATCAGCCAGGGCAACGCCTGGGGCTGGACCGACGCCCGCATCCTCGGCCTGTTCGCCGCCGCGGCCGTGCTGTGCGCGGTCTGGGTCGCCGTCGAACTGAGAGTGCGCGACCCGCTGGTGCGACTGCAGATCCTGGTCGGCCCCAAGTCGCTCTCGGCCAACCTGGCCTCGCTGCTCCTCGGCTTCTCGATGTTCGCGGCCTTCACGCTGATCTCGAACTTCATCCAGACGCCCGAGGGCGAGGTGGGCTACGGACTCAGCGGCTCCGTGCTGGACGTCGGCCTGTACATGCTGCCCAGCACCTTCACCATGCTGATCTTCTCCGCGCTCTCCGGCCGCATCGAGGCCCGCGTCGGCGCCGCCTGGACCCTGTCCCTCGGCTCGGTCATCGCGGGCATCGCGTACCTCTGGCTGGCGCTCATGCACGACTCCGCACTGGACGTCATGATCTTCAGCGGCATCCAGGGCCTCGGCATCGGCATCGCCTACGCGGCCCTCGGCACGCTCGCCGTCCAGCACGTGCCGATGGACCAGAGCGGCATCGCCAGCGGCATCAACTCCCTGGTGCGCACCGCCGGCGGCAGCCTCGCCAGCGCCGCGACCGCGGCGTTGCTGGCGGCACAGGTCATCGACGGCACCGAGGTACCGACCGTGGACGCGTACGTGCTGTGCTTCGTCCTCGCCGGCGTCGCCGCGGGCGCCTCGGCCGCCATCGCCGCGGTGCACGGGCTGCGACACGGCCGCAGGTAGGCGCGTAGGGCTCCGGGCGCCCGCCCGCGTACGGCACCCGGGGGCCGGGCCCGCGGCCCGGTCCCCGGGTGCGGGGGTCCCGTTCCGCGATCTGCCTGGTGGGCGGCAGTACACTCGACCGCTGTGGCGGACACCCAGTACGAAGACCTGTTGCGAACCGTGCTCACCTCCGGGACGGCCAAGGCCGACCGGACGGGCACCGGCACCCGGAGTGTCTTCGGACACCAACTGCGCTACGACCTCGCGCAGGGCTTCCCGCTGATCACCACCAAAAGGGTGCATCTGAAGTCCGTCGTGTACGAGCTGCTGTGGTTCCTGCGCGGCGACTCCAACGTCGGCTGGCTCCAGGAGCACGGCGTCACCATCTGGGACGAGTGGGCCGGACCGGACGGCGAGCTGGGCCCCGTGTACGGCGTGCAGTGGCGTTCCTGGCCCACCCCCGACGGCAGGCACGTCGACCAGATCAGCGACGTGCTCGACACCCTCCGCCGCGACCCCGACTCCCGCCGGATGATCGTCTCCGCCTGGAACGTCGCCGAGCTGACCGACATGGCGCTGCCGCCGTGCCACGCCCTCTTCCAGTTCTACGTCGCCGACGGCAGGCTCTCCTGCCAGCTCTACCAGCGCAGCGCCGACCTCTTCCTCGGCGTCCCGTTCAACATCGCCGGCTACGCCCTGCTCACGCACATGGTCGCGCAGCAGACCGGCCTCGAACCGGGCGACTTCATCTGGACCGGCGGCGACTGCCACATCTACGACAACCACGTCGGCCAGGTGACGGAGCAACTCGGGCGCACGCCGTACGAGTTCCCCACGCTGCGGCTGCGCCGGGCCGACTCGCTCTTCGACTACGCCTACGAGGACGTCGAGGTGCTCGGCTACCGCCACCACCCGGCCATCAAAGCCCCGGTCGCGGTGTGAACGTCGGACTGATCTGGGCGCAGGCGCGCGACGGCGTGATCGGCGCGGACAACACCGTTCCGTGGCACCTGCCCGAGGACATGGCGCACTTCAAGGCGACCACGCTCGGCCACCCGGTGGTGATGGGGCGCAGAACGTGGGACTCGCTGCCGCGGCGGTTCCGTCCGCTGCCGGGCAGGCGCAACGTCGTGGTGACGCGCGACGCGGGGTGGGCCGCGGAAGGCGCCGTAGCCGCCGGATCCGTCGACCGGGCGCTGGAGCTGGCGTCGCCCGGACCGGCCGCCCTGGTGTGGGTGATCGGCGGCGGGGAGGTCTACCGCGCCGCGCTGGCGCACGCCACGACGCTCTCGGTGACGGAGGTCGACACGGCGGTGCCCGGCGACACCTACGCGCCGGTGCCCGGACCGGAGTGGCGGGTCGCCGGGGACGGCGGCTGGCAGGTGAGCCGGACCGGACTGCGGTACCGGATCCGCAGCTTCACCAGGAATCCGGGGTGACCCGGCCGGCCCGGGCGGCTCCCGTTACTCCGGCTTCCCCCAGGCGCCGACGCCGAGTTCGCCCGTCGTGCCGAGGTCGAGTTCCGGCGTCACCGTCACCGGTGCGGCGCCGGGCCTCGCCCACACCCGTACGTACGGGGCGTTGACCGGATCCCCCGCTTCGACGGTGTTGCGCCACACCAGCAGGGCCGACGCCCGCTCCCCCGGCTGCAGCGCCAGCGGCTTCGGCGGGTCGTCCGCGCCCGTACCGGAGGCGATGGCGGCGCCGCCGCGGTGGACGGTGACGCCGGTGATGTCCTCGTGCTCCTCGTCGAGGAGGTGCACGCGCGGGTAGCCGTCGAGCCGGTAGACCCCGGTGCCGCAGTTCTCCAGGTGCACCCCGACGACCCGCAGGCCCATCGCCGCGTCGCCCTTATCGGCGTACAGCCGCACGCCCGCCGGCGGGCACGGCCCGCCCGCCGACGGCGCCTCGTCCGCCGGAACACTGCGCACCTCGCCGACCTGCACCTGCGCCCCACCGCGGTCCGCCATCGGGTCGCCGACATCGACCTGGTCCGGCACCGTACCCCCGGCCGGGACCGCCTCCACGATCTTCTCCGGATACGACAGCACCGCGCCCGTGGCGCTACGGACCTCGAAGGTGACGGTGTACGTCATCGCCTCCGGCCCCGGGTTGGCGATCTCGAACTCCACCCGCATCGGCCCCGCGGTCCCCGGCTTCGTCTGGACGCGGGTGATGGTCACGCCGTCGACCTCGACCGGGGCCGGGTCGCCCGGCGCGGTCGGCGCCCCGGCGTCCACCGCCCCCTCGGCCGGCTCCGCGCCGCACGCGGCAAGCAGCAGCACGGCGGTGAGGCCCAGTACGAGAGAGCCGCTGCGGCGTACGCGGGACAGCCGCGCGGCACGGGCGGCAGAGGCGGTGCGAGCGGCAGAGCCGGGACGGGCGGCAGGAGTCACACGGGCGGCACGGCCGGCAGAAGCGGCACGGGCGACGGGGACGGCGCGGGTGGCGGGGACGGCGCGGGTGGCGGGGACGGCGCGGGTGGCGGGGACGGCGCGGGTGGCGGGGACGGCGCGGGTGGCGGGGTGCATCCGCCCAGTCGACCAGGGCGGATGCACCGCGGCCGTGACGGGGGTCACTCCGTCTGCCACAGCACGGTCACAGTTCGGCGCCCTCGGCCGACCGGGGCTCAGCCCACCGGTACGCGCGCCAGACGCAGTTCGTGCGCGCCGTCGGGGCGGGCCGCCTCGACGGAGAGGTGCCGGGCGCCCTCGGCGACGACCGCGTCGACGTAGCGCAGGGAGCCTGTGCCGTACCGGACGCTCCCCCACGGCCCCTCGGTGCTGACCCGGTGCCAGGTACGCGGGTCGTAGGAGAGCGCGAGACCGCAGCGCTCCTCGTCGTTGTCCTCGTGCGAGGCGATGCCGCCGTGGAAGCCGAGCCGGCCGGCGCCCGCGCCGGGCGGGCAGGTCAGGGGGCGTGCCAGGTGAGGCTGTAGCGGCGCAGGACGCGGCGGCGGTAGCGGACGCCGGGGAGGACGCGGCGGGCCTGGGCACGGACCTCGCCGTAGCTCATGTGCGGGCTGACGAAGGGCATTCCGGCCGGGAAGGTCGCGCGGCGCACCACCTTCAGGGCGCGTACGACGGGCGCGGCGGCGACCGTGACGGCCCAGTCGCCCACGCTCCGCTCGCGGGCGAGACCGACGACCACGAGGACACCGCCGGGGCGCAGCAGGTCGCGCATGCGGGCGAGGGCGGCGGTGAAGTCCATCTGGTGCACGGCGGAAACCGAGCAGATGAAGTCGTAGCCGGCGTCGGGCAGGTCGGCGGTGAGGAAGTCGCCCGCGACGAAGCCGAGTCCGGGGTGGCCGGCGGCCTGTTCGCGGGCGCCGGCGATCATCTCCGGGGAGCTGTCGACGCCGGTGACGCGCTCCGCCCGCGCGGCGAGTTTGCGTGCGAGGAGTCCGTCGCCGCAGCCGACGTCGAGCGCGTCGCGGCAGCCTTCGGGAACGGTGCGCAGGACGCCCGGGTGGTGGGCGACGTTGATGTTCCAGTACGGCGCGAGGTCGGAGTCCGGCATCGGTGCATGGTACGGACGGGGGCATAGGGGCGCGAGGGTGGGCGGGCGACGCGGGAAGCGCGCCGGCGGGCCCCGGTCGCGCTCGGGGCGTACGGATCGTGCCGGCGCGCCCCCGCCGGACCGGCATCCGCACAATCGCCCCACCCGACCGGACGTGCGGCGTCTTCGCGGCCAACGACCTGATGGCGCGGACGGCGGTACAGGTCCTGCGGGAGCAGGGGCGGCGGGTACCGCAGGACGTGGCGGTGGTCGGCTTCGACGACAGCAGCGCGGCGACGGCGACGCGCCCGGAACTGACGACGGTACGGCAGCCGGTGGAGGAGATGGCGGGGGAGATGGTGCGGCTGCTGCTGGCGGCACTGGAGTCGCCGGGGGGCGGAGCCGACGTCGGTGATCTTCGAACCGGAGCTGGTGGTACGGGAGTCGGCGTAGCGGGGTGCGGCGGGGCGCGGGTCGGGGGCGGCCCGGCGGAGGCGGCGCGGCGCCGGGCGGCCCGGCGGAGGCGCCGGGGGGCTGGGCGGGGTCGAGAGGCGGCACGGGGCCGGCGCGGGGTCGGGGTGCGGCGCGGGGTCGGGATCGGGATCGGCCCGGCGGGGCGGCGGCGCAGCGCCGGGGAGGGCGGCCCGGTGCCGGAGGCTGGGCCGGCGTCGGCGAGGGCCGGCGCCGGGGTGAGCGGTGGCGCGTGGGGCGAGCCGGAGTACGGGGGCCTGCGTCGGTGGCGCCGACGCTCGGGGGATCCGGTGTCGGGGGGCGCCGGTGTTCGCCGGAACCGCACGTCCCCTCACACCCACCCAAGGGTATGCGCCCGCTCTGACAAAGAGCCCGGGTCGCCGGGGTGGCCGGCTGGTTCGTCGTGCCCGCGGGGCGGGTGCGGGGTTACGCGTCGGGGCGGGGGTTGGTGCGTGGGGTGGGCCTGTTTCGGGGGTGCCGGTGTCGGGGTGGGGCGGTGTCGTGGGGGCTCCCCCCGGGCCACCCCGCTTGTTGATTGTCGGGCCTGCGTCCGGCGTCAAGGGCGCCCCCTTCCGCTTCGCTGCGGGGGCGTCGCTGCGCGATGGGGCTTCGCCCCACCCTTGACTCCGGACTCCGGCCCGTGACAGACCGGCAGCTAAGGGTGGCCCAGGGGGAGCGGGCGCCCGTTGACCGAAGCTACGGATGCAGAGCCCGGCCGACGGGGGCGAGCGCCGGAGCCGGGCCCGCCCCGAGCGCGGACGCCCCGGCGGACGGAGGCCAGGGCGCCGACGCCGGGCCTGCCCCGGTCGCGGGCGCCCCGGCAGTCGGGGGGCGGGACACCGGCGCCGGGCCCGCTCCGGTCGCGGAAGCTCCGGTGGACGGGGGCGAAGCCCGGAGCTGGGTCTGCCCCCGGTCGCGGGTGGGCCGGGGACGGGGAGTTGGGGGTCGGTGTGGGGTGTACTCCGGTCGCGGGTGCGTTGGCAGTCGGGGTTCGGGGCCCCGGAGTTGGGTCCGTTCCGGGGTGCCGATGCGTCCGGCGGGCGGGGTGAAGCCCGGTGCTGGGCAGCGGGTTCGTGGTGGATGGGGGGTCTGTTGGGTCGCGGGGTGTGCGTGGGTGGG
>NZ_AXVU01000050.1:0-38921 GCF_000482585.1 Streptomyces sp. CNQ329 | reverse complement strand
CCTCGTTCCCGGCGCACCCCGCGGACCAGCGTCTGCCCCGGCGCGTACCTCGTTCCCGGCGCACCCCGCGGACCAGCGTCTGCCCCGGCGCGTACCTCGTTCCCGGCGCACCCCACGGACCAGCCTCCGCCCCGGCCCGTACCTCGTTCCCGGCCCGCCCCCCGCACCGCCCCACCCCGCCAATCTCCCTGACCCGCCCCCACCCACGGCCCGACCCCAGCCCTTTGCGCCTCCACCCCCACCGACAGGGCCCGAGGGCTGTCCTGCCCCCGGGCTCTGCCCCAGCCCCTGCCCCTACGGGGCGGCGTCGGTGATCGGAGGAGTATCACCCGCGCCGCGCCACGCGATCCTTCGTCATCCAACGGCGTCTTTCGCGCTGCTTGCGTGGCCGCCCCCGCAGACGCTCGCGTCGCCGCTCAGGTCACCGCCCGCGTTACCGTCCCGCCCGCTGGCCGCGCCGCCACTCAGCTCGCCACTCACCTCCCCACCCCGGCCCCCGCTCCAGCCCTCTCCCACCCTGCTGCGCTCCCTCACCTCGTCCAGGAACCGGCCCCGCTCGTTGCTCCTCGGGAACGGCTCCTCCGGTACCGGGACCCCCAGGAACTTGCACAGCGGCTCCCAGCCCTCGCTCACCCGGAACACCAGCAGCCGCTCCGGGGCCACCTGCTCCCGTACCGCCGCTTCGTGCTCCGCGACGACCTTCAACGCATGCTCCTTGTCGCTGAACCGGCCGTCGAACACGCCGTCCCACACCACCTCCAGCGCCATGTCGCGCAGCCGCAGGAATCCCTCGTCCGCGTCCGCCGGCGGCGGGGCCACCGCCGCGGCGTGGATGCTGCTTGCCGCACTGGCGTACCAGCTCTCCGGTTCCCGTACGGTCAGCACCACCTTCGCCTCGGGGAACGCCCCGGCGATTTCCCGCCAGAAGCGGGCGCCCGGCCAGTCCACCGTCGAGCGGTACGTCGCGTACACCTGCGTCCAGTCCACGGGCTCGCCCCGCGACGCCGCCTGCCACATCGTGATCTGCCCGGGGTCCTCGAAGAGGCCCAGCATGTGGTGGCACGGGCCGAAGCCGAGCCGTTCCAGCGCCGTCTTGAGCGACAGTGTTCCGGTGCGGCCGACTCCCGCGCCGATGACTTCCAGCATCCCCTTCTCCTTCCGAAGTCCTTCCGTCCCCCACCTGCCGCCGGCTTCGCGTCTCCCCACGACAAGTCCCCTCCGTCTGTCGCTACGGCACCGGCGCTCTCCGTGCTCCTACGCACCCCGCAGCAGCAGCGCCCAGACCGTCGCACCCGGTCCGCACGCCAGCACCACCCCGTGCTCTCCCGCCGCCAGCGGCCGTGTCGTCTGCAGCCGCCGCAGGACTTCCAGTACCGCCGGGGCCGCGGTGTTGCCGTACTCCCGCATGACGTCGCGTGCCGTGGCCATCGACCGCTCCGGCAGTCCCAGCGCCTCGTCGACCCGGTCGAGGATGCGCCGTCCGCCCGGGTGGACGGCCCACCACGCGACGTCGGCCCAGCGCACCCCGTGCCGGGCGAGCAGAGCCCGCGCGGGTATCGCGACGGACCCGGCGACGACGTCCGGCATCGACGGCTTGAGCCTGATACGCAGCCCGCTGTCGCCCATGTGGACCTGGAGGTCCTCCGCGTGGGCCGGCGCGGTGAGCTGCTCGGCGTCGACGATCTCCACGCCACCCTGCTCATCCACTGTCCGACCCCATGGCGAACCCGCTGCCGGACGCCACGGCGAACCCGCTGCCGGACCCCGTGCCGAACCCGCTACCGGACCCCGTGCCGGACCCGCTGTCCGCTCCGAACCCGGTCTCCGACCCCGTGGCCCGCCCTGCGCACCGCCCTTCGTTCCACCCGGCACCAGCACCACCGCCGCCGCCCCGTCGCCGAACAGCGTCAGCACCACGGCCTGTTCTTTGTCGTACGGCGGCGGCTGCACATGCGGCGAGAAGAGGTCGACCGCGAGCAGCACCGCCGGGCGCCGCTTGACCGCGACCCAGTGGGCGCACGCGGACACTGCCGGCACCGCGGCGTAGCAGCCCATCGGGCCGAGGGAAAGTAACTCGACGTCGCCACGCAGCCCCAGTTCGGGGGCGAGGGCGTCGAGGCCGGGGGCGGAGTGCGTCGTCGTGGTCACCGTGGCGAACAGCCCCACCTCCTCGGGACGGAGCCCCGCTTCGGCGAGGGCCGCGCTGACCGTCTCGCTGCCGAGACGGCGGGCTTCGGTGAGGCTGCGGTCCATCCGCCGGCGGGTGGTCCAGCGGCGGGGGTCCTCCAGCAGGGCGTTGACGGCCATGCCCTTGGTGGTGATCGCCGAGTTCCGGATGACCTGGGCGACCGTGTCGCCTCCGGGGTCGGCGGCGACGAGGTTGGCGAACTCTTCCATCTTGACCAGCGGTGGGCTCTGGAACGTGACAGCCACGATCCGTGCTTCGGTCATGCTGTTCTCCTGACTCTCCCAGGCGTCGGCCACCTCCTGTCAGCCCTTGCCAGCCCGGTCGGCCCCGGCCCGGTCGGCCCCGGCCCCGTCGCCCCCGGCCCCGGCGCCGTCGGTCCCCACCGCCTCCACCTCCGAGGCCCCGATGACCCTCCCGCGCGCGTCGAGTGCCTGGACCTGCACGTAGTCGATGTCCCGGGCCCCGGGCGGCAGGTGCACCTCGGTGTCGAGTCCGTTCCACCCCGCACGCGCCACGGGCCGCAGCCCCGACTTCGTCTCGCCGCCGAGCACGCGCCAGCCCTTGACCTCGGTGGCGCCGTTCCACACGGCGTCGACCGCGGTGACCGCGTCGTTCACCTCGACCTCGGGCGCGGTGTCGGGGGTGCTTTTCCAGGGGGCGCGATAGCCCCTGTAACTACTGATGTCCTTCGGCAGCGTGCCGTCGAAGACCAGCCGGCCCGACGGCGTGAACTCGGAGATGCGCCCCGAGGGCGAGCCCCAGCTCACGAACGTGTTGCCGTTGGGCAGCGCCTGGCTGCTGCCCTCCAGGCCGGACGTCAGCCGGTCCGGGTGGACCTGCTGGCGTACCAGCTCCGCGGTCATCCGCCGCTCGTCGATACGCAGCCACGCGACCCGCGACTCGTAGCCGGGGCTGCCCATGTTCTGGTTGTCGAAGACGCGGTACGTGTCCTCGCCGGCCGGCTGGATGTTGTGCTGGCCGATGGTGCGGGCGCCGGCGCCGAGGCGGAAGTCGCTGCGCTTGCCGCCGAGCCGCCAGATGATGTCGCCGGTTTCGCGGTCGACCTTGTAGATGGTGCTGGTCTCGCGGCCGGAGAAGAGCAGGTTGCCGTCGTGATCGATGCTGACGGCGTTGAGGTGCATGTACGGGAACGGGGTGGCGGCGCCGTGCTCGAACCGGCGGTCGGAGTCGGTGATCGGGATGTGGTCGAGGCTGTGCCAGTCCATGACCTTTTCACCGGTGGCGATGTCGATTTCCTGCACGACGTAGTCGAGGACCCGACCGTCTTCGGGGCCGCCGACGGGGGTGAGGTCGTACGGCTCGTCGCGGTAGCTGAGGATCAGGGCCGTGCCGTCGGGGGTGAGACGGAACTCGTGGAAGTCGGTGCGCTCGCCCTCGTCGGGGGTTTTGACGGTGGCGATGACGTGGTAGTTCTCGTCGGCGATGTAGCCCGTGCCGGAGCCGGTGCCGGTGGGGGAGCTTTCGCCCTCCCACCAGGTGAGCACCTTCTCGCCGCGGTACTCCTGGACCTGGAGGTCGGCGGCGACGAAGCCCTCGGGGATCCGGCGGTACCAGACCGGGCGCCCGTGGTCGTCGACGATCTGAGGGCCGCGGGGCGTCACGTGGCGGCCCTGGGGGGTGAGGAAGAGCAGGCCGGGGGCCATGCCCCGGCCGCGCTTGAGCACGCCGAGACCGGGCGGGGCCTCGCCGTCGACGGCGGCGGTCCGGTCGGCGGCGGCGGTCTGGTCCGCCCGGCCGGCCCGGCCCGCGGCGGTACCGGGGTCCGCGGCGGCCTGGCCGGTCGTCGGTGTGGCAGGGGTGGCGGGGCCCGCGGTGGCCGGGTTCGCCGCCGTGAGCGTCGCCGCCGTCACGCCGCAGAGCACCAACGCGGTGGACGTACGCGGAAGGTGTGAACGGGTCATCCGTAGATCTCCTGTCGGAGGTGGAGGGTCCGGAACGCATATCGGCCGTCGTACGGCGACGTGGCGGGCCGTACGGCCGCATGACCAGCGATCTTGCTCACACGTTGTAACAAGCGTGCGGTTACAGCGTGGTGACGCCGGAAGGGCTTGCTGACCAGCGCCATCGAGCAGTTGGACGCCCCGCCGGAACCTCCGGAAGACCCCTCGGCGCCCCTCTGATCGGGACGGGCGTCTCGTGTCACAGGTGTGCTGCAAACGGTCTTCTGGTCGTGCTGGTGTGGTGCGGGAACTCCCTATAGTGTCGGCGACTTGAGCACCCGTGAGCGTTCCGCTCACTCGGGGAGCACGTTGCTCAACCCGGCGCACACACCCGACCTGGGACAGGCCACCTGCCCGGAGGAGCCCGTCGATGACCGCGCACCAGGATGCAGCCCCGCCCCGGGCCTCGCGTTCCCGTCTGCCCGCACCCCTGTCGGCCCTGTTCGTCAGCGTGCCCGCGACCGCGGTCGCGGTTCTGGCCGCGGCGCTCGCGGGACCCGGCGACCACACCAAGCAGATCGTCTACGGGGGTGGCACCGCCGCCGTCCTGCTGTGCATAGCCGTCGCCGTCGCCGCCGGTTACCGCGCCAAGGCCGCCCGCGCCGAGGAGCGTGCCGCCACCGCCGCCGGCGCCGCGGCCGTCTTCGCCGACCGCGTCGTCCCCGAGGTGCTGCGGAAGATCGCCGCGGGGGCGCCCGTCGACGAAGCCCTCGCCGCCGCCCCGCAGTTGGACAACCAGGCGTACCGGCGCGTCGTCCAGCAGGTCGCCGAGGAGGCGCGGCGCAGCGAGAACCGCCGGGCCGCCGCCATGGCCTCCTGCGCCAACGCCGCCGGCCGGATGCAGGCCATCACCACGAGCATGCTCGCCGACCTGCGCGAGATGGAGCACCGGCACGGAGACGCCGACGTCCTCGGCGACCTCCTCCACCTCGACCACCGCACCGCGCAGGCCGGTCGCGTCGCCGACAGCATCGCCGTGCTGAGCGGAGCCCGGACCGGCCGCCGCTGGGCGAAGCCGATCGCGATGGAGTCCATCCTGCGCGGCGCCATGGGCCGGATCGCCGGCTACCAGCGGGTGCGGCTGCGGGCCGTCTCCGAGGTGGCCGTCGCCGGACACGCCGCCGAGGGTGTCATGCACGCGCTCGCCGAACTCCTCGACAACGCCTGCAACTTCTCGCCCCCCACCACCGAGGTGCACGTCTACGTCTCGGAGGTGCCGGCCGGCGCGGTCGTCACCATCGAGGACAGCGGGCTGATGATGAGCGAGGCGGCCCAGCGGCGCGCGGAGCGCGCCGTCTCCGGCACCGCCACCGATCTGTCCACGCTCACCGGCACCCGGCTCGGCCTGCCCGTCGTCGGGCACCTGGCGCAGAAGCACGGGCTGACCGTCTCGTTCCGCCCCTCCGCCATCGGCGGGACGGGCGTGGTGCTGATGATCCCGCAGGAACTCATCTCCCGGGCCCGGTCGGGCGAGCCGGCGCGCCGGCTCGGCCTGCCGATGCCCGAGGAGGACACCGGAAGCACGCCCCTCCCGAACCCGCCCTCGCCCTCGCCCTCGGCCTCGGCCCCGCTGCCGCGCCAGCGGGACGTGGCCGCCGGTGAGGACGCGGACGAGCGGGCCGCGGACCAGCGGACGGGCGACGGCGGGCACGACCCGTTCGCGCTGGCCGCGCTGCCGCGGCGGCGCCGCGGGCGGACCCTCGCCGGGGCGCACCCGCGCGGGGTTCCCGACGACGGCGCGTCCGGAGGGGCCGCCGGTACGGGCACGGGCACCGCGGGTACGGGCGCTGCGGACACCGGCGCCGCCGGTACGGGCGGCGCGGGTACCGGTACCGGTGGCCCGGGTGCCGCCGGTGACGTCACCGGGTCGCACCGCCGGCTCGAACCCGCCGGCTCCGCGGCCCGGTTCGGGGCCTTCCGGCGTGCGATGACCGGCCAGGAGCGCGGCGCAGGCACCGCGGGCGCTGCGGAGGCCGCGGGCTCCGCGGACGGCACGACCGGCGCCGGGCCCGCCGCAAGCGCCGGACCCGCTGCCGCCGCCCCCGCGAGGAGCGCCGACCCCAAGCAGAGCGCCGACCCCACGCAGAGCGCCGCCCCCGCGACGAGCGCCGCCCCCGCGACGAGCGCCGACCCCGCGGTCAGCGGCGGCGCCACGACGAGCCCCGGCACCGCCGGCGGCACCAGCGCCCTGGGCGCCGCCGTCAACGGCCGCAAGCGCGCCGCCCGCCGGGCAGACGGCGTACGGGACGCGGACCGCGTACCCGACCAGCCCGGCGCGACAGTACAAGAAGAGCCACCCGCGGAACGCGAGGAACCCGCTGCGCCCGACGACGGCCCCGACTCCTCCGCCGCACCCCCCGCAGGCAACGCCGCTTCATCTTCGGAGGACGACCGATGACCCAATCTCCCGCCGAGGCCACCGGGCTGACCTGGCTGCTGGAGGGGTTGCTGGAACGCACGCCCGGCGCCAGGCACGCCCTCGTCCTCTCCCGCGACGGGCTCAAGCTCTGCCACACACCCGAGCTCTCCGAGGACAGCGCCGACCAGCTCGCCGCCATCTCGGCCGGCATCCAGAGCCTGTCGCACGGTGCCTCCGTCGAGTTCGGGGACGGCAGCGGCGGCGTACGGCAGTCGATGACCGAGTTCTACGGCGGCATCCTCTTCATCGCCGAGGCCGGCGCGGGCAGCCATGTCGCCGTGATCGCGGCGGAGTCGGCGGACCCCGGGCTCGTCGGGCACAACATGCTGGAGCTCGTCGAGCAGCTCGGCGAGCACCTCAGCGCGCCGCCCCGCGGGCCGGTACCCGCGGCCGACGGGGTCGCGGCGGAATGACCCGCCCCGGCCGGGACGACTCCCCGGACCGGCTGTACACCCTGACAGGGGGACGCAGCCGGCCCGCCAGCGACGAGTTCGACCTCGTCACCCTGGTGGTCGCCGAGTGCGAGCCCGCGCCGGGCATGCAGTCCGAGCACGCCGCGATCCTGCGGATCTGCCGGACTCCGACCGCCGTCGTGGAGCTGTCCGCCGACCTCGGACTGCCCGTCGGCATCACCAAGATCCTGCTGTCCGACCTGCTGGCCGCCGGCCGGATCACCGCGCGCCACCCGCGGTACGCGCCTCCGCGCAGGCCGGGCGGCGTCCGGTTCGCCGATCCCGAAACTCTGGAGAAGGTGCTCGTTGGACTCCGCCACCTCTGACACGCGCGCGACCGCCGGGTCGCCCACGCCGGGCGGCGCGTCCGGGCGCGCCCCCCTGGCCCGTACCACGGACAACGGGCTGAAGATCGTCATCGTCGGCGGCTTCGGCGTCGGCAAGACCACCATGGTCCGCTCCGTCAGCGACATCCGGCCGCTGAACACCGAGGAGACGATGACCCTGGCCGGCCGCGGCATCGACGACCGCAGCGCCGTGCCCGGCAAGACCGCCACGACGGTCGCCTTCGACTTCGGGCGGATCAGCCTCGACGCGCGGACCGTGCTGTACCTCTTCGGGGCGCCGGGCCAGGAACGGTTCTGGTTCCTGTGGGACCGGCTGTTCTCCGGGACGCTCGGCGCGATCGTTCTGGTCGACCACCGCAGGCTCTCCGACTCCTGGTACGCGATCGACCGGCTGGAGCACCACGGCACGCCGTTCATCGTCGCCCGTAACGACTTCGGCGGCCCGCCGTACACCAGCGCCGAGGTGCGCGACGCGCTCGACCTCGACCCGCACGTCCCGCTGGTCGACTGTGACGCGCGGTCCCGCGAGTCCAGCAAGGGCGTGCTGATCGCCCTGGTCGAGCACCTGCAGCGCCTCGCCGCCGCCACCGTCCCCACCGCACCGGAGACCGCTACATGACCCCGACCCCCGACGACCAGGCCATACGTGAGGGGAGCGGCGCGCAGGCGCCGACCGATCGCGGTGCGCCGGCTGAACGCGGAACGGCGGCCGAGCCGGGCGCCGTACCGCCCGAGCACGGCGCCGCCCCTGCCGGGCCGGCCCGGCCGCCCGAGTCCGCCGAGGCCCCCGAGTCCGCAGGGGGCCCCGGGCCCGCCGACGTTCCCGGGTCCGCCGACGACCCGAAGCCCGTCGACGTTCCCGCTGCCCCCGCGGGAGCGTGCCCGCACGCCGGTGCCGCCGGTGCCGTACCCCTCAGCGGCCCCCGCTTCCACACCGACCCGCGCGACCTCTACCGCGAGATGCGCCGCGACCACGGCTCCGTCGTGCCCGTCGAGCTGCCCGGCGACATCCCCGCCTGGCTCGTCATCGGCTACCGCGAGCTGCACCAGGTCACCTCCGACCCGGATCTGTTCACCCGGGATCGCGGGCTGTGGAACCAGTGGGAGAAGATCCCGCCCGACTGGCCGCTGCTGCCGATGGTCGGGCAGGTCATGCCGTCCATCCACTTCACCGCCTCCGCCGCGGACCACCGCCGGCACGCGGTCATGGTCGGCGCCGCGCTGGAGACCGTCGACCCCTTCGACCTGCGCCGGCACGCCGAGCAGCTCGCCGACCGGCTCATCGACTCCTTCTGCTCCCGCGGCAGCGCCGAACTCGTCGGCGACTACGCCGCCCCCCTGCCCGTGCTCGTACTCGCCCGGATCATCGGCTTCCCCGATGCCCAGGGGCGGCAGCTCGCGCAGGTGCTCAACGAGCTGGCGGACGGCGGGCCCGGGGCGCTCAAGGCGTACGAGACGTTCGTCGGGCACATGACGCGGCTGGTGGCCGACAAGCGGCTCGCGCCGGGCCAGGACGTCGCCTCGCGGATGCTGGCCGACCCCATGCACTTCACCGACGAAGAAGTCATGCTCGACCTCAAGGACACCACCGCCGCCGGTTTCCTGCCCACCGCCGACTGGATCGGCAACTCCATCCGGCTCATGCTCACCGACGACCGCTTCGCCGCCGCCCTCGGCGGTGGGCGGCACAGCGTCGGGCAGGCGATGAACGAGGTGCTGTGGGAGGACACCCCGACGCAGATCCTCGTCGGCCGCTGGGCCGCCCGCGACACCCAGCTCGGCGGGCGCCCCGTCGGCGCGGGCGATCTGCTGCTCCTCGGCCTCGCCGCCGCCAACGACGACCCTCAGATCAAGCAGGCACTGGGGGGCACGGACGGCTCGGGCGGCTACGGGTACGGCGGGGGCGTACCCGCGCAGGAGGGCAACAGCGCGCACTTCGCCTTCAGCTACGGCGACTTCCGCTGTCCCTTCCCGGCCCAGGAGATCGCCGAGATCATCGCCCGGACGGGCCTTGAGGTACTTCTCGACCGGCTGCCCGACCTGGACCTGTCCGTGCCGGCGGAGACGCTGGTGCGGCGGCCGTCCGCGTTCCTGCGCGGCATGACCGCGCTGCCGGTCACCTTCACCCCCGTACGCGCCGCAGGAGGCCCTTCGTGAACTGCCCGCACGCCGCCGGCTCCGCCGCCGCCCCCGCCGCCTCCGGGGCCCTCCCCGAGCCGCTGGCCATCGACCCCCTCGTACGCGACCTCGCGGGGGAGACCGCGCACCTGTGCGCCGCCGCCCCGCTCACCCGGATCGAACTGCTGGGCGCGCCCGCGTGGACCGTCACACGGCACGCGGAGGCGCGGCAACTGCTCACCGACAGCCGGCTGGTCAAGGACATCGGCGCCTGGCGGCTGTGGCAGACGGGCGAGGTCACGGCGGAGTGGCCGCTGATCGGGATGGTCAACCCGGGCCGGTCGATGTTCACGGTCGACGGCGCCGAGCACCGGCGGCTGCGCGCCAAGACGGCGCAGGCCATCACCCCGCGGCGGCTCGACGCGCTGCGGCCGGTGGTCGAGCGGGTGACGGCCGAGCTGCTGGACGCCCTGGCGTCCGCGGCGGCCGAAGGCGACGGGGTCGTCGACCTCAAGGAGGTCTTCGCGCAGCCGCTGCCGATGCGGGTGGTGTGCGCGCTCATGGGCGTCGCGGAATCGGAGATACCGCGGCAGATGCGGCTGTGGAAGGCGTTCTTCTCCATGCTCACGCCGCAGGACGAGCGGCTTGCGGTGATGGCGGAGCTGGACCGCGTGTTCACGGAGATGGTGCGGCAGAAGACCGCGGCCCCCGCCGACGACCTCACCAGCGCACTGATCTTCGCCGACGAGGGCGGTGAGCCGCTGACCGAGGAAGAGGTCGTCGGCAACCTGAAGTCGATGATCGCCGCCGGGCACGAGACCACGATCACGCTCCTGCTCACCACCGTGCGCGGGCTGCTCAGCCACCCCGAGCAGCTCGCCATGGTCCGCGAGGGCACGGTGACGTGGGAGACGGCGATCGAGGAGGCGCTGCGCTACGACCCGCCCGTGACCCACCTGCTGATGCGGTTCGCGACGGAGGACATCGAGATCGCCGGCACGGTGATCGAGAAGGGCGAGGGCGTCGTCATCTCCTACCGCGCGATCGGGCGCGACGCCGGGCACCACGGGGCGGACGTGGACGCCTTCGACGTGACCCGGCCGACGCCGATCCGCCACATGACCTTCGGCCACGGGCCGCACATCTGCCCCGGCGCGGCCCTGTCGCGGCTGGAGGCGGCGGTGGCGCTGCCGGCGCTCTTCGCCCGCTTCCCCGAGCTGCGGCCGGCGGTGCCGGTGGGGGAGATCCGGAACCTGCCGGTGCTGACGCAGAACGACCTGGAGTCCTTCCCGGTACGGCTCTCCTGACGGCGGGGGCGGCTGAGGCGCGCCCCCGCCCGGCCCGTACCCCGTACTCCGTACCCCCGTTCGGGACGTTTTCGAGTGCGCCATCGCTGCCCTCGCGCGGACACGCTCCGTAGCGGAACAGCGCCCCTCCGCATAACAACTGATGCACGATCAGCTAACGACCGGACTTCTTCCCGTGTTACCGAGGCGTCAACTTGTCCGTTTCCGCTGGTACATGCCCGGATCGTCCGCGGTAAAGCACAACTGAATAACGGGAACGACTTGGAATCGAACGCCGTCGTCCGCTAGCGTGCGGTAACGCAGCGCGGTCGTCACTGCCGCCGCAAGAGGCGGCACCGTGCGCCGTCGCCGAATCCCGAACGCGAAACAACTGCAGCAACGGCAACACCTAGGGAACCGGGGAACCACCACCTTGGGGTGAATCGGGCCAACCTCCGCCAGGAGGCGGCCTGTAGGAGACCTTCCTGCTCCGAACCCGTCAGCTAACCCGGTAGGCGAGAAGGAAGGAAAGGAGTACGCCTTCGTGGCGTCCTACAGGCCTGGGCCTGGCTACGGCCATGGCTATGACGAGTACGGCTACGACGGTTATGCGTCCGGCGGTCACGCCCCCGAGGGGTATGCGCCCGCCGACTACGCCGTCGAAGAGCCGGTCCCGGTCGATGAAGTCTTTCCCGAGGACGACCTTCCGTCCCGCGGCCGTCGGCGCCTGGCAAAGCAGCGCGGCGGCAGCATGGCCCGCAGCGGCGCCGTACTCGGCGTCGGCGTCTTCGCCGCCGTCGGCGCGGGCAGCATGGCCACGGCGCAGGAGAAGCCGCCGGTCGCGATATCCATGCCCGACCAGGTGAACGCCGTCGCGAGCGAGATCAGCGCGCAGCTCCCGGACGCGGAGAGCCTGCCGGGCGTCGGCGACCTGATGCCGAGCGAGGAGCCCGCCTCCGACTCGGTCGTCACCACGGCACCGCTCACCCAGGTCAGCTACGCCGGCGACGCCGGGGCCGACACCGCGACCCAGTCCGCCGACTCCGGCGAGGCCCTGCGGGCACGCATCCTGCAGCAGGCCGACCAGCAGCAGGCGGAGGCCGACGCCTCTGCCCGCGCCGCCGCCGAGGCCGAGGCCGCCAAGCAGGCGGCCGAGGAGGCCGCCGAGGCGAAGGCCGAGGAAGAGGAGCGCCAGCGCAAGCTGGAGGAGGAGCGCCGCCGCAAGGCGGAGGAGGAGGCCCGCCGCAAGGCGGAGGCAGAGCGCCTCGCCAAGCTCGCCGCCAGCTACGTCGCCCCGCTTTCCAACTACACGCTCACCTCCAGCTTCGGCGAGTCCGGCGACATGTGGGCCGCGGGCCACACGGGCCAGGACTTCGCCGCCTCCACCGGCACCCCGGTCAAGGCCGTACACGGCGGCACGATCACCGAGGCCGGCTGGGCCGGCTCGTACGGCTACCGCATCGTCCTCACGCTCGAAGACGGCACCGAAATCTGGTACTGCCACCTGTCCTCCATCATCCAGTCCTCCGGCGAGGTCACGACCGCCGACGTCATCGGGCGCGTAGGCGCCACGGGCAACGTCACCGGCCCGCACCTGCACCTGGAGGTACGACCCGGCGGCGGGGACGCAGTGGACCCCCTCGCCTGGCTGCGCAACAACGGCGCCCCGGTCTGACCGACGCGGCGGGCCCGGCGCCCCGGCCCTGATGGCCGGGACCCGGACCTGCCCGCACGGAAGACCGCAAGCCCCCATATACCTCTCTCCCACGTCTCTGGCGTGTCCGTACGCACCTTCCCCCCGTGGCGTCCGGATGCGCACCGAGACCGCCGGCGGCCCTGGTGGCCGACCCCCCGACACCAGGGCCGTCGGCCTTTTCCCGGGACCTACTCCCCGGGCCCGCAGAGACAGAACGGATGCCCGGCCGGATCGGCGAACACCGGACACGTGCCACCGACGTCGGAAAGCGGCGTGGCCCCGAGCCGCAGCGCCAGCTCACTCGCGGCCACGGAATCGTCGACGCCGAAGCAGATGTGCATCTGCTGGGGATACCTACGCTCGAAGTCGGGCCAGAGCGGCGGCCGGTAGCCGTCGACTACCTCGAATGCCAGCCGTGGAAAGCTGTCTTCGTCCTTGGCGATCACCATCCAGTCCTCACGAATGATCCGCATGCCGAGAAGCTGCGTGTAGAAGTCGGCAAGCTCGCGGGCGTCGGCGCAGTCCAGCACGATGTTCCTGACGTAGGCGTTCATGGCGGCAACCCTGCCACGCCCCCCTGAGACCGTCATGAGAAGCCACCCGGTGAACCGCACCCCCCAGCGCACCCGCCACACCGGCCCACGGGAAGGAAACGCTCAACCCCGGTTCACGGGTGCCGGCGGCCGGTGAACATGCCGTGGAGACCGAACGGCACCGCGTGCGGTACCTCCGCCCGTGCCAACTCGGCGTATGTTCTGGCGTCCAGCACCAGCAGGAACGAGGTGCCCGCCGCCGCGTCAAGGACCACGGACAGCACCACCCCGTCATCCTCACCGGCGGCGTCCGGCGCGGCCGTCGGCGCCCCCACGAAGACCGGCTCGCCGGGATAGCAGCCCTCCTCCGACCAGGTCAGCGTGTCACCGGTGGTCACATCGAGCTTCACGAGCTGGTCGATGAAGTGGGCACTGCTGCGGTCCCGCGCGCCCACGCCGTACGCGTACCGGTAGGGGGAGCCATTGTGTCGCGCGTAGGAGATGCGCGGCAGTTCGAGGCTCTCCTCCGACAGCCGCTGCACGCCGACACTCCCACCGCCGGCGCTGTCGCCGTTGCCCTTGCCGACAGGGATCCGGTAGCGGGTGGGCAGCGCCGACGGGATGCCGCCGCCCGCGTGCAGCCGGTCCAGATACAGCGCGTCGATGATCGAGGCATCGTCGTACGAGCAGATGTCGAGCACCACGTCATCGCCGTCGTCGAAAGCGTTGATGTGGTGGAACGCGAAGAACGCGGGCCCTTCGTATGTGCCGCGCACGGACCCGTCGCGGGAGTCCATGACCGTGAAGCGGGTGCCGCGCTCCGGCTCCCAGCGGTAGTTCTCGATGAACGGGCGGCCGCTGAGCACGATGCTCAGCGGATTCACCACGAGCGGGAACTCCGCCAGGACGACATGCCGCCGGGTGAGGGCGAAGCTGTGCATGTACGAGGGGCGGGTGACCCTGCGGCTGCCGATCAGCTCGCGGGTGGTGCCCGAGGCCCGCTGACGGTAGATGCGGTACTCACTCGTGCGCGAGAAGTGCAGCACGTAGTTGACCAGGTCGCCGGTGGCCGGATCCTGGTGCGGGTGCGCGGTGGTCAACTGCCCGCTCAGGTCGTCGTCGTAGCCGACCACACCGGCGGTCGCCAGCGTGTCGGGGTCGAACGCCACCGGCAGCGGCGTTTCGGTCAGGGCCACGTAGCGGTCGCCGAAGCGGGTGAGGTTGACGTTGGCGTTCGTGGTGGGCTTGCGCGCGAAGCGGGTGAAGAAACGGGCGAACAGCGAGCGGCACGGGTCGGTGGCGAACTCCGGGAAGGAGATCCGCCCCGCTGCCATGGCGCGGTTGGCGGGGGTGTCGAGGTAGCGGCTGGCGTAGGAGACCCGGCCACCTTCGAAGGTGAAGCGGTGCAGCATCGCCTGGCCGTCGAACCAGTGGCGTACGGACCGTTCGCCCGCGTCGAACCGGGCCGGGCCGTTGCGCAGCAGACTGCCCTCCAGCCAGCCCGGGAGCGCGCCCCTGACCGGCAGTTCCCCGATGGTGGTCTCGTCGCCCAGGGTGCGGAACCCGATGCTGTGGGCCGATGCGTTCATCGCCTTCGCCTCCTCGCGGCGACATGACACAATGGACTGTGCGTGCTCCTCCATCGCACACCGTCCACAGTGGAATGTCAACGGAAAGAACCTGATGGCCGACCTCAATCCCACCGCCGCATCGCTCCTCGGCTTCCTGCACGCCGGGGAGGCCAGCGGATACGAGCTGGTGAACACCGCGCAGCAACTCATCGGTGACTTCTGGACCCTCACCAGGAGCCAGGTCTACCGGGAGCTGGCCGTACTCGCCCAGCGCGGTCTCGTCGAGGCGGGTCCGCCGGGGCCCCGGTCGCGGCAGCCGTACCGGCTCACCGACGCCGGTCGCGCCGCCTTCAGCGCCTGGCTCGCCGAGCCGCCGGGCGCCGAACAGATCCGCTACCCGCTCCTCCTCACCCTCGCCTTCGGCTCCGCCCTGGACCGCGACCGGCTGAACGGATTCCTCGCGGACCACCGCACCGCCCACGAAAAGCGGCTCGCCGACTACCGGGAGAAACAGGCCCACGGCGTCCCCGACCGCTTCACCGAGGCCACCCTCGCCTTCGGCATCCGCTACGAGGAAGGCGTCCTGGCCTGGATGGACGAGCTGCCCGCCATCCTCGGCGACCGCTGAGCGCACCCCCGGCGACCGCCGAACAGGAGGACGTCATGCGGCCGGCTGCGCACGGTCCTCGGCGCCCGCGGGGCGAGTCCGTCCCGTCGCCGTCACGGTGCTGTTCTCACACGGGCGCTCCCTCGGGAGCACCGTCCGGGGCGGTCGCTCCCGAGGCGGCGATTCCCGAGGCGGCGATTCCCGAGGCGGCGATTCCCGAGGCGGCGGCCCGGAGCAGCGGCTCAGGCCGCGGCGGTCGCCGAAGTCACGGCCGCGGTGCGGTCCCTGGCGGCGATCTCCCCCAGGGCGGCGCGGATCGTGTGGACCATCCGCTGGGGCCGCTCGAAGACGTCGGCCGCGGTGAACCGCAGCATGCGCCGGACCTCGGGACAGCGCCCCAGGTCGTTGAAGCGCTCGACGTCCGCCCGATGGGCGGCCCGGCCGCCGTGGAAGCCGTATCCCTCGATCTCCACGACGAGCCCCGCCGCCGGGAAGAAGAAGTCCACTCGTATCCGCCGGCCGTTGGGCGCGGTGAAGGGCACTTGGCTGAGAGGCCGGAGCCCTGCGTCATGCATTCGCAGCCGCGCCACCGTCTCCGCGGGCGACCCGCATCGAGGATCGACGAGCGCGAGCCGCTGCCGCGCGGCGACCACCCCCCGCCGCTGCCCGGTGCCGGCAACGGCTTCGGAGACCGCATGCAGATCGGTCACCTGCTCCCGCCAGCGCCGCGGCAGCTCCTCGGCGGGCCCCATCGGCCGCCGTGTCAACGCCGACTCCACGGCCACCAGCGCCGCATCCCGCTCGCTGCCCCGCAGCAGATCGACGAGTGTCCGCACCGCACTCGTCACCCGCAGCCCGGCGACGGTGACGATCTCCTCGTCGCGCACCGGGGTCCGATGCAACACGCACCCGTCCGGCGCATGCCCCCGCCCCCGCACATGAGTGAACTCGGGCCGCACGCTCAGCACTTCGATGCCGTGGAGATGGGCGGCCGCACTGTGACTGACGACCAACCCGGGCCGCCCAGCCTGCGCCACCCGCAACCGCAACCGCAGATCACCAACCCGCCCGGGCTCCACCCAGACCCCGGCCCGAACCTTCCGCCACCCTTCTTTACGCAACCGCCGCACCAACACCCCGGACGACCACCCCGCCGCCAGAGCCTCGGCACACACCAACACGCCACCGTTCATCGCCGCCAACTCACCCAGCGGCCTCAGTTCCCCCGTCATGCCCCTACTCTCTCGCGGATCCCCAGCCTCCGCTTCCCCCTGTGGATAACTCCCACCCCGGGGACTCCCCGCAGGTCAGACCCCCTCGACGAACTCCCCGCCCCGTACCCCCGCAACGAAGGCCCGCCAGCCGGCAGCAGAGAACACGAGGCGAGGCCCGTCCGGGTCCTTACTGTCCCGCACGGGAACTACACCGTCGACGGCGACCACCGCCGGCGCCCACTCGACGCAACCGCCGCCTTCGCCGTTGCTGTAGCTGGACTTGACCCACTGGGGAGTGGTCATCTGGGAAGCGCCTCCCTTACGGAGCGGATGAGGTCCGCAGAATCGGTGGGGGACAGGGCGTAGGCCCTCAGCAGCTCGTAGGCGCGCCGACGATCGTCGAACACCTCCGGGTCTTCGAGCAGATTGCCCGTCCCGATACCTTCCTCATACGCGACGCCTCGACCGCCGTCCAGGGTGAACAACGCCAATGCGCCACCCAGCAGCGTGTGCTCTCCGTGGGCGAACGGCAACACCTGCACCACCGTGGTCGCAGTGTGCGTCAGCTCGACGAGCCGGTCCAGTTGCCGGCCCATCACGGCAGTCCCGCCCACCGGCCGGCGCAGCACTGCCTCATCCAAAATGGCAGAGAACTCCGGAGGCGGGTCAGAGCGCAGCAGTTCCTGCCGCGACATGCGTGCGGACACCAATTGCTCGACCTTGTCGTGAGAAGCCCTCGGTTTGCGCGCCTCGAAGATGGCGCGCGCATACTCCTCCGTCTGGATCAACCCGGGCACAATCAGCCCTGCGAACTCCGCAATGATGCGTGCCTGCGCCTCCAACTCCATCCGGCGGCGGAATTGGTCCGGATGCACCTCGTGCCTGGCCAGCGCATACAACCGCTGGAAGATCCCATCGGTCCCGAAGGCCGCGTCCAACGCCGCCGCAAGGTCGGGCGGCGGTACGCACTCGGCAACTTCGATCCGCGCTAGGTGGCTTCGGCTGTACTTCACCACGTCGGCCAGTCCTTCAAGGCTCATGCTGGCCTGTTCCCGATAGCGGCGCAGTTCGGCACCGAAGAAGTGCCGCGCCGATCGGTCGGGCGTCAACTCACGTGGCCGCTGTCCCATCGAGGTCCTCGCCTCCCAACGCTGGTCCCGGGGCACCCACCCCTGTCGAACCCTACGCACGTGGGGCAACTACAGAGACACGGAGAGCGACATTGAAGGATTGCGACCACATGTGCACCAACAGCGGCTACACGCGGTGAGGCGGATCGGTTCTGGCTGCCGTGTCCCGGTCGGGAGTTGAGCGTTCGGTTCACCGACGGGCACGGCACGCCGCTCGCAGTCATTCTCACCGGCCGGCGACCGCGACGACGTCACCAACTGCTGCGGCTACTCGATACGATCCCGCCGATCCGTGGCCGGGCCGGTCGTCCCCGCCGCGAGCCCGACTCGCTGTTCGCCGACCGCGCCTACGACCACGACGTCTACTGCGACCAGGTCGGCTCAAAGGCTTCGTGGATGTCGACCCTGTGTTCCCAGCGGATGCGTAAGCGTCGGAAGCCGTCTAGCCAGTCGAATGTGCGCTCGACCACCCACCGGTAGATGAGTACCCGAAGATGGTCCGGAGAGCGCTGATCACGCTGTCGCGGGGAGACGGTGCCGGTAGATGAGTTCAGGTGTCCCTCATGCGCTGCTGTGCACCGTTTGCCGGAGGGGTAAATGGGTGTAGCCAGGATCCATTTCACTCAGCAGGCCATGGCCAAGGTCACCGTCGGCCAGGAACCAGAGTGACTCATGGAGACCTTCTTGAGCCTGCTGGTGGCCCGGAGCGGAGAGGTGCTTGCTCCGCACGTTTCCTGGCAGGCATGGAGCCGGGCGCGGTCTCCTTCGAGCGTCGAGGCCCTGCTCGCCTTAGTGGCGCCCCACAACGTGCCTGACTTTCTCACCCCCCTACGTACCGGCGGTGGTCTGGAGGGCGGGATCGACGCCGTCTTGAGCAGCCCTCGCGGCCAGTTGAGGGACGGACTATCTGCTCTGGCCACTCACCGGAGGCTGCCGGCCTGGACTCGGAAGGAATCGTGCACTCGATACTCTGCTGGGCAGCGGCCGGGCAGCCGTGCTGCGCCACGTCGTAGCGGCTGGCTCCTGCACCACCACTGGGCTTGCGCAACGCACCGGTATTTCCCCTTCCACCGTCAGTCACCACACCGCGATCCTTCGCAACGCCGGCTTGCTCACTACCCACCGCACCGGAATTAGCGTGCATCACACCGCTACGCCCACAGGAATCCGGCTCACCCACCAACCGTGAACGTGCGAGATGCGGCCATCCCAAATGCGTGCACCTCACCAGGCTGATCTGGCGATCGTAGCTGCAAGTTTCGCTGTGAACTCCGCAGCCGCACGTCCACGCTTGCCGATCTGTGCGGGGTTTGACACGGCCAGTCGTGTCGCCACGTCCGCCAAGTTCGAGTGCATGGCCACCCCGCGGAGCGCTACGAACTCCTGTAGGTCGGTTGACCCGATGGTCGCGACATCGGCTATCTCCTGCAGCCCAGAGCCTTCTTCGAGTTTCGTAAAGCGCGCTCGGTCAACGACGATGCCGAGAGGATGGAGCAGCTTCTCGACGTATTTGATCCCGGCTCCATGGTTGTCCCTGAGGAGCCGATGGTAGTGGTCTCTCACGTGAGCCTCCCAGAGGCCCACCGCCATGCGGGGGTCGGCGTCGAGAAATTTGCGTTTGGGTATCAGGTTCAACTCGGGTATTCGTGTACGGAGATGCCTCCTGTAGTGCAGGAGCGAGTTTGTCAGAACCCGGTGGGTCTTGTAGTTCTTGGAAACCTCGACAGAGTTCTCCAGAGTTTTGTTGACTATGTGTTCAAGCGCCGATTCTGATTCGGCGTGCAGCAGTCCAACGTACGCGCAGACCGCATCAAGGGTGCTAGGGTCCCAGCCGGTCGCCCCGAGTACCGGGGTCAGGAATCTATTTCGTAAGCAGCGCTCACGAACGAGCAGCAAATCCCCACGACGGGTCAGCACTCGAGACTTCACGTTAGCTCTCCAGTCGAGTCAGTCAGTGATGCGCTGCAGCGCCCCGGTTTCGACTCGAGATGTCAGATCGGAGATCCCAGTCAAGCTCTGAAGCATATCCCCCCACCGACGGATGCGGCCCAGCACTGCGTCGCGGCCCTTCGTCGTGGCTTCGGTCCACCTGTCGAACTCGCGGTCGTTAGCGAAAAGCTGCACGAACGCTTCGCGTACGTCCTCGCGACGTGCCTGCACGGCTTCACTCACGTCAGGGAAGCGGAGGGTGGTGACCATGGCGTCGTAGACGGCACGATTGAAACGTCCCGTCGCGTGTCCTTCGTCGAACCTCTGAAAGGAGTCGTCCCCGAACACTGTGTAGGTGGTAGTTATCGCCGACTCGATGCCGTCCACGATCTTGTCCAAATCCTGCGCCAAGCTCGGATTCCAGGAGGTGTTCAGGGTGCGCGTGGTGGAGTCCATGAACTTCTTGAGGTTTCCCTTGTATCGAGGGAGGTAGGCGCAGAAGGCGATGCTGCGCAGCAGCAGTTCAGCGTCGCGTAGCCGGTAGTCTGGTTCGTCGATTCCGAGGATCACACGGATTTGGCTGGAGCGAGCGGAGCGCTCGTCCAGGTATTGCGTGAAGTCGCCGGCCATGAGCGAGCGACGAAGCTCGTGCGTAGAGAGGGGGGTAACTTGGCTGTTGAGGCGATGGAAGACGAACTGCAACACCTCGTCCTTCTGCCAGTTGCGCATCACAACAGTGCGGATGGGCAGGTTTTCGAAGCGCTCGAACTCGTCCGAGTCGGCTACCTCCGGGTATGTTCTCCCGTTGAGTTCGCCCAGGATCTGCAATCCGGTGAGCTTCAATCGGTGATCAACGGCGAATCGCTTGAGTGTGCTGAGTCGCTGCTTTCCATCGATGACGATGTACTGAAAGGTACTCTTCTGGTTGCGGGGAACCTCGGCTAGGGTGATGGGAGGAACGGGGCAGCCAAGCAGAAGGGACTCGATATAGAGCGAAGCCTTCTTGTTGTCCCAGACCGCCCTGCGTTGGAACGGCGGCTCGACATCGAAAACGCCTCGTTCCAATTGTTCCTTGAGAGCTCCCGTGGTCCAGTCGGTCGTCCACACGACCGTGTCAGGAAGGTACTTCTTGGTTGATTCCCGAAGCTCGTCTTCCTGCGGCTCTTCTTCCCACTGCAAAGGCTGCATCGGCTGCTCCTCATCGCTGGCTGCCTCAACGGTCGCGGCGCTGGCGTTCTCCTCCTCGGTAAACTTGACCAGCCTGAACCGGCATATGCGGTAGTTCTCCTTGCCAGGCTCGGTCCAGCTTTCCACTACACGCCAGAGCCCGCGATAGACGTAGCCACCGCGAGCCTTCCCGTTCTGAATGTCCAGCCCTTCGATCACACGCACGGGGAGCCCTCGTGCCTGCGAGGTGACGAGCGCGGCATTCGCCGGGATGGTCATGGACTGGTCGGCAACCTGCTTGCCCGTCTTCTCGTCACGCCCGCCCTTGCCCGTGTAGATGATTTCTCGGCCATCGAAAGCGTCGTCCTCGTAGCCGCCCGACAGGACTATGGAATCCGCACCCGAATCCGCGGTGCCCGATATCCCCTGCCCGTAACTTCTATGTACGTTGCGGTCATAGAGTTCGCGATGGCCTTTAAACCACGTGTCTTCTCGGACTCCTTCAGGGTGGCCAAACTGCGGTCGCTTCGAGGATCGGGGCATGCTTTCTCCTGCCTAGGCACCGTCCGATGCACTGGCTGTGGCACGAAGTCTTGCCCGAGATGGTAGTAGCAGACACCGACCTGCCGAGGCTTGTCAGCGGGTGAGGAAGACCGTGGTGACGACCGTGAGGGTGCCCAGGGTGAGGAGGGTGCCGAGGGTGGCGAAGAGGTAGTCGGGGCCGGCGCCGTCGTAGCCGGCTATCGCCGCGCGGCTGGGGTTCTTCGGGTCGTAGTGGATGCGGACCGGGGTGCCCGGGCGGAAGTTGATGAGCGTGGTCTTGCCGATGCGCGAGGTGTGTTCGTGCGCCTTGCCGTCGGGGGTGTGCCAGCGGGCCACCGGGTGGTAGAGGGCGCCGTTGTTGCCCGAGCTGGTGGAGAGGCGGATGATCTGGCCGTTTGCGGTGGCGCCGGTGCGGCGCAGGGTGCGGGCGCGGCGGATGCCCGTGTAGCCGATGGCGGAGAAGACCGCGCCGAGGAGTAGCGGGATGAGGGCGAACAGCCAGCCGGTACCCATGTCCCCTTTGACGCCCGGGTGCCGCGGGCGGTTGCGGGCTTCAGGGGCGGGGTGCCTTGGTGAGGTGAGGGGCGGCCTGGGGGTGGGGCCAGGGGTGGAGGTGGGGTGGGGTTGTGGTGTAGGCGGCTCGGGTGAGGGCTGGTTGGGCCAGGGCCTTGTGGTGCCACATGCTCGTCAGCAGGGCCTGTTCGCGTGCCGCGAAGTCCTTCGCCGGGCGGCCCTGCGTTGCCTGGGCGCGTAGCAGGGCCAGGGTCGTTGCCGAGCGTGTGTAGTCCGTCACCGCGCGGCGGGCCTCGTCGCCGTGGGCGTGGCCGGCCAGGGTGCGGGCGAGCTTGCGGGTGCGCAGGGAGGAGAGGGCCACCGGTTCCGCGGGGACCAGCCAGCCGGCGTGGGCGTAGGCGGGGAGGTGGTCCCGTACCGTGCGGAGCTTTCCGCCGCGGGACCAGACCGCCAGCCACACCAGCAGCCCGAAGACGGGCGCCATGACGAAGGCGTACGCGCCGAGGAAGACGTAGCCGTTCATCACCGCCGAGCCGTTCCACAGGGAGTGCAGCGCTATCGCCAGCAGCAGGCCGGCCGCCGGGAGGAGTACGCGGCGTATTCGCTGCCCGGCGAGCGTCACGGCCGCCAGGCCGAAGCCGATGCCCGCCATCGCCGTGAACAGCGGGTGCGCGAACGGGGAGAAGACGATGCGGGCCACGAAGGTCACGGTCACCGTGGCCAGCGGGCCGGAGTCGCCGAACATCTGGTTCTCCTCGTACGCCCTGCCGAGGTACAGGATGTTCTCGGTGAATGCGAAGCCCGTGCCGATGATCCCCGCCAGCACCAGGCCGTCTACCAGGCCCGCGAAGTAGTGCCTGCGGAAGAGGAACAGCAGCAGGATCGCCGCCGCCTTCGCCGACTCCTCCACCACCGGCGCCACGACCGCCATCCCCCACAGGTCCGCCTCCCGCGACGACGCCGTGGGCAGGCCGGTGGCTATCCAGCGGGCCGCGAAGGTGTTCGCCAGCATCGCGACGAGCGTCGCGGCGAAGGCGCCCCAGGCGAACGCGAAGATCCGGTAGCGCCACGGGCCGGGCGCCACCCGGTCCAGCCACAGGAAGCCCGCGATCAGCAGCGGCACCGGCAGCAGCGCCAGCCCGCCGCCCACGAGCATCCCCTGCGTGCCGGTCTCCGACCACACCAGCGCCAGGATCGCCAGGCCCGCCAGCGTCAGCACGGCCGTCACCGCGCCTATGCGTACGCCCCGCCTGCGCCAGAATCTCCTGCGAGGCGCAGGCGGCGCGGGCTCCGCGGGTTCGGCCGGCCCTACGGGTTCCGGGTGCACGTCTCCGTACACCGGGCGCGGGCCGAACCCCTCGGGCTCCCGCGGCCGGGACACCAGCTCAGCGCCTTCGTACCGCACCCCTCGACCCTAGCCAGTCCGCCCTTCGCGCGCGACGGGCTATTCCTCACGGATGCGGCGGAAGAGCAGGTCGTTCACGATGTGCCCCTTTCCGAGACCCTGCCCCTCGAAGCGCGTACGCGGGCGGAAGTCCGGCCGCGGCGCGTAGCCGCCCGGATGGAGGTTCTCGAAGTGCGGCGACGCCTCCAGCGTCTCCAGCATCCACTCCGCGTACGGCTCCCAGTCCGTCGCGCAGTGCAGCACGGCACCCGGCGCCATCCGCGACGCCGCCAGCGCCAGGAACTCGGGCTGGATGAGCCGGCGCTTGTGGTGCCGCTTCTTGGGCCACGGGTCCGGGAAGTAGATCCGCATCCCCGCGAGCGCGCCGGGGCGCAGCATCTCGCGCAGCAGGATGACGGCGTCGCCGTTGCCGATGCGTACGTTCGTCAGGCCCTTCAGCTCGATGAGCCGCAGCAGGTTGCCCTGCCCGGGGGTGTGGACGTCGACGGCGAGGATGCCCGTGGCGGGATCGGCGGCGGCCATCTCCGCGGTCGCCTCGCCCATGCCGAAGCCGATTTCGAGGACGACGGGGAGGCCGCCGAAGAGGTCGTCGAGATCGAGGACGGAGGCGCCGTCGATGTCGAAGCCCCACTTCGGCCAGAGCCGCTGAAGGGCCTCGCCCTGCGCGAGGGTCACGCGACTGCGGCGTGGGACGAACGAGCGGATACGGCGCTCGTTGTGCGGCCCGGCGGGGGCGGGGGCGGGGCCGTCGGGGAACCGGGGCTGGGGACGATCGTGCTGATCGGGGTGGTCGGACACAGTGCCTCCATTTTACGGAGGCCATGAACCCGGTCGCGGGCGGTCCCCTGCCGGTCACAGCAGGGCGAGCGTCCTGCGGGCGATCTCCCTGCCGATCGGCAGCGACGCGGTCGCGGCCGGGGACGGCGCGTTCAGGACGTGGACCGTGCGCGGCCCCGTCGCGAAGCGGAAGTCGTCCACCAGGGAACCGTCCGGCAGCACCGCCTGCGCCCGCACCCCCGCCTGCGCCGGGCGCAGGTCCTGCTCATCGACCGCAGGCAGCAGCCGCCGGACCGCCTCGGTGAACGCCCTGCGGGAGAGGGAGCGGCGGACTTCGCCGGCGCCGTAGCGCCAGTGGCGGCGGGCGATGCGCCAGCTCCCGGGGTACGTGAGCGTGGTCGCGGCGTCGCGGGGGCTGAGGCTCGTACGGGTGTAGCCCTCCCGGGACAGTGCGGGGACGGCGTTGGGGCCGAGGTGGACGGCGCCGTCGATGCCGCGGGTGAGGTGGACCCCGAGGAACGGGAACGCGGGGTCGGGGACGGGGTAGACGAGGCCGCGGACGAGGTCGGCGGCGTGCGGGGCCAGCTCGTAGTACTCGCCGCGGAACGGGACGATGCGCAGCCCGGGGCGGTCGCCCGCGAGGCGGGCGATGCGGTCGGAGTGCAGACCGGCGCAGTTGACGAGGACGCGGGCGCGGACGATCTCGCCGGCCGCGGTGCGGACGGCGAGGGCGGGGCCGGCGGTGCCGCCAGGGCGGGCGCCGGCGTCCGGGAGCGCGGCGTCGGAAAGGACGGTGTCCGGGAGCGCGGCGTCAGGAAGGGCGGCGTCCGGGAGCGCGGCGTCGCCGGGGCCGGTGGCCGCACCGGGGCGGCCGGTCCCGGCGGCGGCCGGGCGCGCCCCGCGGGCGGTACGGGCCGGGCCCCCGCCCGGCCGTCTCGCGATCACCCGTACCTCCGCCCCGTACCGGACCTCCGCGCCCGCCTCCCGCGCCAGCTCCCCCAGCCTCCGCGCCACCGCCCGGAAGTCGCACACCCCCGTCGTCGCCACGTGCAGCGCGGCCAGCCCGCGCACCTGCGGCTCGTACTCCCTGATCTGCGCCGGCACCAGCTCCCGCACCGGGATGCCGTTCTCGCGCCCGCGCTGGGCGAGGGCGTGCAGGCGCGGCAACTCGTCCCGGTCCGTGGCGACGACGATCTTCCCGGTGACCGCGTGCGGCAGCCCGTGCCCGGCGCAGAACTCGACCATCTCGGCGGCTCCCTGCACCGCGTAGCGCGCCTTGAGCGAGCCCGGCCGGTAGTACAGCCCGCTGTGGATCACGCCGCTGTTGCGCCCGGTCTGGTGCTGCGCCGGACCGGGCTCCTTCTCCAGGACCAGGACGCGGATGCCGGGGGCGGCACGGGTGAGTGCGTAGGCCGTGGAGAGTCCGACGATGCCGGCGCCGATCACGAGCACGTCGCAGTCGTCGGCCATGTCACCTCCGGCAGGGGTCGGCCCCATCATCCCCCGTCCGGCTGGGCGCCCGCCAACCCCATCTGGCCAATCCCGGCGCCGCAGAGGCCCTTGACACCGCTCCCGTCTCCCGCCGGACCCGGCACCCGGTCCCGGACCCGGGACACCCGACCCCGGACGCCCGGCTCGCCCCCGCAGCTCCTTACAGCGTCAGCCGCGGCGGCACCCCGCCCGCCACCGCGCGCTGCCGCGGCGCCGCGTCGCCCGTCCAGCACGACCCGCGCCGCATCAGCAGCCGCTGCAGCCACAGTTCCGTCGAGACCAGTTCCGCCAGCCCGCCCAGCGGCAGCGGCTCGCCGTCCGCCGCCGCCCGCAGGGCCTTGCGTACGACCCGGCCCTCCACCAGCCCGGCGTCCGCCAGCAGCGGCCGGTGGAAGAGGTCGGCCAGCTCCGTCGAGGCGCGGCGCAGGCCGATGCGCTCCGCCGACGCCGCTGCCGCCGCGGGGCCGGTGGTCGCGCCCCAGCCCGGCGGCAGTCCGCGGATGCCCGCGCCGTCGAGCACGGCGCCGAGGATCGCCGCCCGCGCGCCCGGCTGGACGCGCAGCGCCTCGGGCAGGGCGCGGCAGGCCCGTACGACCTGGTTGTCGAGGAAGGGGGCGTGCAGCCGCTGGAACCGGACCTCCGCGGCCTGCTCGAAGACGCGGTAGTCCGCGCCCAGTTCCGCGAGCGCGGCGGCGGCGCGGCGCTCGCCGGGGCGGCCGGTGCCGTCGCCGTTCGCCGTGCCGGAGGAGCCGCGGAGCCGCACCGACACCTCGGCCAGTGCCTCGCCGGTCAGCCACCGCGCCGCAGCTCCCGGCCGGCACCAGCTCAGCGCGGCGAGGGACGCGTCGAGCGCGCCGCGACTGCGCCCGGGCGCCGCGCCCAGCGCCCCCGCGGGGTCGTCGAGGAGCGCCTCGGCGCCTTCGGTGATGCCTTCCCAGTACGTCGTACGGGCGAGCCGGCGGGCGGCGCGGTAGACGGTCAGCGGCGCCAGCACGGACCCCTCGGCGCGCGCCAGCGCCGTGACGGGCCGGAACAGGGAGCGCCGCCGGCGGTCCAGCAGCAGGTCCGCGAGCCGGGCCGGGTGCGCGTCGAGGACCTCGCGGGCGCCGACGCCCACGAGGTGGTCGGCGCTGCCCGCGGTCAGCCGGCGCCGGTGCCGGGCGGCGGCGACCAGCGAGGGCCCCGGCTCGTCCGTCAGCGGCATGCTCTCCAGATCGGCGTACGGCAGCGCCGTCTCGCCCCCGGCGACCACCACGTGGTGCAGCCGCGGGTTGGCGGCGATGCTGCGGGCCCGCTCCAGCTCGGCTTCGTCGGCCCGCGCCGTCAGGTCGTTGAACGTCACGGCCACCAGCCGTTCGCCCTGTCCGGGGCCCAGCCCCGGCGGCGTGCCGGGTGCCCCCGGCAAGCCGGCGGCCAGCAGCGCGAGGGTGCCGGAGGCGATGCCTCCGGAGAGGTCGGCGCCGATGCCGGGCGCGGGGCCGCGCGCGGCGCGCCGGTCGGCCGGGCCCATGCCGGGGACGGGGCCGGGGTCGAGGCCGCCGTAGCCGGGTTCCGGCGCGTGGCGCGGGGCGGACAGCCGGGCGCGTACGGACTCCACGAGCGCGTCGCGTACGCCTTCCACCGCCGGTTCCGTCTCCAGCGACGGCGCCGCGACGGCGAGGGACGCGCGCGGCTCGTAGCCGGCGATCTCCTTCGCGCCCTCGCGGAGGATCAGCGCGTGGCCGGGCGGCACGCGGTGCACGCCGGCGTAGGGGGTGCCGTCGCCGAGGGCTTCGGGCACGTCGGGGCAGGCGAGTTGGGCGGCGAGGTGGGAGACGTCCAGCTCGGCTTCGATCAGGTCGGCGAGTGGCAGCGCGGCGGTCGCGTACGCCGTGCCGCCGTCCCAGGCGGAGTGGAAGACGGGGCGCGCGCCGGCGAGGTCGCCGAGGACGGTGGTGCGGCGGCCGACCTGTGCCACGGCGGTGTATCCGCCGGACCAGGCGGTCAGGTGCCGGACGGCGCCGCCGCGTGCGGACAGAAGGCCCGCGCGCAACTGGTCCTCGCTCGCGCCGCAGATGCCGAAGACCGCCAGCCGGATCAGCGGCGCGACATCGACGACGCGGATCTCGTCCGGCCGCCAGTCGCCGACCGCCCACAGCGGATCGGCGCCGCCCCAGACGAGCTGGGCGCCGACGGGATGGAGGTCGTAGTCGTCGGGGGACTGGGCACCGTCGAGAAACGAGGGCGCGGCGGCGGAACTGCTCCACCCCACCAACCACCGCATCCGCGCCTCCTCTTGGGCAACTGGGGACGTACCGGCATATGCCAAGCGAGCACGGCGAGCCGGGCGATCGGCATCAACTCCGCCGCGCTCAGGGCGTACTGCCGCTTCGTCAGGACCAATGCTGCCACGAGAGGGGCGCATGTGAGTGGATGCCGTCGTGCGGGAGTCTGCCCGTCACGGCCGGAAGCGCCCCCGCGGCGCGCCGCCGGCAGCCCGCGGCCCGGGCGGAGGAGCGGGCGGACGAGCCGGCGGAGAAAGAGGATCAGAAGGCTGTACGAGATCCGCCCCCGCTCCGTCCGGAACCCGGTGCGCGTGGCCGGGCGGTGCCCGGACTCCGGTGCGAGCGCCCCGTACGCCCGGATCTACACCCGCCGCGAGGGGCGTCATTCGGCCATTCTCCGCGCGGCGCAATCATGGTCAACCAAGCCCGCCGCGCGGGCTCGTGTGGTCCGGGAAGCGTCCCGCGCTCCCCGGACCGTGAGCCGCCGCCCGCGGGGATGAATGACGGCGGAGTTCCCCAGGCCCGCCGCTTTCCCAGGCACGGCGAGCCGACCCACGGACAACCAGCCAAGCGTGCGCGGCCCTGTGCGGGCAGAGCGCACGTACGGCGCACCGCCACACGGCCCCGGAGCACGCGCGCTGCAATCCCGCCATCCGGAAACATTCCTCTTAACGGTCGGGATCCGGCGAACTACGCTGGGTGCATATGCGACCCGGCCGGATCCCCACCTGCCGGACGGGAGCCGTCGGTGGTCGAGGGGTGTGCATGTCCAGGACGCCACGCGGGCCGAACGAGAAGCTGGGCCACATGCTCGCGCTCGCCGGGATCAGCAACGCCGGACTCGCCCGCCGGGTCAATGACCTCGGCGCGCAGCGCGGCATGACGCTTCGGTACGACAAGACATCGGTCGCCCGCTGGGTGACGAAGGGGATGGTCCCGCAGGGCGCCGCACCCCACCTGATCGCCACCGCCATCGCCGGCAAGCTCGGCCGCCCCGTGCCCCTGCACGAAATAGGGCTGGCCGACACCGACCCGGCGCCCGAAGTCGGCCTCGCCTTCCCGCGCGACGTCGGCGAGGCGGTGCGCTCCGCCACGGAGCTGTACCGGCTCGACCTCGCCGGGCGGCGCGCCGGCAGCGGCGGCATATGGCAGAGCCTCGCAGGATCCTTCGCCGTCAGCGCCTACGCGACCCCCGCCTCCCGCTGGCTGATCACGCCGGCCGACGGCTCGGTCGCCCGCGGCCTCGACGGCCTCGACCCTCTCCAGGCGCCCGCCGCCGACGGTTCCGGGCCGCGGCGCGTGGGGCACAGCGACGTCGCCAAGCTGCGCGACGCGGCGGAGGAGGCGCGTCGCTGGGACTCCAAGTACGGGGGCGGCGACTGGCGGGCGTCGATGGTGCCCGAGTGCCTGCGCGTCGACGCGACGCCGCTGCTGCTCGGCGCGTACACCGACGAGGTCGGGCGCTCGCTCTTCGGTGCGACGGCGGAACTGACGCGGCTCGCCGGCTGGATGGCCTTCGACACGGGCCAGCAGGAGGCGGCGCAGCGGTACTACATCCAGGCGCTGCGGCTGGCGCGGGCGGCGGCGGACGTGCCGCTCGGGGGGTACGTCCTGGCGTCGATGTCGCTGCAGGCGACCTACCGCGGCTTCGCCGACGAGGGCGTGGATCTCGCCCAGGCCGCGATCGAGCGCAACAGGGGGTTGGCGACGGCGCGTGCGATGAGCTTCTTCCACCTCGTCGAGGCGCGGGCGCACGCCCGCGCACAGGACGAGCCGTCCTGCAGCACGGCCCTGGCGGCTGCGGAGAGCTGGCTGGAGCGGGCCCGCGAGGGCGATCCGGACCCCGCCTGGCTCGACTTCTACGCCTACGACCGGCTGGCCGCCGACGCCGCCGAGTGCTACCGCGACCTGCGGGTGCCGGTGCAGGTGCGGCGCTTCACGGAACAGGCGCTGGCACGGCCGACGGAGGCGTTCGTACGCTCCCACGGGCTGCGGCTGATCGTGGCGGCGGTCGCGGAACTGGAGTCGGGCAACCTGGACGCGGCGTGCGCGCAGGGCACGCGGGCGGTGGAGGTCGCGGGCAGGATCTCCTCGGCGCGGACGACGGAGTACGTGAAGGACCTGCTGGCACGGCTGGAGCCGTACGGCGACGAGCCGATGGTTGCGGAACTGCGCGAGCGCGCCCGCCCCCTGCTGGTCGCTCCGGCGTAGAGGTACGCGTCCCGGAGTGCGCGGCTACCGGCAGTCGATGACCGAGTCGGCCCAGTCCACCAGCAGCGGGGTGTGGACGGGGTGCCGCGGATCCGACTCCAGGCGCAGGGTTTCTGTGCCCGACGGCAGGCCCACGTCGACCACGGCGGCCTCTTCGCCCGCCCCGACCCAGTCCGAGTGCCACAGCCGGGCGTCGTCGCCGTAGACGCTGAACCTGGCCGCGCCCCGGCGGTACATCGCGTCGTCGATGCCGGCCGCCGACCGGTAGCGGGTGCAGGCGCGGTTCAGCTCGATCGTCAGCGACGATTTCGCCTGCACCGTCACGCCGTGGTCGTACGTCCGGCCGCCGGCGTCCACCTCCTCGCGCTGCCACCACCAGCCGCTGCGGCCCACCACGATCTCCGGCTCCGTGCCGTCGCCGAAGAGGTCGGTGGCCAGGGCGGCCAGCCGGTACGGCTCGGCGGGCGGTGGGGGCGGTGGCGGCGAGGGCTGTGTGCCCGGCGGTGGGGCCGGCGTGGGTACCGGGGGCGGCGCGGGTGCCGGGGTGGGGCCGGGACCGGGGGAGGACTGCTCCGGGGCCGGGCTCGGAGTGGGGGTCGGGGTCGGCGTCGGGGTGAGCTCCGCCGGGTCCGGGTCCGGGTACGGGGCGGGGGGCGGGGGAGTGGGCTCCGGACTCTTCCCGGGCGCCGGCGGCGGTGCCGGGGCCGAGGGGGCGGGCGGGCCGGCGGCCGGCTCCTTCCCGCCGCCGTCGGAGAGCACGAGCGCCAGCGCCGCTGCCGTCGCCGCCACGATGATGCCCGCCGCCGCCGCGGCCTTGACCGGCGCACCGATCCCCTCGCCCGCCGCCCCGGCACCGCCGGCCGCGCCCGAGCCCGCCCCGGTCCCGGCGCCGCTCGCCGCACCGGCGCCCCCTGCACCAGCGCCCCCCGCCGCCCCCGCACCCGTGCCGACAGCCGCGAACCCGGCGGACTTCGCCGCCGCGGCCGACGCGAACCAGCCGACCACCGCGACCGGAAGCAGGGCGCTGAGCCGGGAGTTGACGTCCGCGACCTCCAGCGCCGCCGTCCGGCACCGCGCGCAGCCGTCCAGGTGCTTGCGCAGCCCCCGTTCGGCGCGCATCCGCAGCCCGCCGCGGGCGTACGCGCCGAGCCGGTCCGCGTAGCGGGCGCAGTCGCCGCCGGCGGTGAGCGCGGTCGAGACGTGCGCCTGGAGGTACGCCTGCTTGAGTCCTTCGCGGGCGCGGTGCGCGAGCACGGCCGTGGCGTTGGCGGTGAGGCCGAGCAGCGGCGCGACCTGGCTGGGCGACTCCTCCTCCACCGTCGTGTGCCACAGCACGGTCTGCCAGCGCTCGGGCAGGCTGCGGAACGCCTGCACCGCCATCGACTGCTCGGCCTCGTGCATGGCGTGTACGTCGGCGCCGAGGCCGCTGTCGTCGGAGACCGGCCGCGCGGCCCGGGTGGCGAAGGCGGCGAAGTCGTCGACGAGTTGCTCGCGCTTGGCGGTCCTCGCCCAGGCGGCGGCGACGCGCCGCACCGTGGTCAGCAGGTAGGCCCGTACCGCGGTCTCCGGCCCGGCGCCGCCGCGGACGGCTTGCAGCGTGCGGGCGAACACCTCGGCGGTGAGGTCATCGGCGGTGTGCGGGTCACGACAGCAGGTGCGCGCGTACCGGAGGACCGCCGGGGCGTGCCGCTGGTACAGCTCCTCGTACGCGCTGTCGTCGCCCGTACGCATCCGGGCGACCAGCTTCGTGTCGGAGGGCAGGGGGCCGGTGACCCCCTCGTCCCGCCGCTCACGCTGCCTCGGGATGGCCCCCACGGCCTCGTCGGCGTCATCGCCGGGTGAGCCGCCCGCCGGCGGCGGCGAGCCGCCGGAGGTCCCGCCGTCCCTGGCATGCCCGCGATCGTCCCGATCGTCAACTGCCATGCCACAAGCCCCCGTAGACGCACATCCCGCCGGTCATCGGTGAGCGTGTCACAACGGGCCCTGCCTGCCGCAGCGTTGAACGGCCAACCACCCGTTGGGGGGTTTTCCCGGGGCGCGACGCACTCCGGCCAGGCTTTCGGGGTAAGCGCCCGTCCCGCTTGACGGAGGGCCGGTACGCCGCCCGAAGACGTCGCCCCTCCGGTGGTGGACACCCTGACGAGCGACCCCGTCAATACGGACCACCGCCGACGGGGCCACCCGTCAAGGGGAATCGCCACCGGGCCCGTCAGGGCGCGCCGGGACACAGCCCGGCGCGGCCCCGGCGGGGCGAGCCGGCGCGCTCAGCCCTCCGCGTGGGGCCGCAGTCCGTCCAGCAGGATGTCCAGCAACCGCGCGGACGCGACCGCCTGCTGCTCCGGGTCCGGCAGGGACGGCGCCGCGGTGGCTATCACCAGCAGGACGTCCGACACCGATACGTCCGCGCGCAGCGACCCCGCGTCCCGGGCGCGGGCGACCAACTGCCCGACCACGTCGAGCAGGGCCGCCGCGTCCGCACCGCCGACGCTCGCGCTCTCCGCGGCGCCCTCGCCCGCTCCGGCGACCGCACCGGCCTGCGGCGCTCCACCGTCCGGCGAGGGCCGCTGCTGCGGCACCCGCGGCTCGTCCTCCGGCGCCTTCGCCGTCACGCCCAGCACCTGCGGCGGCAGCAGCCGCCCGGCGCCGGAGTCGACCGAGGCGCGGAGGAAGCGGGCCAGCGCGGCCCACGGCTCGTCCTCCTGCTGCAGCGCTGCGCGCGCCTGCTCGGTCAGCCGCGCGGTTTCCGCCTCGGCGATGCGCTTGACCAGGACCTCTTTGCTCGGGAAGCGGCGGTACACCGTGCCCACGCCGACCCTGGCGCGGCGGGCGACGTCCTCCATCGGGGCGCCGTAACCCAGCTCCCCGAAGACCTCGCGCGCGGCACGCAGAACGTGCTCCAGATTGCGCTGCGCGTCGACCCGCAGCGCCGATCGGCCATTCGTCGGCAGTTCGCCCGAAGTGCCCGATCCGGTCATATTTGCTGACAGACGACTGCTCTGAGCCTGCATCTCTGTTTCCCCCGGTTATGACAGTCTCCCCCCGGAGACTCCCCACCCTGCTTACCGGAGTGCGTCTGGTCGGCCACTCCGGCTCGTACGAACATAGTTCAGCAGAAGTCAAGAGAGAAGGGGCTGTGGATAAGGATCCGCCGCGGGTCGGGCACCTCGGGCGCCGGAAATCCTTCCCGCGACTGTGGACAAAAGTCCGAACGCGGTGCGTCATGGGTGTTCCGAGGTCGCCGTCGGCGTCCTCGACCCGGGCCCGCACCGGCTGCGGCGCGCGGCGAGGCCGGGCCCCGGGTGGGACCCCAGGCAGGAGGTTGCCCATGACGGATCCGACGCGCGTGCTCGTCGTCGGTGGCGGCAACGTCGGGATGGCCGTGGCGATGCGGCTGCAGAAGCGCCTCCGCGCGCAGCTCAGGAGAGGCGCGGCGCAGATCACGCTGGTCGCCCCCGACCCGTACATGACCTACCAGCCGTTCCTCGCCGAGGCCGCCGCCGGCTCCGTCCAGCCGCGCCATGTCGTGGTGCCGCTGCGCCGCGTGCTGCCCCGCTGCCGCGTGCTCGCCGGGCGCGTGACGTCCGTCGACCACACCAAGCGCACCGCCTGCGTCGACACGCTCGCCACCGAGGAGACCGGCGAGCCGCCGCTGGAGCTTGCCTACGACCACCTCGTGCTGGTGCCGGGGTCCGTCTCCCGGGTGCCGCCGGTGCCGGGGCTCGCCGAGTACGGCATCGGCTTCACCTCGATCGAGGAGGCCATCGGTCTGCGCAACCACGTGCTCGAACAACTGGACATCGCCTCCTCCACCCGTGACGCGGCCGTCCGCGAGGCCGCACTGACGTTCGTGTTCGTGGGGGGCGGCTACGCCGGCGTGGAGGCACTCGCCGAGCTCGAAGACATGGCGCGTTACGCCACCCGCTACCACCCCGGCGTACGCCCCAGGGACATGCGCTGGATCCTCGTCGAGGCCACCGGCCGCATACTGCCGGAGGTCGGCGACCGGCTCGGCGAGTACGCCGTACGCCGTCTGCGCGAACGCGGCGTCGACGTACGCCTGGGAACCCGCCTGTCGAGCTGTACGGACCGCGTCGCCCAACTCGACGACGGCGCCCGCTTCCCCACCCGCACCCTCGTGTGGACGGCCGGCGTCCGCCCCCACCCCGTCGTCGCCGCCACCGGCCTGCCCCGCAACGCACGCGGCCGCCTGCTGTGCACCGCCGGCCTCCGCGTCGAGGGCGAGGGCGCCGTCTGGTCCGCCGGCGACGCGGCAGCCGTACCGGACCTCACCGCCGGCGAGCCCGGCGCCGTCTGCGCCCCCAACGCCCAGCACGCCGTCCGCCAGGCCCGCGTGCTCGCCGACAACCTGGCCGCCGCCCTGCGCGGCGCACCCCCGCGCGACTACCGGCACCGCTACGCCGGCTCCGTCGCCTCACTCGGCCTCCACAAAGGCATCGCCTATGTATACGGCCACCGGCTGAAGGGTTACCCTGCCTGGCTCATGCACCGTGCGTACCACCTAGGCAAGCTCCCCACCGTGGGCCGCAAGGCCCACGTGCTCGCCGAGTGGACGCTCGCCGGATTGTTCAAACGGGAGATCGTCGCCCTCGGCTCGCTGGAACACCCCCGGGCGGAATTCGAACTCGCCACCCGGTCGGGTCGCGGCCCTGACGGCGACTGAGGCGAGGCATGTGACCATGGACGGGCACGAAGCGGCACGGAGCGAAACGAACGACCAACGAGTGGACCTGGGACTGGCTCGCTTGAACTTCACGCGCTGGAGCCCCCGGCTCCCCGGATCCCCGCGCCGCACCGCCGCCGCGCGGGGGTTCCGCGGTGCCGTCCCCTCCGCCCGCGCCGGGCGGCAGGGCCGTCGCGCCACGGCGGAACCGCCTCCCGGAGTCGAGCCGGGTGCCGACCGCGGCGGCCCGGCGAGCGGCAGCGGCGACGCGGGCCCGGAACCCGATACGGAACACGACGCCGACCCCGGAATCGAGCTGCCCGTCAGCGCCACCCTCGGCCGGCTGCCGGCACCCGTCGCGGTCGTCCACGGCCCCGACCACCGCATCGCGTACGTCAACGACGCCTACGCCGCCGTCTTCGGCGCCCGCTCCCCGGGCCGGCCCGCCCGCGACGCGCTGCCCGAACTCGCCGAGCTGGGGCTGCTGCCGCTGATGGACCAGGTGCTGCGCAGCGGCACCCCGCGCACCGTCAAGGCCCGCCGCGCCCCCGACGCCCGCTCGTACACGTTCACCTGCAGCCCCATCGACGTCGGCGAGAGCGGCGGCGTCCTGGTCTCCGCCGCCGACGTCACCGACCAGGTGGAGGCCGCGGAGCGGCTGCGCGCCGGCGAGCGCATGCAGCGCGAGGCCGCGGTGGCGCTGCAGCGCAGCCTGCTGCCGGAGAAGCTGGAGCACCCGGACGACCTGCGGGTCGCGGCCAAGTACCAGCCCGGCGGCACCGACGCCGCCGTCGGCGGCGACTGGTACGACGTCATCACCCTCGGCGCCGGCCGCACGGCGATGGTCATCGGCGACGTCATGGGCCGCGGCGTCCGCGCCGCCGCCGTCATGGGGCAGTTGCGCACCGCGGTACGCGCGTACGCCCGCCTGGACCTGCCCCCGCACGAGGTGCTGCAGCTCCTCGACGGCCTGGCGTCGGAGATCGACCCGAACCAGATCGCCACGTGCGCGTACGCCGTCCACGACCCGCACGAGGGCCGCCTGGTGCACGCCTCCGCCGGCCACCTGCCGATCCTCGTCCGCGACGCGGACGGCACCGTGCGCCGCGTCGACGAGCCCACCGGGCCCCCGCTCGGCACCGGCGGCTGGGTGCACAGCTCCGCCGAACTGCCCTTCCCCCCGGGATCGACGGCCGTCCTCTACACCGACGGCCTCATCGAACGCCGGGGGCAGGACATCGAGGAGGGCGTGAACGCGCTCGTGAGCGCGTTCGCCGGTGCCGCCGGCGCCCCCGGAGTCGTCTGCGACCGGCTCATCCGCTCCCTCGGCGTCACCGCGGAGCACGACGACGACGTCGCCGTGCTGGTGCTGGAGCATCCCCTGCGCGACAACGGCGAGGCGGAGCTGTTCCGGGGCGCGGCGCTGGACCTCCTCGGCGGCGTCGAGGCGGCACCACGCGCCCGCGCCTTCGCGGACGGCGTCCTGGCGAGCTGGCGCTTCCCGGCGGAGCTGCGCGAGCTGGGCGTGCTGGCGGCCAGCGAACTGGTCGCCAACTCCCTGCAGCACGGCTCCCCGCCGATGCGGCTGCGCCTGCGGCGTACGGACCGCAGGCTCATCGTCGAGGTCACCGACGGCGACGACCGCCTGCCCCGCCGCCGGCAGGCGGAGCCGGGCGACGAGACCGGCCGCGGCATCTCCATCGTCGCCACGATCGCCTCGACCTGGGGATCACGCCGCACCCTGGGCGGCGGCAAGGCGGTGTGGTGCGAGTTCGCCCTGCCGGACGAGCGCAGCCGCGCAGGGCGCACACGCGGCGGGCCGCGCCCGCGCGGGCCCGGCCGCTAGGCCGCCTGCACGGGCGCCGGCTCCGCCCCGGCCGCCGCCGGCTTGTGGGAGGCCACCTGCACGGTGCCCGCGAGGCGCGGGCAGTCCTGCACCGGCGTCAGCCGCTTGCCCAGCCGCAGCCCCATCACCGTGATGCCCAGCGAGCACACGACGAGCATCGAGAGGTACGCCCCGTACGCGCCGGCCCCGGCGAGCAGCCCGCCGACCGCGGGCCCGATCGCCAGTGCCAACTGCTTGACCAGCGCGAACACCGAGTTGTAATGCCCGATGTGTGAACTCGGCGCCAGATCGGCCACCAGCGGTGCCACGGTCGGCGACAGCATCGCCTCGCCGAATCCGAAGAGTGCGTACGTCGAGATGATCGCCGCCGTCGCCACCGCCTGCCCGCCGGCGGCCCATCCCGAGGCCCCGGCCACCAGCCACGCGCACGTCCATATGAGCCCGACCGCGGCGATGACCCGGCTGCGCCGCCGCCGCTCCACGAGCCGCAGAACGGCGAACTGCGCGACGACGATCACCGCGGTGTTCGCCGCCAGCGCGACCCCCAGCGTCGACGGGGAGATCCCCGACACCTCGACCGCGAACGCCGACAGACCCGACTCGAACTGCCCGTAGCAGGCGAAGAACATCACGAAGCCCAGCACACACAGCCACACCATGGCCCGGTCCGCGAGCAGCACCCGCCACCGCCCCCGGGCACCTCCGCCGGCCGGCACGGCCTCCGCCGCCCGCGCCCCACGCGGCAGCCGCACCGTGGCGACCACGGCGCCGAGCACCAGGAACATCGCCGACTCGATGGCGAAGAGCCGCACGAACGACCCCGCGTGCTCCTCGTCCACGAGCAGCCCCCCGAGCAGTCCGCCGACGCCGAGCCCGAGGTTGTTCAGGAAGAACTGCGTCGCGAACGCCCGCGACCGCGTCGCCGTCGTCGAGCACCAGACGATCATCGTCGCCAGCGCCGGCTGGATGACCGCCATCCCCGCGCCCATCACCAGCGTCGACGTGAGCACCATCGACGCCGTCGAAGCCAGGCCCAGGGACAACGCCCCGGCCGCCGCCGCGACCGTGCCGACGAGCGCCACGGGCAACGGCCCCCGCCGGTCGATGAACCGCCCCGTGAAGGGCAGCACGAACAGCGCGGCCATGGCGAACCCGGCGAGCGCGACACCCGCCGTGGTCGAACCCAGGTCCCGTACCCGCGATACGTACAAGAACGTGTACGGCACCGTGAAGCCGCTGCCGAAGGCACTCAGCGCATTGCCCACCTGGATCCGGCGGAGAGCCGTCGTGCCGGTCTCGCGTGTCACTCCTCACCCCACCCATACACACGTGCAACCCGGCGCCCGCGAGCTACCGGGTCGAAGACTTCGATGCTAAAGTTCAAAGCTAAAGACTACATGACTGAGAACTTCGACGCGAACGAGAGAGGTGGAATACTGCGCGCCATGTCCGACAGCGACACCCCGGCCACCGAAGCGGAGCCGACGCCCACGCAGGAGCTGCGCTCGCTCGACGAGCAGATCGCGCTCTACCAGCGGGAGTTCCACGACCTCGACCCGCAGGTCGAGCAGATCGTCTCGGCCCTGAGCCGCCTCAACCGCCGCATGACCGTCGCCTACGGCCGCCACCTCTCCGACATCGGGATCAACAGCGCCGAGTGGGAGGTGCTCAAGGCCCTCGTCCTGGCCGGCGCTCCCTACCAGCTCGGCCCCGGCGAACTCGCCAAGCGCCTCGGCCTCACCCCCGCCGCCATGACCCACCGCATCGACCGCATGGTCGCCGCGGGCCTGGTCACCCGCGAACGCGACGAGACCAACCGCGTACGCGTCATCGTCGGCATCACCGAGCTGGGCCGGGACAAGTGGTTCGCGGCCATGCGCATGGGCACGGAGTGGGAGGGGGACCTCCTCCAGGACCTCACCCCGACCGAACGCACCCTGCTCGGCGAGCTGCTGACCCGCCTCCTCCGCCGGGTGGAGGACGCGCAGCCCGACGCGACCGGCCGACTGTCTGATTTGGACTAGTGCTGATCGCGCTTGACACAGGACGGTCGGCTCCGTAATGTTCATCGGGTTGCCCCGGGGCCTGTCTGGTTCTGGAGTGCGACGGTGGCCGTCCCTGAGGGACGGCTCGTGCCATCTACTCGCAGTGTGATCGACTCCCTTTCGCCGGGGTTGGTTCGGCGTGCCCGGGTTTTTTCGCCGGGTGCCGGATTTTGCGGCGGCGGGACAATCCGCTACGGTTATGGAACACCGAAGGGAAACGCCCGGAGAAGCCCGGTGAGGGTTTTGATGGAAGTGTCCGTTCTTTGAGAACTCAACAGTGTGCCAAGTAGTCGATGCCAAGTGTTTGATGTAGTGACACAGCAGTAAGCGAGGCAGACTCGTTTCTGTGATGCTGCTACGGGGGCTCGGTTTTTCGGAGCCTCTTCAGGTATGCATTTACGGAGAGTTTGATCCTGGCTCAGGACGAACGCTGGCGGCGTGCTTAACACATGCAAGTCGAACGATGATCCGGTTTCGGCCGGGGATTAGTGGCGAACGGGTGAGTAACACGTGGGCAATCTGCCCTG